>NZ_BCBH01000018.1:0-115661 GCF_001320525.1 Pseudomonas sp. NBRC 111131 | reverse complement strand
ACTCCGCTCGATCGAAAATGATGGAGACGGGATGCGTCGAGGAAGGAAGGCATCAAGCTTCATCCCTCAAAACTGGTAATTCACGCCCAGTGTCAGCGAACGCTGCGGCGCCGGCTGGCGACCCCAGGGGCTCGTATCGATGCCGCGGAAATAGTACTCGCGGTTGAAAAGGTTGCTGATGCCAGCCGACGCCGTCAGCACGCCATCACGCACCTTGAAGCGTCGCTCGATGGCGGTATTCCACAGCCAGTAGGCCGGCAGCTTGCCGACCGAGGCAATGGCATTTTCCTCACCCGAGTTGGCGGCATCGGTATAGGCGCTGCTCACGTAGAGGCCATCGAGGCTGTAGGTCCAGTTCTCGGCAAAGCGATAGCGGCCATCGACACTGAACTGGTTGCGCGAGGCATAGGGCACCTCGTTGTCCTTGAACTCACCGTTACGCTGCTTGGCATCGAGGTAGGCATAGCTGGCATGCAGGTCGAGGTTGGGCATGGCCTCCGGGGTCCAGAACACCTCGGTCTCGATCCCCTGGTGGCGGGTGCTGCCGAGGTTAACGAAGCGGTCGCTGGTGGCGTCGTAGACGATCTGGTCATCGAAGTCGATGCGGTACACGCCCAGGTCGACGCGCAAGCCGTCCCACGGGGTATAGCGCACACCGGTCTCGTAGTTCCACGCCAGTTCCGCGCCGACCTGGCCCTCCTTGACGATCTGCGTCACCTGCGGCGGGCGCAGCGACTTCTGCGCGTTGGCATAGACGAACCAGTCATCGCTGGCCTGGAAGCCCACGGTGATGCCAGGCAGCCATTCCATCGACTGGTTTTCGTTGCTGGCCCCGGTGATGCCATCGTCGTACTGCATGCGTGCGTTCTCGTAGCGCACGCCCGGGGTGATAGTCAGGCGGTTGTCGAGCAGGCCAATGGCGTTGCTGATGTAGAACGCCTTGGCCTCGTCATCGAAATGCCAGTCGCGAAATGGCGTGGTCGCGCCGGTGGCTAGGCTTTGACGATTGACCTTGTAGTCGATGTCTTCCTTCACGTAACGCGCGCCCAGCAGCCAGGTCTGGCTGACCTGCTCGCCGTCGATGCCCAGGCTCAAGCGCGGCTCGCTGCCCCAGACCTTGAAGTCGCGTGGGCCATCCTGCTTGGTGACGGCTTGCCCGTCTGGGGTGAACGGCATACCGACGACGAAGTTGCGGTAGCTGTTGTGGGCGAAGTTGGTCCAGCTGAAGGCCACCGAGTCGAACGGGCCGATGGCGCCGAACTTCTGGGTGTAGGTGCCCCAGACGCGGTCGGTGTCACCCTCGAAGCGGTCCAGGGGGCGGGTCGACTGGCGCGGGTCATGCTTGTAGTCGGCAACGCTCAGGGCGCCGGCCAGATCCATGTCGGCCTTGTAGTGCTGGAAGCCGAAGCTCAGGTCACGGTCGTCGTCGATGTTCCACTGCCCGCGCAGGCGGTAGTTCTGAATGTCGGTATCGGAATGCTCGCGCCCGGCTTGCCCGCCGATGGTGTTCAGGTCCAGTTGCAGCCCGAAGTTGTCGGTGATGAAGCCACCGGTGCCCAGGTAGGTGTCCCACAGTTGGCGACCTCCGGGGAAGAACGTGGTGCGCTCCTGCAAGGTGGTCTGCCACTCCCGCGGGATCGGCTTGCTGATGAAGTTCACCACCCCGCCTACGTTGTTCGGCCCGTACTGCACGGCGGCGCCGCCCTTGACCACGTCGATGCGGTCGACCGCCGCCATGGTCACGGGGAACAGCGACAGGCCGGTTTGGCCATAAGGCGCTAGCGCCAGCGGGATGCCGTCGGACAACGCCTGCAGCCGGCCACTGCGGCTTTCGTACAAGCCACGCACGGCAATCTGCGGCAAAGCCCCGGTACCGGTCTCGTCGAAGATCTTCACCCCCGGCACCCGCTGCAGCGCCTCGTCTACACCGCGCACGCTGGCCTTGTGCAACGCCTCGCTGCCAACCACGCTGCGGCTGCCGGCATAGGTACGCACCTCTTCGTCCGTGCCACTGCCAAGCACATCGCCGCTGATTACCGTGGCATCCACGGCCAGCGGTTCGACCTTGGCGGGCACAGCGAGGCGGCCTGAGGCCTGGGGCGCTACCACCAGGAAGGTCTGTGCGTCCTGCATCTGCACCTGCAAACCGCGAGCGTCGAGCAGCCGGTGCATCGCCTCCTCGGCATTGTAGTGGCCATGCAACGCCGGCGTAGTGCGATCGCCCACCACGTCGCTGGCGAAGATGATCTGTACCCCGGTCTGCTGCGCCAGGCTGTTGAGCGCCTGCTCCAAAGAGCCCGCTGGAATGTCGATGTTGGCCTTGGTGTCGGCGAGCACGGGCATTGTCACCAGAAGGCTCGCGGCAAGCAGGGAAAGGGGCAGGTATGGGTGGTGGATACGGGCGGGGTACTTCATGGCGAGCAGATCCTTGGCGTAAGTGTCTGGCATCTAAGCCGCTTCGAACCCCCTGAAACCCTACCTGCCCGTGCAACTTTTTTTCGCCCGCCTCGATGCTTCGATGATTCGCATCAGTGACCTATTGCCCGCGGCCCGATACGCACCCTACCCTCGGGGTCACGGCGAACGCTCACCGGTAAGATGCGCGGGAGTACGTCGAGCAGGGCTTCGACATTGCGTGTATCGAAAGTGCCGGTAACAGGTAGGTCGGCCAGGCCTTGACCTTCCAACTCAATGACTGCGACGCGGTAGCGCTGGATCTGCGCCAGCGCTTGCGACAGCGGTGTGCGGGCAAACACCAGGCGCTGGCGTTGCCAAGCCGTGATACGCGCCAAATCGGCAGTCGCCAGCGGTTGCAGTCGGCCCTGATTGACACTCACCTGCTGCCCCGGTGCCAGCCGCAGGTGTTGCGCCGGGTCGACGGTGGACTGCACCGCCAAGCTGCCGCGCAGTAAGGCCACCTCTACCGTGTCGACGCCACGCAGCACATTGAAGCGAGTGCCGAGCACGTTCACCTGGGCGGTACCGGCCTCGACCTGGAATGGCCGGAACACGGCCTTGCTGACCTCGAATAACGCCTGCCCCTGTTGTAACGTGATACGGCGCGAACGCAGGTGCCAGCTCACGCTCAACCGGGTGCCGCTGTCCATTTCGACCTGGCTGCCATCGGCCAGCGTGAGTAGCCGTCGCTCGCCCACGGCACTGGCGTACTGCTCGCTGTGATAGCTGGGGTCGAGCCAGGCCAGGCCTGCCCCAAGTAGCAGCACCAGCCCACCCGCCAGCAACGGTTTGCGCGTTTTGCGCGGCTTGGGCTCGGGCATCGGAAAACGCTCGCGCAGCGCTTCGCGGTGGCGCGCTAGGGCCTGTTCTTCGGCCGACGCAGGGAGCTTGGTTGGGGTATCACTGCTCATTGGCCTACCTGCTGACGATCCAGATGCAGGCGGCAGGCAGCCAGGCCAAGTCGCAGGTGCTTTTCCACGGTTTTGATGGAAATCCCCATGCGCACGGCGACTTCGGCCTGAGGCAAATCGTGGATCTTGTGCATGACAAAGACCATCTGGCAGCGTTCGGGCAAGCGGCTGATGGCTTCAGAGAGCAATTCGAGCTCCCGTGCGGCCTCGTACTGCTGGAGGGGCGCCTGTGCGGGGCAAACGGCATCCAGTGGCTCGGGCATTTCAACGATCCAGGTCTGCCGCCGCCGCTCACTGCGGTAACTGCTCACAGCCTGGTCGTAGGAAATTTTACGCAGCAGCGCCAGAGGCAAACGCACCTGCTCTTTCTCGCGCTTTTCCAGCAATTTTACGCATACATCGTGCACCACCTCGCGGGCAAAGCCTCGGTCACCAAAGCGGCGACGGACGTGATCCACCAATTCATCGTAGTGACGAATCAAGGCGCAGAGCAGCGGTAGGTTGGAAGGGTCGAGGGACATGGCAGACCTGAGGCGAGCAGCGTGACCATGAATATAAATGAGAAAAATTTGCATTCATAGGGTCGCTGCGTAAGCTCAGGAAGGGTTTAGGCCCAGGGCCTTCAAACGTCGATACAGCGTACGTTCACTCATCCCAAGGTGGCGTGCCAATTCACTGCGTGGGCCCTGGAACTGTTCCAGCGCCTGCGCCAGTTCGCCCAAGTCGTTGCGACCTCGGTTTCTGGTGAAACCTGCCGCCTGGCCGTGACCCACCTCTTCTGGCAGGTGCTCGGGCCGGATCAACCCGTCGTCGGTGAACAGCTGCGCCCTCTCCAGGATGTTACGCAGCTCACGGATATTGCCCGGGAACGGGTGCAGCGCAAGTTGCTGCAAGGCTGCCTCAGTCAGGCTGGCAGCCGGCTTGCCGGCCATCCGCTGCAAGAGGCTCTGCGCCAGCAAGGGCAGGTCCTCGACCCTTTCGCGTAACGCGGGCAAGCGTATCGGGAAGCCACTGATGCGGTAATACAGGTCTTCACGGAATGTGCCGTCCGCGACCATTTGCTTCAGCGGCTTGTGTGTTGCTGAAACCAGGCGGAAATCGGAATGCACGGTACGCAGGCTACCGACCGGGCGGAAGCTACCGGACTCGATCAGGCGCAGCAGTTTGACCTGCATCGCCAGCGGCACTTCGCCGATTTCGTCGAGGAACAGCGTGCCACCATGGGCCGCTTCGGCAAGGCCGATCTTGCGCTGGTTGGCACCGGTAAAGGCGCCCTTCTCGTAGCCGAACAATTCACTCTCGAACAATGACTCGGTCAAGCCGGTACAGTCGACTACCACCAAGGGGCCGTTGGCCCTAGGGCTGCCCATATGGATTGCACGGGCGAACAGCTCTTTGCCAGTCCCCGATTCGCCCTGCAGCAGCACGGGTATCTGCGCAGGTGCCGCCCGTTGCAGGCTGGCCAAGGCTGCTTTGAACGCTGGGGCCCGGCCAACCAGCCCCTGCTGCTGCGGTTGCGCGGACGCAAGCGTGATGGTGGTCAGGCGCTCGACGAACGCAACGACCCTGCCCTGTTCATCGAGGATGGGCCGCAACTCTACATCCACATGTTCAGGCCCACGCGGGGTGTGATGGATATGCAGCACGCGCTCCGGCGCCTTGCTGTCCCAGGCCTTGCGCATCGGGCAATGTTCGCCGGCCTGGTCACAAGGCACGGCGTAGTGATGTGACACCCGATGGCACTTCTCACCCAGCGGCGCTACTGCGTCACGGCCGAACTGTCGGCGGTAGGCCGCATTGGCAGCGAGGATGTTGTAGTCGGTGTCCAAGACGATGGCAGGTAGCGCATCGTGTTCCAGGTAGGAAACCAGGGCTAGGATGATTGAATGGGTTTCAGGCATGACAACGACCGGTTGGATAACCTGGCCGAGGGTACCAAGTACTGCCAAATGCTGCCATTGGCTGCCAGTCGACTGCCAAACGTAGCTGCCATTTTATCTGGCATGCGCCTGGCAATGCCGGATCGGCTGGCCTGCGTGGCTGGAAATTCCTGGCATGCATCTTGATAAACCTCCTGTCACTCCCTGCGCCTCTCAAAGGCGCCGTGGAACATTTGGAGAACGTAATGATCATTGGCAACAACCTTCACGTAGAAGCTTTCTTCGATGAGGCGACCTCGACCATCAGTTACTTGGTCATGGACGGCGAAACGCGCAAGTGTGCATTGATCGACAGCGTGCTGGATTACGACCCGAAGTCTGGGCGCACCTGTACCGCTTCGGCGGACCGGCTGATCGCCCGGGTCGCGGCGCTGGGCGCAGAGGTCCAGTGGGTGCTGGAAACCCATGTACACGCCGATCACCTTTCGGCCGGGGCGTACCTCAAGGAAAAGCTCGGCGGCCACACGGCCATTGGCGCGCACATCACCCAGGTGCAGAAAGTGTTCGGCACCTTGTTCAATGCCGAACCTGGCTTTGCGCGCGATGGCAGCCAGTTCGATGTGCTGCTCGAAGACGAGGAAGGGTTTCGTATCGGCAATTTGCATGCCCGGGCCTTGCACACCCCTGGGCATACCCCTGCGTGCATGAGCTACCTGATAGAGGATGCCGGAGAAAAGGTGCTGTTCGTTGGCGATACGCTGTTCATGCCTGATTACGGCACCGCCCGTTGCGATTTCCCCGGTGCCGACGCGCGTACCCTGTACCGGTCGATCCGCCGGCTGCTGGCGTTCCCCGACCACACTCAACTGTTCATGTGCCATGACTATCTACCAGGCGGGCGTGCCATGCGCTACGTCACCACGGTGGCCGAACAGCGCGCCAGCAATATCCACATCCATCAAGGCATCGACGAGGACAGCTTTGTCGCCATGCGCGAAGCCCGTGACAAGACCCTCGACATGCCCGTGCTGATCTTGCCGTCGGTGCAGGTCAACATGCGCAGCGGTCATTTTCCCGAGCCCGAGGCCAACGGTGTCAGCTACCTGAAGATCCCGCTGAACAAGCTTTGACCGCCCTGCCCGATAACCAGAATTTCAGGAAGTCCCCCATGCCTGCCTTGCAATCCCCTGCCAGTTCCAACCACCACAAGGTGGTCATCGTCGGTGCCGGTGCCGCGGGTATCGCCACCGCTGCCAGCCTCATCAGCCGCGACCCCTCGCTGGACATCGCGTTGATCGATCCCGCCGATGTGCACTACTACCAGCCTGGCTGGACCATGGTCGGCGCCGGTGTATTCACGGCACCGAGTACCGCTCGCACCATGGCCTCGACCATTCCACAGGGCGTACGCTGGGTCAAAGCGCGCGTTCAAGGCTTCGATCCACAGGGCCAGCGGGTCACGCTCGAGGATGGCCGCGCCATCAGTTATGAACAACTGGTGGTGTGCCCTGGACTCAAGCTCGACTGGGAGGCCATCGACGGCCTCAGCGATACCCTCGGGCGTAACGGCGTGACTTCCAACTACCGCTACGATCTTGCGCCCTACACCTGGCAACTGGTGCAAAACCTCAAGCAGGGTCGTGCCCTGTTTACCCAACCACCGATGCCGATCAAGTGCGCCGGCGCGCCTCAAAAGGCGCTGTACCTGTCTTGCGATCACTGGCTGCGGCACGGTCGGTTGGGTGATGTGAAGGCCAGCTTCTTCAATGCGGGCGCCGTATTGTTCGGTGTACCCGACTATGTGCCAGCGCTGATGGCTTATATCGACAAGTACGGTGTCGACCTCAACTACACACAACGCCTGGTGGCGGTGGATGGCCCCAGCAAGCGTGCCACCTTCGTCCGTGCGCTGGCCGACGGCAGCAGCGAGACCCGCACCGAGGCCTTCGACATGCTGCACGTCGTGCCACCGCAGGTTGCCCCGGACTTCATCCGCAACAGCCCGTTGGCGGATGCTGCGGGCTGGGTCGATGTCGACCCACATACCCTGCGCCATCGGCAGTTCGCCAATGTCCATGCTCTGGGTGACGTTGCCAGCACCAGCAATGCCAAGACCGCCGCGGCGGCGCGCAAGCAGGCGCCTGTAGTGGCCAATAATGTCCTGGTGGCGCTGGGCAGGTTGCCGACCCTTGCACAGTACGATGGCTATGGGTCCTGCCCACTGACCGTCGAGCGGGGCAAGATCGTCCTGGCCGAGTTCACATATGGCGGCAAGGTTGCACCGAGTTTTCCGCGTTGGCTGCTCGATGGACGGCGACCAACACGCCTGGCCTGGTTGCTGAAGGCCCGGCTGCTGCCACCGCTGTACTGGCAAGGCATGCTCAAGGGGCGTGAGTGGCTGGCGCGGCCCCAGCCGTTGGCCGCCGAGGCCGCCCAGTGATCGAACATCAACTGCTCGGCGCCGGGCTCGGTGCAATCATCGGCGCAGTGCTGGCGCTGACGGGCGCTGGCGGAGGCATCCTTGCCGTACCCCTGCTGGTGTTTGGCCTCGGCCTTTCGATGGTGGAAGCCGCCCCCATTGGTTTGCTAGCCGTTGGGCTCGCCGCTGCCGTGGGCGCGGTGCTGGGCTTGCGCCAAGGGCTGGTGCGTTACCGTGCAGCGCTTTTCATCGCACTGATTGGCATTGCCGGCGCTCCGCTCGGCCTGATGCTGGCGCACCGCTTGCCCAATACGCCGTTGGCCTTGGTGTTCGCCGGGGTCCTGGTTTACGCCTGTGTACGCATCTGGCGCAAGGCGGCCAAAGAGCTGCGGGGTGAAACCAACGAGGCGCACCGCTATATCGAGCCCTGCGTACTCAACCCGTTGCAGGGGCGTTTGCGCTGGACGTTGCCTTGTGCGCGGGCGTTGGCCTTGACTGGCGCGCTGTCGGGGTTGTTGTCAGGGTTGCTGGGGGTGGGTGGCGGCTTCGTGATCATTCCGGCCTTGAACCGCTACACCAACCTGCGCATGAAGAGCATCGTCTCCACCTCCCTGGCGGTCATTGCGCTGGTGTCGACGGGGAGCGTGGTTAGCGCCAGCCTGGCTGGGGTAATGCACTGGCAGGTGGGCGCACCGTTCGCTATCGGCGCTGTGCTCGGCTTGTTGCTGGCCAGGCCACTGGCGGCGAAGCTGGCCGGGCCACGCTTGCAGCAGATGTTTGCAGTGGCCGGATGGCTGGCTGCCTTGCTGCTCGCGGCAAAGGCTCTACTCGGCTAACAGCTCGCCCTGTTCGGCGGCGCACAGCGCCAGCAGGTAGTCCCAGACCACCCGCAGGCGTACCGACTTGTGCAGTTCACGGCGCGTGCAGATCCAGTAGCTGCGCTGGATGGTTTCGCTGGGCAGTACGCGCACCAGCGTCGGGTCGTGGCGGGCCATATAGTTGGGCAGCACGGCGATGCCCAGGCCTGCCCGGGCCGCCGTTTGCTGGGCGATGACGCTGGTACTGCGGAAGGCCACGCTGGGTGAGCGGCAGAAGCTGTTAAGGAACAGCAACTCCTGGCTGAACAACAAGTCGTCGACGTAGCCAATCCAGCTGTGGCGGGCCAGGTCTTCACGGTGACGCAAAGGTGGCGCCCGGTCCAGGTACGCCTGGCTGGCATACAGCGCCAGGCGGTAGTCAGTGAGTTTGCGGGTGATCAGTAGGTCAGCGTTGGGCCGCTCGAGGTGAATACTGATTTCCGCTTCGCGGTTGAGAATGCTGACAAACCGCGGGACCGCCACCAACTCCACTTCAAGCCCGGGGTAACGCTCGAACAAGGCGTTCATGCGTGGGGTGAAAAACATGATGCCGATGCCTTCGGTTACCCCCAGGCGGATTTTGCCCAACGGGGTGATGGCCTGGTTGATTTCTTCCTGCGCCAGCAGTGCGACGTTCTCCATGGCTTCAGCATGCTTGAGTAGCGCTTGCCCGGAGGGGGTCAGTTCGTAGCCTTGGGCATGTTGCACGAACAATGCAGTGCCCAGGCTTTTTTCAATGCTTTCGATATGCCGGGCGACGGTACTGTGGGTGGTGTTGAGGCGCTTGGCGGCGGTGAGGAGGCGGCCACTGCGCTGCAACTCGAGGAAAAACCGCAGATCATTCCAGTCGAACATGCATCCCTTTCCCTGTTGGCCGTTGTGCTAAAACGCACAACGGCTGCGCGAAATCTCGTGTTCCCTCAGCGAAATTAATCAATAAGATGGAAGGCGACAAGAATAATAATCAGGCGCGAGGTTGCACATGCCATCAGCCGATTCTGTCTTTGACTACGTGGTCGTAGGGGCCGGCCCCGCCGGATGCCTGCTGGCCAACCGTTTATCTGCCGACCCTTCCTGCCGCGTCCTGCTGCTCGAAGCGGGCGGCCGCGACAACTATCCCTGGATTCATATCCCTGTCGGCTACCTTTACTGCATCAACAACCCGCGCACCGATTGGTGTTTCAAGACCGAAGCGCAACCGGGGCTGGGCGGACGCAGCCTGGGTTATCCACGGGGCAAGGTGCTGGGTGGCTGTTCCTCGATCAACGGCATGATCTACATGCGTGGCCAGGCAGCCGACTATGACCGCTGGGCTGAACAGGGCAACGACGGCTGGGCCTGGAGCGATGTACTGCCATTGTTCAAGGCCAGCGAAAACCATTTTGCCGGAGCCAGCGAACACCATGGCGCCGCCGGTGAGTGGCGGGTCGAACGCCAGCGCTACAGTTGGCCGATCCTCGATGCGTTTCGCGATGCTGCCGAGCAGAGCGGCATCGGCAAGGTCGATGACTTCAACACGGGCGACAACCAGGGCTGTGGATACTTTCAAGTCAACCAGCGCAGCGGTGTGCGCTGGAACGCGTCCAAGGCGTTTCTGCGGCCCATCAAGGAACGCTCCAACCTCACCGTCCTGACTGACGTGCAGGTCGACCAGGTGTTGTTGAACAACACCCGTGCACGCGCTGTGAAAGCGCTGTGGCAAGGCGCCTGGCATGCGTTCGCTGCCCGGCGCGAGATCATCCTGTGCGCCGGAGCTGTGGGGTCTCCCGGCATCCTGCAGCGCTCTGGTATAGGCCCGCGCACGTTGCTGGAACGCTTGGGTATAGGCGTGCGCCACGATATGCCGGGTGTCGGCGGCAACCTGCAGGACCAGCTGCAACTGCGCCTGATCTATCAAATCCGCAATGCCCGCACCCTCAACCAGATGGCCAACAGCCTGTGGGGCAAGATGGGCATGGGCCTGCGCTATCTCTACGACCGCAGCGGGCCGCTGGCCATGGCGCCGAGCCAGTTGGGTGCGTTCGTGCGCTCAAGCCCCGATCAGCCCACGGCCAACCTCCAGTACCATGTGCAGCCGCTGTCGCTGGAGCGCTTCGGCGAGCCACTGCACCGCTTCCCGGCGTTTACCGCTTCGGTGTGTAACTTGCGCCCGGCGAGCCGCGGGCGTATCGACATTCGCAGCGCGGACATGAGCAGTACCCCGCTGATCGACCCCAACTACCTCAGCGACCCGCAAGACCTGCGCGTGGCCGCCGACGCTATCCGCCTCACCCGGCGTATTGTCCAGGCCCCTGCCCTTGCCGCTTTCGACCCTGTGGAGTATTTGCCTGGCCCTGCCCTGCAAACCGAACAAGACCTGTTCGAGGCCGCCGGCAAGATCGGCACCACGATTTTCCACCCGGTGGGTACCTGTCGCATGGGTAATGGCCCGTTGGACGTTGTGGATAACCAATTGCGCGTGCGCGGTATACCCGGCCTGCGCGTGGCAGATGCCTCGATCATGCCGCAGATCACCTCCGGCAATACCTGTTCCCCTACCCTGATGATCGCCGAGAAAGCGGCGCAACTGATCCTCAAAGGAGCTGCCACTCACACTTACCTGAACGAAGACGCGTTACCGACGCCCTGACCCGGGTGCGTGCAGTACCGGCAGCCTGCGGTCAGAGGCGGCCGACAGTGGAACAACAAAAATAATCACTGTGGCCTGCGGGCCGAGGACAGCAACGATGTCGGATTACATCCAAGAGCAGGGGGCGGCGGCGAGCAGCAACAGCCGTCGTGAAGAACGCAAGATCATTTTCGCGTCATCCCTCGGGACGGTTTTCGAGTGGTATGACTTTTTTCTTTATGGCGCGCTGGCTGCGGTCATCAGCAAGCAGTTCTTCGCGGGTGTCAACGACACCACTGCCTTCATCTTCGCCCTGATGGCCTTTGCTGCCGGCTTCCTGGTGCGACCCTTCGGTGCCTTGGTGTTCGGCCGGCTGGGTGACATGATCGGGCGCAAGTACACGTTCCTGATCACCATCGTGCTCATGGGCCTGTCCACCTTCGCCGTGGGCCTGCTGCCTACCTACGCCAGCATCGGTATCGCAGCGCCCATCATCCTGGTGGTGCTGCGCATGCTCCAAGGGCTGGCCCTAGGCGGCGAGTACGGCGGTGCGGCAACCTATGTGGCAGAACATGCACCGCCCGGCAAGCGCGGCTTCCATACAGGCTTCATCCAATCCACTGCTACCCTGGGCCTGCTGCTGTCGTTGCTGGTGGTGCTGGGCAGCCGTTACATCAGCGGCGATCAGTTCGAAACCTGGGGCTGGCGCTTGCCGTTCCTGCTGTCGATCGTGCTGTTGGGGATCTCAACCTGGATCCGCATGAGCATGCATGAATCGCCGGCCTTCGTGAAAATGAAGGCGCAGGGCAAGGTCAGCAAGTCGCCGATCCGTGAGTCGTTCACTTCCTGGCCTAACCTCAAGGTCGTGCTCACCGCCTTGTTCAGCATCAACGCCGGCCAGGCCGTGACCTTCTATACCGCGCAGTTCTACGTGCTGTTCTTCATGACCCAGATGCTCAAGATGGACCCGGCCCAGGCCAATACCCTGCTGATCATCAGCGTGGTGATCGGTGCGCCGTTCTTCGTGATTTTCGGCTGGTTGTCCGACCGCATCGGGCGCAAGCCGATCCTGATGGTTGGGCTGTTGCTGGCGACGGTGCTGTACTTCCCGCTGTTCAAGGCGCTCAGCCACTACGCCAACCCTCAGATCGATGCCGCCAGCCGCCAGGCGCCCATCGTGGTCACTGCTGATCCGCAAGGTTGCACCTTCCAGTTCGACCCCGTTGGCAAGGCCCGTTTCGACAGCCCGTGCGACAAGGTCAAGACGTTCCTGGTCAAGCAAGGCCTGCCCTATAGCTCGGTGGCGGTCACCGGCAGCCAGGTGGTGGTGAACATCGGTGACAAGACCATCAATGGCTTCGATGAAGCCGCCATGCGTACCGCGATCGAACAGGCAGGCTACCCGGCCAAGGCTGACCCGGCGCAGGTCAACCAGGTCATGGTAGTGGTGCTGATCGTGGCGATGATCCTTATCGCTACCATGACCTATGGCCCGTTGGCGGCGGTGATGGTCGAGCTGTTCCCCACCCGCATCCGTTACACCTCGATGTCACTGCCCTACCACATCGGCAACGGCTGGTTCGGTGGGTTCCTGCCGACGGTGTCGTTCGCGTTGGTGGTGTACACCGGGGACATCTTCTATGGCCTGTGGTACCCCGTGCTGGTGACCGGCATCAGCCTGGTGGTGGGCATCTTCTGCCTGAAGGAAACCAAGGACGTGGATATCGACAAGGTGTGAGGCAAGGCACATGTATAAAAAAACCGGCTGTAAAAGCCGGTTTTTTTATGCCCTAAAAAAACTTATGCACGATTTTCGAAAAAACGTCATACACAGAAATAAATAGCTAATTCAGATACTTACCGCTGTTTAAAGCGCATTCATCCAAAAATTGCTAACAACTTATCCACAGATGCTCAGGCGATCTGCTCCTGCGGTTTTTCATCCACTGGCGGCAGCGAACCCAAGGCCCGTTGGGTCGCCTCATTCCAGGCGGCAGCACGATCATTGAGCTCGGCAATGGCCCGCGGACCGCTGCCGTTGGCGTACATCGGCTCACCAATCACTACCTCGATGGTGCCCGCGCGCTTACCCCAGCCGGTCTTGGGCCAGAACTTGCCAGCGTTGTGCGCGATCGGCAGCACCGGCAGGCCAGCGTTCACCGCCAGGGCGGTACCCCCGCGGGAAAACTTGCCCAGTGTGCCGAATGGCACACGGGTACCTTCGGGGAATATCAACACCCATACGCCCTGCTTGAGCAGCTCATCACCCTTGCTGGCCACCTGGCGCAAGGCTTCCTTGGGATTGTCGCGGTTGATGGCGATCGGCCTGAGCATGGCCATCGCCCAGCCAAAGAAGGGCACGTACAGCAGTTCACGCTTGAGCACTTGGCTCAACGGCGAAAAATAGGCGGAAAGGAAGAAGGTTTCCCAGGTGCTCTGGTGGTTGGACAGAATCACACAGGGTGTTTTGGGCACGTTCTCGGCACCGGTCACCTTGTAGTGGATACCCAGGAATACCCGCGCCAGCAGCACGGCGAATCGGCACCAGTAGACGTTGATGAAGCGATAGCGTTTGTGGAAGGGCAAAAATGGCGCGATGAAAAAGCTCAGCGAGCACCACAGCAAAGAACTGGTGCCCAGTAGCAGGTAAAAAAGAAAGATTCTGATCGCCTGCAGGATCGACATAGTGGCATGTACCGTTGCGGGGCTTGCCCGCCTGAGAAAAATGCGCCCTTAGGCGCATCGTTTAAATTAGTTCTCTGGCGATAGCGGCCAGATCGTCGAAAATCAGTGTAGTTTCAGCGACGCCTTTTTCCAGGGTCCGCTCTCCCTTGCCGGTTTTGACCAACACGGGTTGTGCACCGACGGCCAGGGCGGCCTCAAGGTCACCTTTGCTGTCGCCAACGAACCACACGCCGCGCAGGTCGGCCTGGTAGTAGTCGGCAATTGCCCGCAGCATACCCGGCTTGGGCTTGCGGCACGCGCAGCCTTCATCCGGCCCGTGCGGGCAGTACACGATGTGGCCTACTTCGCCGCCCTGTTCGGCCACCAGCGCACGCAGGCGTGCATGCATGGCCTCCAGGGTTGCCAGCGAGTAGTAACCACGGGCAATGCCGGACTGGTTGGTGGCCACGGCCACCGTCCAGCCCGCCTTGCTCAACTGCGCGATGGCCTCGATCGAGCCGGGAATCGGGATCCATTCCTCCAGCGACTTGATGTAGGCGTCGGAGTCTTGGTTGATCACTCCGTCACGATCGAGAATCAGCAGTTTCAAGGCTTACCCCAGCAGCGAAATGTCGGCCACGCCCAGGAACAGACCGCGCAGGCGGCTGAGCAGGGCATAACGGTTGGCACGCACCTTGGCATCCTCGGCGTTGACCATCACCGCCTCGAAGAAGGCGTCGACCGGGTCACGCAAGGCAGCCAGGCGGGCCAGCGATTCGCTGTACTGGCGTGCGGCAGCCATCGGTTGCACAGCCTGGTCGGCCTGCTGGATGGCCGAGTACAGGGAGAACTCATTGGCGTTGTCGAAGTACTTCGGTTCGACCTGCTCTGCGATAGCACCTTCAGCCTTGCCCAGCAGGTTCGACACGCGCTTGTTCACCGCGGCCAAGGCCTCGGCTTCTGGCAGCTTGCGGAAGGCCTGCACGGCCTGTACGCGCTGGTCGAAGTCCAGGGCGGAACCCGGCTTCAGGGCACGCACCGACAGATAGGTGGCAACGTCGATGCCCTCGTCTTCATAGCGCGCGCGCAGGCGGTCGAAGATGAACTCCAGCACCTGCTCCGCCAGGCCGGCAGCCTTGACCTTGGTACCGAACTGCTTGACCGCGAACTCGACCGCACCGGTCAGGTCCAGGTCCAGCTGCTTCTCGATCAGGATACGCAGCACGCCCAATGCAGCACGGCGCAGGGCGTACGGGTCTTTGCTTCCGGTGGGCAGCATGCCGATACCAAAGATGCCGACCAGGGTGTCGAGCTTGTCGGCGATGGCAACGGCAGCACCGGTCAGGGTCTGCGGCAGCTCGGCGCCAGCGCCGCGCGGCATGTACTGCTCGTTCAGTGCCAGGGCGACGTCTTCTGGCTCGCCATCGTTGAGCGCGTAGTAGTAACCGGCAACGCCCTGCATTTCAGGGAATTCGCCGACCATCTCGGTGGCCAGGTCGCATTTGGACAACAGGCCGGCACGGCCAGCACGCTGGGCGTCGCCGCCGATCAGCGGGGCAATGAAGGCGGCCAGTTTGGAAACGCGTTCGGCCTTGTCGTAGACGGTACCCAGCTGAGCCTGGAATACCACGTTCTTCAGGCGCTCGTTGAAGCTCGCCAGTGGCTGCTTCTTGTCCTGCTTGAAGAAGAACTCGGCGTCGGTCAGACGTGGGCGCACGACCTTTTCGTTACCCTGGACGATCTGCTTGGGGTCCCGGCTCTCGACGTTGGCCACGGTAATGAAGCGCGGCAGCAGCTTGCCTTCGCTGTCCAGCAGGCAGAAATACTTCTGGTTGTCCTGCATGGTGGTAATCAGGGCTTCCTGCGGCACGTCGAGGAAACGCTCCTCGAACGAGCACACCAGCGGCACAGGCCACTCGACCAGCGCGGTCACTTCGTCCAGCAGCGCTGGCGGCACGATCGCTGTGCCTTCCTGCTGCAGGGCCAGTTCGGCAGTGCGCTTGGCAATCAGCTCGCGGCGCTCGGCGAAGTCGGCCAGCACGTAGGCTTTGCGCAGGTCTTCGACGTAGTTGGCCGGGGTGGTGATGACCACATTTTCCGGGTGATGGAAACGGTGGCCACGGGACTCGCGGCCTGCCTTCTGCGAGAGGATGGTGCAGTCGACCACCTGGTCGCCGAGCAGCATCACCAGCCACTGGGTCGGGCGTACGAACTCTTCACGGCTGGCAGCCCAGCGCATGCGCTTGGGGATCGGCAGGTCGTTGAGCGAATCCTCGACGATGGTCGGCAGCAGGCTGGTGGTGGCTTTACCCGGGATGTGCTGAGAGAAGCGCAGTTTGGCGCCGCTCTGGTCGATTTCGGACAGTTCGACCCCGCACTTCTTGGCGAAGCCCAGGGCCGCCTGGGTTGGCTGGCCTTCGGCGTTGAACGCCGCCTGCAGGGGCGGGCCATCGATGTTGATGCTGCGGTCAGGCTGCTGCACGTCGAGCTGGCGGATCAAGACGGCCAGGCGGCGTGGCGCGGCATAGACCTGTTTGCCCGCGTAGTTCAGGCCAGCGGCCTGCAGGCCTTTCTCGATACCGGCGAGGAAGGCTTCGCCGAGGCTGGCAAGGGCTTTGGGTGGCAGCTCTTCGGTGCCCAGTTCTACCAGAAAATCTTGAGCACTCATTGTGCAGCCTCCAGCTTCGCCAACACTTCGTCACGCAGTTCAGGGGTGGCCATCGGGAAGCCCAGGCGTGCGCGGGCTTGCAGATAGCTTTGCGCCACGTCCCGGGCCAGGGTGCGCACGCGCAGGATGTAGCGCTGGCGCTCGGTCACCGAGATGGCGCGACGGGCGTCGAGCAGGTTGAAGGTGTGCGAAGCCTTCAGGACCATTTCGTAGGTGGGCAGCGGCAGGTCCAGCTTGATCAGGCGGTTGGCTTCGCTTTCGTAGAAGTCGAACAGTTCGAACAGCTTCTCGACGTTGGCGTGTTCGAAGTTGTAGGTCGACTGCTCCACCTCGTTCTGGTGGAACACATCGCCGTAGGTGACCTTGCCGAACGGGCCGTCGGCCCACACCAGGTCGTACACCGAGTCGACACCCTGGATGTACATGGCCAGGCGCTCCAGGCCGTAGGTGATTTCACCGGTGACCGGGTAGCACTCGATACCGCCAACCTGCTGGAAGTAGGTGAACTGGGTCACTTCCATGCCGTTGAGCCAGATTTCCCAGCCCAGGCCCCAGGCGCCCAGGGTCGGCGACTCCCAGTTGTCTTCGACAAAACGGATATCGTGGACCAGTGGGTCGAGGCCGATGGCTTTCAGCGAGCCGAGGTACAGCTCCTGGAAGTTGGCAGGGTTGGGCTTGAGCACTACTTGGAACTGGTAGTAGTGCTGCAGGCGGTTGGGGTTTTCGCCATACCGCCCGTCGGCAGGGCGACGGCTAGGCTGCACGTAGGCGGCGTTCCAGGTTTCTGGGCCGACGGCGCGCAGGAATGTTGCGGTGTGGAAAGTGCCGGCGCCTACTTCCATATCGTAGGGCTGAAGCACCACACAACCTTGCTCGGCCCAGTAGTTCTGCAGGGCGAGGATCAGGTCTTGGAAGGTACGCACGGCTGGCGTAGGCTGGCTCACGAAATTCACCTGTATCTGGGGATGCGGATGTAAAGAGCGGGAGTATAACCTGATTCGCTTCGCCCTCTACTCATTGGAGCCTTATGCCACGCTGCTTTTGGTGTTCAGACGATCCGTTGTACCAGGCCTACCACGACCAGGAATGGGGAACGCCGCAGCGTGACCCGGCGTTGCTGTTCGAGATGCTTTTGCTCGAAGGGTTCCAGGCGGGGTTGTCGTGGATCACCGTGCTGCGCAAGCGCGAACGCTATCGACAGGTGATGTATGGCTTCGATCCGGTAAAGCTGTCGCAGATGAGCGACGAGCGGATCGAAGCGTTGATGCTCGATCCCGGCATCATCCGCAACCGCCTCAAACTCAAGGCCGCGCGGCGCAATGCACAGGCCTGGCTGGCTGTGGATAACCCGGCCGAGTGGCTGTGGTCGTTCGTCGGGGGCACGCCCAGGATCAATCATTTCACGGGCCGCGGCGAGGTGCCGGCAGTGACCGATGAAGCCAAGGCCATGAGCAAGGCCCTGCAGAAAGCCGGCTTCACTTTCGTCGGCCCGACCATCTGTTACGCCTTCATGCAGGCGACCGGGATGGTCATGGACCACACCACCGATTGTGATCGTTACGCCGCCTTGGTGCGCTGAGGGGTTACAATGCGCGCCTTGCTGAAATAAGGAATTCGCCTGTGGAAAAGTTCAAGGGCGCCCTGATGGTCGGGGTGCTTCGTCTGTTTGCCAAGCTGCCCTGGGGCGCAGTGCAGCGCGTCGGTGCCGGCATCGGCTGGCTGATGTGGAAAATCCCCAACGGTTCGCGCAACGTCGTGCGCATCAACTTGGCCAAGTGCTTCCCGCAGATGGACCCGACCGAACGTGAGCAGTTGGTGGGCCGCGCGCTGCGGGACATCGGCAAGTCGTTTGTCGAAAGTGCCTGTGCCTGGATCTGGCCGCCGCAGCGGTCGCTGGACCTGGTCAAGGAAGTACACGGGCTTGAAGTACTGGAGCAGGCCCTGGCCTCGGGCAAGGGCGTGGTCGGCATCACCAGCCACCTGGGTAACTGGGAAGTGCTCAACCACTTCTACTGCAGCCAGTGCAAGCCGATCATCTTCTACCGCCCACCCAAGCTCAAGGCGGTGGATGACCTGCTGCGAGAGCAGCGCGTACAGATGGGCAATCGCGTGGCGCCTTCGACCAAGGAAGGCATCCTCAGCGTGATCAAGGAAGTGCGCCGTGGCGGCCAGGTGGGCATCCCTGCTGACCCGGAGCCGGCCGAATCGGCGGGTGTGTTCGTGCCGTTCCTGGGTACCCAGGCGCTGACCAGCAAGTTCGTGCCGAACATGCTGGCCGGTGGCAAGGCGGTAGGAGTGTTCCTGCATGCGCTGCGTTTGCCGGATGGTTCGGGCTTCAAAGTGTTCCTGGAAGCAGCCCCGGAGGCGATGTACAGCACCGATGTGACCGAGTCGGCGGCGGCCATGAGCAAGGTGGTCGAGCGCTATGTGCGCGAATATCCCAGCCAGTACATGTGGAGCATGAAGCGCTTCAAGAAGCGCCCGGCTGGCGAGCCGCGCTGGTATTGATGTTTCGGGGGGCTGCTTTGCAGCCCCAACGATTTCAGGCCTTGTTCAGTTTCTTGAGAAACACCGTCATTTCTTTTTCGGCCTGCTTGTCGCCATGAGCCTGCGCCGCCACTATCCCATCCTCCCAGGCCTTGCGCGCCGCCGCCGCATCACCCTGCAGCTGATACGCCTTGCCCAGCAGCTTCCAGGCTGCGGAGTACTTCGGGTCTTGCTCCACACACACCGCCAGGTGCACCGCCGCTTCAGCGCCGTTCCCTTCATCCAGCCAGGCTTTGCCCAGCCCGAACCGCAGCAGCGGGTTATCCACACCCTTGGCCAGCATCTTCTCCAGCGACTCGCGCATGCCCTCTTCCCCTAGAAGAAACTCAAACCCACGTGGAACAGCTTCTCCACGTCCCTGATGTGCTTTTTATCCACAACGAACAGGATCACATGGTCGCCTGACTCGATCACCGTATCGTCGTGGGCGATCAGCACCTGTTCGTCACGAATGATCGCGCCGATGGTGGTGCCGGGTGGCAGGGAGATGTCTTCGATGGCCTTGCCGACCACCTTGCTCGACTTCGCATCGCCATGTGCTACCGCTTCGATCGCCTCGGCCGCACCACGGCGCAGCGAGTGTACGCTGACGATGTCGCCACGGCGCACGTGCGCCAGCAGGGTGCCGATGGTGGCCAGCTGCGGGCTGATGGCAATGTCGATGTCGCCGCCTTGCACCAGGTCGACATAGGCCGGGTTGTTGATGATGGTCATCACCTTGCGCGCGCCAAGGCGCTTGGCCAGCAGCGATGACATGATGTTGGCTTCGTCATCGTTGGTCAGCGCCAGGAAGATGTCGGCGTCGGCGATGTTCTCTTCCAGCATCAGGTCCTTGTCCGAGGCACTGCCCTGCAGCACCACGGTGCTTTCCAGGGTGTCGGACAGGTGGCGGCAGCGCGCCGGGCTCATCTCGATGATCTTCACCTGATAGCGGCTTTCGATGGCCTCTGCCAGACGCTCGCCGATCTGCCCGCCACCGGCGATGACCACGCGCTTGTTGGTTTCATCGATCCGCCGCAGTTCACCCATCACGGCGCGGATGTCTTTCTTGGCGGCGATGAAGAAGACCTCGTCGTCGGCCTCGATCACGGTATCGCCCCGTGGGGTGATCGGCCGGTCGCGGCGGAAGATCGCGGCTACGCGGGTGTCGACGTTGGGCATGTGCGCGCGAATCTGGCGCAACTGCTGCCCCACCAACGGGCCACCGTAGTAGGCCTTGACTGCCACCAACTGCGCTTTGCCTTCGGCAAAGTCGATCACCTGCAGTGAGCCTGGGTGTTCGATCAGGCGCTTGATGTAGTTGGTGACCACCTGCTCGGGGCTGATCAGCACGTCCACTGGAATGTGGTCGTTGTCGAACAGTTCCTCGCGTGTGAGGTAGGCCGATTCACGCACGCGGGCAATCTTGGTCGGGGTGTGGAACAAGGAATAGGCGACCTGGCACGCCACCATGTTGGTTTCGTCACTGTTGGTGACGGCCACCAGCATGTCGGCATCATCGGCGCCGGCCTGGCGCAGTACCGTGGGCAGCGAGCCGCGGCCTTGCACGGTACGGATGTCGAGGCGGTCGCCCAGGTCGCGCAGGCGATCGCCGTCGGTGTCGACCACGGTGATGTCGTTGGCTTCGCTCGCCAGGTGCTCCGCCAGCGTACCACCCACCTGCCCTGCGCCGAGGATGATGATCTTCATCCGCTACTCCCTAAACGTTTTGCTTACCCGCGCGAGGCGGCGATCTTGATCAGCTTGGCATAGTAGAAGCCGTCATGGCCGCCTTCCTGGGCCAACAGCTGGCGGCCATGGGGTTGACGTACACCTGCCTCGGTAGCCAGGTCCAGCTCACGGGCGCCCGGGGTGCGGGTGAGGAAGGCCTCGATCACTTCGGTGTTCTCGGTGGGCAAGCTCGAGCAGGTGGCATACAGCAGCATGCCGCCCACTTCCAGGGTTGGCCACAGGGCATCGAGCAGCTCGCCTTGCAGCGCGGCGAGGGCTGGAATGTCGTCGGCCTGACGGGTCAGTTTGATGTCCGGGTGGCGGCGAATCACGCCGGTCGCCGAACACGGCGCGTCGAGCAGGATGCGCTGGAAGGGCTTACCGTCCCACCAGCTGGCCGTGTCGCGGGCGTCACAGGCGATCAGCTCGGCGTCCAGCTGCAGGCGGTCGAGGTTCTCGCGCACACGGGTCAGGCGCTTGGCCTCCAGGTCGATAGCCACCACATGGGCCAGGCCCGTTTCGGCTTCGAGCAGGTGGCAGGTCTTGCCGCCTGGGGCGCAGCAGGCGTCGAGCACGCGTTGGCCGGGCGCCAGTTCGAGCAGGTCGGCGCACAGTTGCGCGGCTTCGTCCTGCACGCTGACCCAACCCTGGGCGAAGCCTGGCAGGCTGCGCACATCACAAGCTTCGGCCAGCACGATACCGTCGCGGCTGTACTGGCAGGCACTGGCACCGACGCCTGCTTCGGCCAGCAAGGCCAGGTAGGCGTCGCGGCTATGGTGGCGGCGGTTGACCCGCAGGATCATCGGCGGGTGGGCATTGTTGGCCGCGCAGATCGCTTCCCACTGCTCTGGCCAGAACGCCTTGAGCGCTTTCTGCAGCCAGCGCGGGTGGGCGGTGCGTACCACGGGGTCGCGCTCCATGCCGGCGAGCAGGGCCTCGCCTTCGCGTTGGGCGCGACGCAGCACGGCGTTGAGCAGCCCTTTTGCCCAAGGCTTTTTCAGCTTGTCGGCGCACCCGACCGTCTCGCCGATGGCCGCGTGGGCCGGAATGCGGGTATAGAACAACTGATACAGGCCGACCAGCAACAGTGCCTGCACATCGGCGTCGGCAGCCTTGAACGGCTTCTGCAGTAACTGCGCGGCGAGCAGGTCGAGGCGCGGCTGCCAGCGGGCAGTACCGAACGCCAGGTCTTGGGTCAGGCCGCGGTCACGTTCGTCTACCTTGTCCAGTTGCGCCGGTAGCGAGCTGTTCAGCGAGGCCTTGCCGCTGAGGACAGCAGCCAAGGCACGAGCGGCGGCGAGGCGTGGGTTCATTGGCCAAGCACCTTGCCACTGGCGAACTTCTCGCGGCGGCTGTTGAACAGGTCGCTGAAGGCCAGGGCCTTGCCGCCTGGCAATTGCAGGCGTGTCAGGCTCAAGGCCTGGTCACCGCAGGCGACCACCAGGCCGTCCTTGCTGGCAGAGAGGATTTCACCCGGGGCGCCCTTGCCTGTGGACACGTGAGCGGCGAGTACCTTCACGCTCTCGCCGTCGAGGGTGCTGTGGCATACCGGCCAGGGGTTGAGGGCACGGATCAGGCGCTCCAGCTCCACGGCTGGGCGGCTCCAGTCGATGCGCGCTTCGTCCTTGTTCAGCTTGTGTGCATACGTGGCCAGGGCATCGTCCTGCACTTCGCCCTGCAAGCTGCCGTCAGCCAGGCCGGCGATGGCCTGCACCACAGCGGGTGGGCCCATTTCGGCGAGGCGGTCGTGCAGGCTGCCGCCGGTGTCCTGGGCGCTGATTGGCGTAATCACTTTGAGCAGCATGGGGCCAGTGTCCAGGCCGGCTTCCATACGCATCACGGTCACGCCGCTCTCGGCATCGCCTGCTTCTACGGCGCGCTGGATCGGCGCCGCGCCGCGCCAGCGTGGCAGCAGCGATGCGTGGCTGTTGATGCAGCCCAGGCGGGGGATGTCCAGCACTGCCTGGGGCAGGATCAGGCCATAGGCGACCACTACCATCAGGTCCGGCTTCAGTGCAGCCAGTTCGGCCTGGGCCTGTGCATTGCGCAAAGTCGGCGGCTGGAACACCGGAATGTCATGGGCCACGGCCAGCTGCTTGACCGGGCTTGGCATGAGCTTCTGGCCACGGCCGGCAGGGCGGTCGGGCTGGGTGTAGACGGCCACGACCTGGTAGGGGCTGTCGAGCAAGGCCTTGAGGTGTTCGGCAGCAAACTCTGGAGTGCCTGCAAAGACGATGCGCATGGAGTTCTCGCTTCAAAAAAGAAAAAGGCTTGCCGGAGCAAGCCTTCTGGAAGGTGGGGATCAGGCTTGCTGGCGGTGCTGCTTTTCCAGCTTTTTCTTGATCCGGTCGCGTTTGAGCTGCGACAGGTAGTCGACGAACAGCTTGCCGTTGAGGTGATCGAACTCGTGCTGCACGCACACCGCCAGCAGGCCTTCGGCTTCGAGCTCGTAGGGCTTGCCGTCGCGGTCCTGCGCCTTGACGCGCACGCGCAGCGGGCGGTCGACGTTCTCGTAGAAGCCAGGCACCGACAGGCAACCTTCCTGGTACTGGCCCATGTCGTGGGTGAGTTCTTCGACCACCGGGTTGATGAAGACCCGCGGCTCGCTGCGGTCTTCGCTCAGGTCCATCACCACGACCTGTTTGTGGACGTTGACCTGGGTGGCAGCCAGGCCGATGCCGGGCGCTTCGTACATGGTTTCAAACATGTCGTCGATCAGCTGGCGCAGGGCGTCGTCGAACTCTGTCACCGGTTTGGCGATGGTGCGCAGGCGCGGGTCCGGGAATTCGAGAATGTTCAAGATGGCCATAGGGTCAGGCAGTCACTGTGCGTTCGGTTGAAAACTGAACACACATAATAAAGGGAATCGGGGGATTCGGCACCTGGCAAGCTCGACTAGGGTGTCTATGGGCTTGATAGCGTCCGATTAATGGACAGCTTTTCAAAGTGTTACCCACACAGTTATCCACAGGTTGTACCACGTAGATGGCCCTGTTTCGATCAAGGATGATCCCTATGCTCAATCACCATTCGTCGCTCTGCCCGCCTGCCGAACTAGAGGCGCGATTACGCCTGCATCGTCTTCCAGAAACGGGTTTGCGTCGCTTTCGCACTTTACTCGAAGCCTTCGGCAGTGCTTCGTCGGCGCTTAGCGCTCCGGCCGGCGCCTGGCGAGCATTGGGTATAGCACAAGCCAGCATCGATGCCAGGCGAAGTGCTGAGGTGCGCGACGGGGCGCTGGCTGCAATGGCCTGGTTAGAGCGCCCCGGCCAGCATTTACTGATGTGGGACAGCCCTGGCTACCCCGCGCTGCTGGCGGAAATCGACGATGCCCCGCCCTTGCTTTTCGTCGCGGGTGACCCGGCCTTGCTCGAGCGGCCCCAGCTGGCGATTGTGGGCAGCAGGCGTGCTTCGCCACCGGCTCTGGACACGGCCCGGGCCTTTTCCCGTTACCTGTCCCATGCCGGGTTCACCATCACCAGCGGGCTTGCATTGGGTATCGACGGCGCCGCTCATCGGGCTGCGCTTGAGGCCGGAGGTGCCACAATTGGCGTGCTAGGCACGGGTCTGAAAAAACTTTATCCACAGCGCCACCGCGACTTGGCCAGGGCAATGATCGACAACGGTAGCGCGCTGGTTTCCGAGTACCCGCTGGATGCCGGGCCGTTACCTGGCAATTTTCCACGGCGTAACCGGATCATCAGTGGCCTGTCACTGGGCGTGCTGGTGGTCGAGGCGAGCTTGGCCAGCGGTTCGCTGATTACCGCACGGCTTGCGGCCGAGCAAGGCCGCGAGGTGTATGCCATCCCCGGCTCCATCCACCACCCAGGCGCCAAGGGCTGCCACCAGCTGATTCGCGATGGCGCATTGTTGGTGGAAAGCGTGGAGCAGATCCTGGAAAGCCTGCAGGGGTGGCAGAACCTGCCACCGGCCGTCGTGGACACACCGACACATCCGTTGCTAGCGCTGTTGCATGCTGCGCCGCAGACCAGCGAGATGCTTGCCCATTGCAGCGAACAGCCATTGGCGCAGGTACTGGCGCAGTTGACCGAGTTGGAGCTCGAAGGCCGGGTGAGCAATGAAGCTGGGCGTTGGTTTGCCCGCGCCGGCTAAGTAAACTGCGTGCAAGGCTTAAATGCGGAGAGACACAAATGGTGAGCAGTTGGCGTGTGCAACAAGCCGCACGTGAGATTCGGGCCGGTGCGGTGATCGCCTACCCGACGGAAGCGGTCTGGGGCCTGGGCTGCGACCCGTGGAACGAGGACGCGGTGTATCGCTTGCTGGCGCTCAAGTCGCGGCCTGTGGACAAAGGGTTGATCCTGATCGCTGACAACATCCGCCAGTTCGATTTCCTGTTCGAGGATTTTCCCGAAGACTGGATCGACCGCATGGGCAGCACCTGGCCGGGGCCCAATACCTGGCTGGTACCGCATCAGGACCTGTTGCCGGAGTGGGTGACGGGGCAGCATGACACCGTGGCGCTGCGGGTCAGTGATCACCCGCAGGTGCGCGAGTTGTGTGCGTTGGTGGGGCCGTTGATTTCCACCTCGTGCAACCCGGGTGGGCGGCCGGCGGCGAAGACGCGGTTGCGGGTGGAGCAGTATTTCCACGGGCAGCTGGATCTGGTGCTCGGCGGGGCGCTGGGTGGGCGCAAGAATCCGAGTGTGATTCGTGATCTGGCCACGGGCGAGGTCGTCCGCCCGGGATAGAGCTGCCGGGTGAACCGACGACTTCCCGGGCAGCGCCTATGTTGTTGCAGCGGGCTTGTCCTGCGAAGGGGCCGCAAAGCGGCCCCTGTGTTCAAGGGAGCAGAACGGTCGACCCCACAGTCCGCCGCGCCGACAGTTCGGTCTGCGCCTTGGCTGCCTCACTCAGCGGATACCGCTGCTGGATATCCACAACCAGCTTGCCGCTGGCAATCATTGCAAACAGGTCATCCGCCATGGCCTGGGTGTTTTCGGCATTGTTGGCATAGCCGGCCAGGGTCGGCCGGGTGACATACAGCGAGCCCTTCTGCGACAGGATGCCCAGGTTGACCCCCGTCACCGCGCCCGACGCATTGCCAAAGCTCACCATCAACCCGCGTGGCTGCAGGCAGTCCAGTGAAGTCAGCCAGGTATCGGCACCCACGCCGTCGTACACCACCGGGCATTTCTTGCCGTCGGTCAGCTCAAGCACGCGCTTGGCCACATCTTCGCGGCTGTAGTCGATGGTGGCCCAGGCACCCAGCGCCTTGGCCCGCTCGGCCTTTTCGGAGGAGCTGACAGTACCGATCAACTTGGCCCCCAGCGCCTTGGCCCATTGGCAAGCCAGCGAACCGACGCCCCCGGCCGCCGCATGGAACAGAATCACATCGCCTGGCTGCACGGCGTAGGTCTGCTTGAGCAGGTATTGCACGGTCAGGCCCTTGAGCATCACCGCCGCCGCTTGCTCGAAGCTGATGCTGTCAGGCAGCTTGACCAGGTTGGCCTCCGGCAGCGTATGCACTTCGCTGTAGGCACCCAGTGGGCCGCCGCCATAGGCTACACGGTCACCTACTTTCAGGCGGCTGACCCCCTCGCCCACCGCTTCGACCACACCGGCACCCTCGGTGCCCAGGCCTGACGGCAACGCAGGCGGTGCGTACAGCCCGCTGCGGAAATAGGTGTCGATGAAGTTCAAGCCGATCGCATGGTTACGCACACGCACCTGCTGGGGCCCGGGCGGCGCCGGGTCGAACGCCACAAGCTGCAACACTTCGGGGCCGCCATGCTGGCTGAACTGGATACGCTTGGCCATCTCGCACTCCTGTTATCGGGATCGGGAAAGGCCTTCTATCGGACGCCTTTGCTTGATCGCCGTCAACTGCGGCGCGCCAACCACCGGTGGTATGCTACGCGCCGAATTCTTCCCTGCCCGTTCCTGGTGACCCGATGACTAGCCGCACCGAGGCCGTGAAAGCCTACCTGCTCGACCTGCAAGACCGCATCTGCTCTGCCCTCGAAGCCGAAGACGGCAGCGCCCGCTTCGTCGAGGACGCGTGGGTGCGCGAAGCTGGTGGCGGGGGCCGCACGCGGGTGATCGGTGACGGGCAACTGATCGAAAAAGGTGGGGTGAACTTCTCCCACGTGTTCGGCGCCGGCCTGCCGCCATCGGCCAGTGCCCATCGCCCCGAGCTGGCAGGCCGTGGCTTCGAGGCCTTGGGCGTGTCGCTGGTAATCCATCCGCACAACCCGCATGTGCCAACATCCCATGCCAATGTACGTTTCTTCATTGCCGAGAAGGAAGGCGAGGAGGCCGTCTGGTGGTTCGGTGGCGGCTTCGACCTGACCCCGTACTACGGCAATGAGGAGGATTGCATTCACTGGCACCGTGTGGCCGAGCAGGCGTGCGCGCCGTTCGGCGCTGACGTTTACCCGCGCTACAAGGCCTGGTGCGACCGCTACTTCCACATCAAGCACCGAGGCGAGCCCCGTGGCATTGGCGGGCTGTTCTTCGATGACCTGAACGAGTGGGATTTCGACACCTGCTTCGCCTTCATCCGCGCCATTGGCGATGCCTATGTCGACGCCTACCTGCCGATCGTCCAGCGCCGCAAGAACACGCCTTACACCGCCCAGCAACGCGAGTTCCAAGAGTACCGCCGCGGCCGCTACGTGGAGTTCAACCTGGTCTATGACCGCGGCACCCTGTTTGGCCTGCAATCAGGTGGCCGTACCGAGTCGATCCTCATGTCGCTGCCACCGCAGGTACGTTGGGGTTACGATTGGAAGGCCGCGCCGGGCAGCGAAGAAGCGCGCCTGACCGAGTACTTCCTGCAAGACCGCGACTGGCTCGCCCAGTAAGCCTGTGGATAACCGAGGAGCTCCCATGGACCAGTATGTCGTTTTCGGTAACCCCATCGGCCACAGCAAGTCGCCGTTGATCCACCGCCTGTTTGCCGAGCAGACCGGCCAGGACCTGGAGTACGCCACCTTGCTGGCGCCACTGGACGAATTCAGCGACTGCGCCCGTGGCTTCTTCAAGCAGGGCAGCGGCGCCAACGTGACCGTGCCGTTCAAGGAAGAAGCCTACCGGCTATGCGACAGCCTTACCCCACGTGCCCAGCGTGCCGGGGCGGTAAATACCCTGAGCAAGCTGGCAGACGGCACCCTGCGCGGCGACAACACCGACGGCGCAGGCCTGGTGCGTGACTTGACGGTGAACGCCGGGGTCGAGCTGGCAGGCAAGCGCATTCTCATTCTGGGTGCCGGTGGTGCGGTGCGGGGTGTGCTGGAGCCTATCCTGGCGCACAACCCGCAATCGCTGGTGATTGCCAACCGCACGGTGGAAAAGGCCGAGCAACTGGCCCATGAGTTCGATGACATGGGGCCGGTGGTGGCCAGTGGCTTTGCCTGGTTGCAGGAGCCCGTGGATGTGATCATCAATGCCACCTCGGCCAGTTTGTCCGGTGAGCTACCGCCGATTGCCGACAGCCTGATCGAGGCGGGGCGGACGGTGTGCTACGACATGATGTATGGCAAGGAGCCCACACCTTTTTGCCAATGGGCGAGCAAGCTGGGGGCCGCCAAGGTGTTGGACGGGCTGGGCATGCTGGCAGAGCAGGCGGCTGAGGCGTTCTTTATCTGGCGTGGAGTTCGGCCGGATACGGGGCCGGTCTTGGCTGAGTTGCGTCGACAACTGGCTCGCGGCTGAGAACCTGGGGCCGCTTTTGCGGCCCATCGCCGACAAGTCGGCTGCACCTCATTCGGCAAATTGAATAGGGCACAGCGCCTTTCCCTCCAGCTTCTGCAACTCTTCGATTACCTGCGGCCTGGCCCGCTGCAGCGTCAAACTTCCCCCCGTGCGTCGTAACCGCCGTGCCTCGCGGTGCAACATATCCACACCTGAGTAATCGATGAAATTCACCTGCCGAGCATCAATCACCACATGCGGCCCCTGGCAGCGCTGCAGGCGCACCTGCAGGTAATGCGCCGCGCCGAAAAAGATCGACCCGCCCACCCGCAGCACATCCACCGACCCTTCGCGGCTCTGCTGTACCCGTGGCCGTGACGTGCGCTTGAGATAGAAAAACAGCGAGGCCAGCACGCCAGCGTAAATGGCCGTCTGCAACTCCAACAGCAAGGTCGCGGCAGCGGTCAGGGCCATGACCAGGAACTCCGAACGGCTGACCCGGAACAGTGCGCGTATCGCGCGATGGTCCACCAGCCCCCAGCAGATCAGCAGGATGCTGCCGGCCATGGCCGGAATCGGCAACTGTGCGATCAGCCCGGCGCCTGCCACGGCGAACAGCGCCACCCACGCTGCGGAGAACACCCCAGCCATCGGCGAGCGGGCGCCGGCGTCGTAGCTCAGCCCCGAACGGGTGAAGGAGCCGGATGACAGATAGCCGGAGAAGAACGCCCCGACAATATTCGACAACCCTTGGGCACGGATTTCCTGATCGGCGTCGATCAGTTGCTCGGAGCGTGCCGACAGCGAGCGGGCAATCGACAGGCTGGTGACCAGCCCGAGCATGCCCACCGCCACGGCGCTGGGCAGCAGCCGCAGCATCAGGTCCAGGTCCAGCAGGGGCAGTGGGCTCAAGGGCGGTAATTGGCCGGTGAAGGCCGGTACCCGTGGTACGTGACCGAAGACGCCCGGCAGCAGCCAAGCCAGCAGGCTGACCAGCATCAGGCTTATCAACAGGCTCGGCCAGCGTGGGCGCCAGAGCTTAAGGGCGATGCCGATGAGTACGGTGGCCACACCCAGCGCCAGTGAAGGCAGGTCGATCTCACCGGCGTGGCTGGCCAGCGTCTGTACGGTTTTCAACGCCGTTGCCTGGCTTGGCAGGTCCATGCCCAGCAGGTTAGGCAGTTGGCCAAGGGCGATGACGATGGCGGCGCCGAGGGTGAACCCGAGCACCACCGAATGGGAGACGAAATTGACCAAGGCCCCGAAACGCAGCAGGCCGAGCAGCAACTGGAAGACGCCGGCGAGGAAGGTCAGCAGCAACACCAGGGTGACGTAGTCAGCGCTGCCGGCCACGGCCAAGGGGCTGATGCTGGCGTAGAGGACAATGGACATCGCGGCGGTCGGGCCGCAGATCAGGTGCCAGGAGGAGCCCCATAGGCAGGCGACCAGTACCGGCACGATTGCAGCGTACAGTCCGTATTCTGCAGGCAGCCCGGCGATCAGGGCATAGGCGATCGATTGCGGCAGGGCGAGGATCGCACCGCTCAGGCCCACCAGCAGGTCCTGGCGCAGGCTGCGACCCGATTGACGGGGCAGCCAGGTGAGGAAGGGCAGCAGGTGGGTCAGGTGAATCATCGGGCAACTCGCGTCAGGGGGTGTCGGGTACAGGCTTTACAAATCGGATGCCACCGCTTCCCTGGCACTGCCGCCGGCCAGGGTGGTCACCCCGGCCAGCCAGCCCTCGACCACCTGAGGGTTCGCCTTGGCCCAGGCCTTGGCCGCTTCATCGAAAGTGATTTTCTTATCCACAACCTCGGCCATGATGCTGTTTTCCATATCCAGGGTGAATTTCAGATTACCCAGCAGCCTCGCCGCGTTCGGGCACGCTTGTGGATAACCCTTGCGGGTCAGCGTATAGACCTCGCCCTTGCTGCCAAACCACTGCTCACCGCCCGTGAGGTAATGCATCTTCAGCTTCACGTTCATCGGGTGTGGTGTCCAGCCCAGGAAGGTGATGAACTGGCTCTTCTTCACGGCGCGGTCGACTTGCGCCAGCATTGCCTGTTCGCTCGACTCCACCAGCTTCCACTGGCCGAGGTTGAATTCATTCTTGTCGATGATCGCTTTCAGCGACAGGTTCGCTGGCGCCCCCGAGCCGATCCCGTAAAGCTTTCTGTCGAATTGGTCGGCATGTTTTTGCAGGTCGGCAAAATACTTCACGCCGGCATTCCATACGTAGTCGGGTACCGCCAGCGTAAATTCGGTTCCCTCCAGATTGCGCGAGAGCTGCTGCACATCGCCGCTGGCGATGAACTTGTCATGAAAGCCCTGCTGCGCCGGCATCCAGTTGCCGAGGAAGGCATCGACCTTGCCGTCCTTCAGGCCACCATAGATGATCGGCACCGCCAGGCTGTCGACCTTGACCTGATAGCCCAGGCGCTCCAGCAGCAGCCGGGCGATAGCGTTGGTGGAGGCAATGTCGCTCCAACCGGGGTCGGCCAGTTTCACAGTGGTGCATTGCGCGTCGTCGGCGTAGGCGCTGGCAGTGGTCAGGCCAAGGGCCAGGGCGAACATGGCGGTGGAGAACTTGAGCATGGCGGCCTCTCTTCATCAATCCAAGGGTGCGGGCTGTGGATAACGTGCCTTGCGCTCGAGGTCGTCGAGGTCGATGTGGTTGCGCATGTACTGTTCGCTGGCATCAACCCAAGGTTGATGGTCCCAGCTTTTCAGCGTGCCGATGGCCAGCGCTTCGGCGACCAGACGGCGCCGCCGCTGGCTGGCCAATACCTGCTGGCGCAGGCTGGGCATATCCCAACGCTGCCGGGCTTCATCGACAAATGCCTGCAGCAGCGCCTGGTGGTCCGGGCTGCCGGTGAGGTTCTCCCGCTCGTGCGGGTCGCGGCTCAGGTCATAGAGTAGACAGGGGTCGTCTTCGCTGTACACGAACTTGAAGGCGCCGCGGCGGATCATCATCAGCGGGCCGACCGTGCCTTCGGCCATGTATTCGCCGATCACCTCGTCATGGCCGCCCTGCCCTTGCAAGTGCCCGAGCAGCGAGTGGCCATCCAGGTGCAGCTGTGGTTCCAGCTGGCCGCCGGCCAGCTCGACCAGAGTCGGCAACAGGTCGCAGGTCGACACCGAGGCGCTGACCCGCCCGGGCGCAAAGCGGTTGGGTGCATAGATCAATAGCGGTACCCGCGCCGCCATCTCGAACCAGTGCATCTTGTACCAGAGCCCACGCTCGCCAAGCATGTCGCCGTGGTCACCGGAGAATACGATCAAGGTATCGTCGGCCAGGTTGCACTCTTGCAGGGTCTGCAGCAGCTGGCCGATGTTGTCGTCAATGTAGCTGCAGGCGCCGAAGTAGGCACGGCGGGCGTCGCGGATCTTATCCACAGGCAGGGGCTTGTCCCACAGGTCGTAGACCTTGAGCAGGCGCTGGGAATGGGGGTCCAGCGCATGCTGGCCCAATTCGGCGCAGGGCATGGGGATATCCACACCCTCGTAACGATCCCAGTAACGCTTCGGGATGGTGTACGGGTCGTGGGGGTGAGTCATCGAGACGGTCAGGCAGAACGGCCGGCCATGGTTCTCGCGCACATGGTCGTAGAGGTACTGGCGGGCCTTGAACACCACCTCTTCGTCGAAATCCAGCTGATTGGTGCGCACGCAGGGGCCGGCCTGCAGCACTGATGACATGTTGTGGTACCAACTCGGGCGCTCGTGCGGCGCGTCCCAGTTCACTGTCCAACCGTAATCGGCGGGGTAGATATCGCTGGTCAGGCGTTGTTCGTAGCCGTGCAATTGGTCCGGGCCACAGAAGTGCATCTTGCCCGACAACGCCGTGCGGTAGCCGAGCCGGCGCAGGTAATGGGCGTAGGTGGGGACATCAGCGGGGAAGTCGGCAGCATTGTCATAGGCGCCGATGCGGCTGGGCAACTGGCCGCTGACCAGGGTGAAGCGTGAGGGGGCGCACAGCGGGCTGTTGCAATAGGCCGAATCGAATACCACGGCCCCCTCTGCCAGGCGCTCCAGGTGGGGCATCTGGATCGGTGAGGTACCGTAGATCGGCAAGAGGGGCGCGGCCATCTGGTCGGCCATGATGAACAGGATGTTCGGGCGCGTCATGGTGGGCTTCCATCGTTCAGGGTTATGCGAACTGCTTGCCTATCAAGATGCGGGTGTGGATAACATGGGTAAAGCCCATGGCGGGCAATGACTGGGATTAGCAGTACTTATGTTTGATCACTTGGCCGAGCTCTCGCTCGACACATTGCGTGTGTTCGAGTCCGCGGCGCGCTTGCGCGGCTTCACCGCTGCCGCGCTGGAACTGGGGACTACCCAACCGGCGGTGAGCCAGCAGGTCAAGCGCCTCGAGGCCCATCTGGGCACGCGCCTGTTCGACCGCATCTACCGCGGTATCGAGCTGACCGAGGCGGGCCAACTGTTATTCGAACAGGTGAATCAAGGCCTGCAGGCGATGGACGACGGTATTGCCCAAGCCAGCGGGCGGGGCCAGCGCGAGGTGCTACAGGTGGCCACGGACTTCGCCTTTGCCGCGTTTTGGCTGATGCCGCGCCTGCAGCGTTTCCATGCTGCTTATCCACAGGTGGATGTGAGCCTGGTGACCGGTGAGCGCAGTCAGGCGATGTTGCGGCCTGATATCGATGTGGCGGTATTGTTTGGCGATGGGCGCTTCCATCAGGGGGAGAGCCGATGGTTGTTCGATGAGGAGGTATTCCCGGTCTGCAGCCCACGGCTGACTCATGGCAAACCCTTGTCAGCCGTGGCTTTGCAACGATTGCCCTTGCTTCATTTACGCGGTGAACAGGCCAGCCGCTGGTTCGATTGGGCGGGGGTCTTTCGCGGGTTTGGTGTGGCCAGCCCGCCGCCATCTGGACAATTGCGGTTCGATAACTACACGTTGTTGATCCAAGCAGCGATTGCCGGGCAGGGGGTGGCAATTGGCTGGGGACATCTGGTCGATGGGTTGGTGGAGCAAGGGTTGCTGTGTCGGCCGTTGGAGGGGAGTTTGCGCTCCCAGCGGGGGTATTACGTGGTGCTGCCTCCGCGCAAGCGGCGGGGGGCGCTGATTGAAAGGTTCGTGGCGTGGCTGGAGCATGAGCGGGGGCTTTGACAGGGTTGATGTGTAGCCGGGCTGGCTTGTCGGCGCAGAGCGCTCAGGATACGAAGTTCAGATGCTCGCCCCGGTGCAGCCCCAGCTCCAGGATATCGACCATCCCCGCCGCCACCCCGGCCAGCCGCCGTAACGGCCCATCCAGCTCCGGCGGCACCGTACCGCTGGCCGTGCGAAAGTGCTCCATACCCATTCCAGGGAAATCCTGCGGCGTATTGATCAGCGTCCAGTGCAAGGCGCTGCGCTGCAGTGCATCGACCACCTGGTCGGCGCCCTTACGCTGTTCATCGCTGTAGCTGCCCGGCGTATCCAGCACGGCAAAATCGCCCACCAGCAGCACACGGCGTATAGTCGTGCGGGTAAGCCCGGCGACCAGTGCTTCGCTCATTTGCCATTGTGCTGCCAGGTCGCCTGGCGCCAGCGCCGACAACAGGGCAATCACCGCCGAGCCGCCCGCCGCGCCCTGCTCCGCCTGGTCGGCGCCCTCCAGGCCGCCTATCTTGAAATGCAGGCCGGGGCGCGGGGCATGACGGTTGAGGTCATCGACCACGGCCGTGACCTCATGCTGGCGTGACAGCAACTCAACCATCAGGGCGCTGCCCAGGCTGCTTTCAGCCCCAAACAGCACCAGCTTGAACACTGGGGTTTCGGCATTTTTCACCACGTCACTCCCTTTGCAGGTGGTGATGGTTTGACCGCATTCAGGAGTTATCGTGCAGAGGATCAAGGGTTACCACGCCCACGTCTATTACGACGCAAGCACCATCGAACAAGCTCGGGCTCTGTGCGAGGAGGCAGCGCGGCTGTTTCCCGTGACCATGGGACGCATGCACCGCAACCCGGTCGGGCCGCACCCGGACTGGAGCTGCCAGTTGGCTTTCGGGCCAGAAGTAGTGGGGGTGGTGTTGCCGTGGTTGGCGTTGTACCGCAAGGGGCTGGTGGTGTTTCTGCATCCGCTGACGGGGGATGAACTGGCGGATCACCGGGATCATGCGATCTGGATGGGTGCCGTGCGGCCTTTGGATCTGTCGATCTTTGAGCAATAGGCTGTTCTTACCGCCCCTATCGCCGGCTTGCCAGCGATAGGGGCGACGCGGCTCAGCGTCGTGCGCCTCGCACCCCTTCAGCCAAGGCCGAGCACAGGCCCAGTACGTCACTGACGGCCTGATCGGCATCCTTGGCCTGGGCGATCTTGTCGACCAGCGCCGAACCCACCACCACCCCATCGGCCAGGCGCGCAATCGCCGCAGCCTGCTCCGGGGTGCGAATACCGAAGCCGACACTGATCGGCAAATCGGTATGCCGACGCAGGCGCGCAATGGCTTGGGTCACCTGGTCGGTGGTCGCCGAGCCGGCACCGGTCACACCCGCCACCGATACGTAGTAGACGAAACCGGAGCTGCGCTCCAGTACGCGCGGCAGGCGCGCATCGTCGGTGGTCGGGGTGGTCAGGCGGATGAAGTCGATGCCTGCGGCCTGGGCCGGGGTGGCGAGTTCGGCGTCGTGTTCTGGCGGCAGGTCGACGATGATCAGGCCGTCGACACCTGCCTCTTTGGCCTCGGCGACGAACCTGGCCACGCCAAAGCGGTGGATCGGGTTGTAGTAACCCATCAGCACGATCGGGGTGGTTTGGTTACCGACGCGAAATTCGCGAACCATCTGCAGGGTTTTGGCCAGGGTCTGGCCAGCGTCCAGGGCGCGCAGGGTGGCCAGCTGGATGGCCACGCCATCGGCCATCGGGTCGGTGAATGGCATGCCCAGCTCGATCACGTCGGCACCGGCCGCCGGCAAACCCTTGAGGATCTGCAGCGAGGCGTCATAGCCAGGGTCGCCAGCGGTGACGAAAGTGACCAGCGCGGAGCGGCCTTCGGCTTTCAGCTCGGCGAAGCGTTGTTCTAAACGGCTCATGCCTGTTTCTCCTGGGCGGCCATGTGGTTCATCACGGTTTGCATGTCTTTGTCGCCACGGCCGGACAGGCAGATGACCATCAGGTGGTCCTTGGGCAGGGTCGGGGCGCGTTTAATTGCCTCGGCCAGGGCATGGGCGCTTTCCAAGGCCGGAATGATGCCTTCCAGACGGCAGGTGGCATGGAACGCATCGAGGGCTTCGTCGTCGGTGATGCTGACGTACTCCACACGCTTCACTTCGTGCAGGTAAGCGTGCTCTGGGCCGATGCCCGGGTAGTCGAGGCCTGCGGAAATCGAGTGGGCGTCGGTGATCTGCCCGTCATCGTCCTGCAGCAGGTAAGTACGGTTGCCGTGCAGCACGCCTGGGACGCCGCCATTGAGGCTGGCGGCATGCTTGTCGGTGTCGACGCCGTGGCCACCGGCTTCAACGCCGATGATCTGCACGCTGGCATCGTCGAGGAAATCGTGGAACAGGCCCATGGCGTTGGAGCCACCGCCGACGCAGGCAATCAGGCTGTCGGGCAGGCGACCTTCCTTCTCCTGCAGCTGGGCGCGGGTTTCCTTGCCGATGATCGACTGGAAGTCGCGCACCATGGCCGGGTAAGGGTGTGGGCCGGCTACGGTACCGATCAGGTAGAAGGTGTCGTCGACGTTGGTGACCCAGTCGCGCAGAGCCTCGTTCATGGCGTCTTTCAAGGTGCCGGTGCCTGCGGTAACCGGAACGATCTCGGCGCCCAGCAGTTTCATGCGGAACACGTTGGCCTGCTGGCGCTCAATGTCGGTGGCGCCCATGTAGATCACGCAGGGCAGGCCGAAGCGTGCAGCGACGGTGGCCGTGGCCACGCCGTGCATGCCGGCGCCGGTTTCGGCGATCAGGCGTTTTTTGCCCATGCGCTTGGCCAGCAGCACCTGGCCGATGCAGTTGTTCACCTTGTGCGCGCCGGTGTGGTTGAGCTCTTCACGCTTGAAGAAAATCTTGGCGCCGCCGCAATGTTCGGTCAGGCGCTCGGCGAAGTACAGCGGGTTGGGGCGGCCGATGTAGTCGCGCTGGAAGTAGGCCAGCTCTTCGAGGAATGCGGGGTCGGCTTTGGCCGCTTCGTATTCGCGGGCCAGGTCCAGCACCAGCGGCATCAGGGTTTCGGCCACGTAGCGGCCGCCGAACGCGCCGAACAGGCCGTTGGCATCGGGGCCGGCGCGGTATTGGGTCTGGGTCATGGGGCGCTCCAAGGCGTAATGAATGAGTGATGGGCTTTACTCTAACCACGGCAAGCCTGTCTGAAAACCGATAAGATTGCGCAAACCTGTAAGGAAAACTCACAAGTCAAATGGCCCATGACCTCCCTCCCCTCAATGCCTTGCGTGCGTTCGAGGCGGCCGCCCGGTTCAATAGCGTCAGCCAGGCAGCGGAAGCCTTGCACGTGACCCACGGCGCTGTGAGTCGGCAAATCAAGGTGCTTGAGGAGCACTTGGGCCTAGCGCTGTTCGTTAAGGACGGGCGTGGCATCAAACTCACAGATGCAGGCGTAAGGTTGCGTGATGCCAGTGCTGAAGCATTCGACAGGCTGCGGGGTGTATGCGCCGAGTTGAGTCGGGATGTGAGTGAGGCGCCGTTCGTGCTGGGCTGCTCGGGCAGTTTGCTGGCGCGCTGGTTTATCCCCCGGCTGGGGCGTTTGAAAGCCGACTTGCCGCAATTGCGCCTGCACTTGTCCGCGGGTGAGGGCGACCTTGACCCGCGCCGCCCAGGGCTCGATGCCCTGCTGGTTTTTGCCGAATCGCCATGGCCTGCTGACATGCAGGTCCATGTATTGGCCGAAGAACGTATCGGCCCGGTGCTCAGCCCACACTTTGCAGGCTTTGAACGCTTGCGTAATGCACCTGCCACTGCCTTGCTGGACGAGGCGCTGCTGCATACCACCTCACGCCCGCAGGCGTGGCCCACCTGGGTGGAAGAACAAGGCCTGAAGGCCGCTGGGCTGAAATATGGCCAGGCCTTCGAGCACTTGTACTATTTGCTGGAAGCCGCTGTGGCAGGCCTTGGTGTGGCGATCGCGCCGCAGCCGCTGGTGGCTGACGACCTGCGTGCTGGCCGGTTGAGTGCACCGTGGGGCTTTTCCCCCACCGCGGCAGCCCTGGCGCTCTGGGTGCCCCGGCGCGCCGCTGACGGGCGCGCCGAGCAACTGGCGCAATGGCTGCGCCGCGAACTGGAACGGCAGGCAGGTTAGTTGCGACGGTACAGCAGGTAGGCGGCCAGCAGGCCGAGGGCGCCAATGGCTACGCCGGCAGTGGTGACAGGGTGCTCCTGCGCATAGTCACGGGTGGCGATGCCGGTCTGGCGAGTGCGGGTCTTCACTTCCTCGTAGGCATCACTAAGCAGGCTGCGTGAGTGTTTGAGGGCGCTTTCGGCATTGCTGCGGATGGCCTTCACAGATTTCTGCGATTCCTCCGATGCGTCGTGCTTGAGGTCCTCGAGGCTCTTCAGAAGGCTTTCGATCTCCGCTTCCATGCTTTCCAGGGATGTTTTACGCAGCGAATTGCGGTGCATGTTGACGCTCCTTTGCAGTATGGACTGTAAGGATTGCGACTACGCCAGGGTGCAAAAGTGCAATCGAACTTTACCCGACGCTGACGGTTCGCAGGTAAACCAGGCCTGCGCTGCTAGGCTCAATCTCACCGTCATCCAAGGAGAGTGCACATGTCCGATCATCACACCTACAAGAAGATCGAACTGGTAGGGTCATCGCCCACCAGCATCGAAGAGGCAATCAACAATGCCTTGGCCGAAGCGGCCAAGAGCATCAAGCACCTGGAGTGGTTCGAAGTGATCGATACCCGTGGCCATATTCAAGGCAACAAGGCTGCGCACTTCCAGGTCACGCTCAAGGTAGGCTTCCGCATCGCCAACAGCTGAAACATGCCGGGGGTGGATAAACCCGGCGTGATAGCGTTATACAGTCAAGGGCGCCTTGCCGGCGCCCTTTTCGATTTTCATCTGAACAAGGAACGCGTGTGATGAAGAAACTGATTCTGGCGGTTGGCCTGATGACGCTGGCGGGTGGCGCGCTGGCGGCGGGCAAGCCTTGCGAGGAACTGAAGGCTGAGATTGCGGCAAAGTTGGATGCCAAGGGGGTGAAGGGCTATACCCTGGAGGTGGTCAAGAAGGGCGACCCGGCTGGCAAGGTGGTGGGTAGCTGTGAAGCGGGCAGCAAGGAGATTGTCTACCGCCGTGGTTGAAGGTCGGCCAATCGCCGACTCCCACACGTTACTCCACTGCCTGCAGGTCTGTGCGGTAACCGTGGGAGCCGGCGTGCCGGCCAAAATGGGGCCTACTCGGCTTTCAAGGCCTGTGCCATCAATTCATAGGACCTGATCCGGTCCGCGTGCTCATACAGGTCGCTGGTAAAGATCAGCTCATCGGCCCCGGTCTGTTCCAGTAGCACCTGCACTTTGGCCCGAACCTTCTGCGGGCTGCCGATCATTGCCAGGCCCAGGAAGCTACCCACCGCGTCCCGTTCGTGCGGCAGCCACAGCCCGTCCATGCTTGGTACAGGTTTACGCTGCATCAGGCTTTGCCCGCGAATCAGGGCGAGGATGCGCTGATACATCGAGGTGGCCAGGAACTCGGCCTTGTCGTCGGTTTCTGCCACCACCATCGGAATACCCAGCATCACATAGGGCTTGTCCAGGGTGGTCGAAGGTTTGAAGTGGTCGCGGTAGATACGAATCGCCTCATGCATGTAGCGGGGCGCGAAGTGCGAGGCAAAGGCGTAAGGCATGCCGCGCATGCCGGCCAGCTGCGCGCTGAACAGGCTGGAGCCGAGCAGCCACATGGGTACCTCAGTGTCATGCCCGGGTACTGCGATCACTTTTTGATCATCCGTGCGCGGTCCCAGGTAGCGGGACAGCTCCTCGACATCATCCGGGAAGTCGTCGGCGCTGCCCGAGCGTTCGCGGCGCAGGGCGCGTGCGGTCATCTGGTCGGAGCCGGGCGCGCGGCCAAGGCCCAGGTCGATCCGCCCCGGATAGAGGCTGGCCAGGGTGCCGAACTGTTCGGCGATCACCAGCGGAGCATGGTTGGGCAGCATGACGCCGCCGGAGCCGACGCGGATCGTCGAGGTACCGCCGGCCAGGTAGCCGATCAGCACTGAAGTGGCCGAGCTGGCGATGCCATCCATGTTGTGGTGTTCAGCCACCCAGAAGCGGTTGTAACCAAAGCGTTCGACGTGCTGCGCCAGGTCCAGCGAGTTGCGCAGCGCCTGCGCAGGGCCGCCATCGGCGCGTACTGGCACCAGGTCGAGGGTCGATATCTTCAGGTCGCGCAGTTGCGTCATGGGTGCCTCCGCAAGAGTGATTGGCCAGAGGCCTTTACAACTCTGTATGGGCACATTCCGAGGATTCAATGCTTGCCGTACGATTGATCTGAACTTGCCGTAGGCGGATGACCTCTGAACCGTTAGATACGCAACCGAACGACCAGGAGGCATCATGAAAAAGACAGCATCGGCAATTTGGCAAGGCGGCCTTAAAGAGGGTAAAGGCCTGCTCTCCACCGAAAGCGGCGCGCTTAAACAGAACCCCTATGGTTTCAACACCCGTTTTGAAGGCACGCCCGGCACAAACCCTGAAGAGCTGATCGGCGCTGCCCATGCCGGATGCTTTTCCATGGCGCTGTCGATGATGCTCGGTGAGGAGAAACTTACGCCGGAACGTATCGACACCATTGCTGAGGTTACGTTGGACAAGCAGCCCGATGGCTTTGCCATTACTGCCGTGCACCTGATCCTAAAGGCCAAGGTGCCGGGGGCCAGCGAGGCCCAGTTTCTGGAGATTGCCAACAAGGCAAAGGCCGGATGCCCAGTGTCGAAGGTGCTGAACGCGACGATCACCCTGGATGCCTCGCTGGTGGGGTGAACGGCGCAACGTGAACGGTTTGCTGTAGTCTAAACAGCGTCGGCAGCGTCGCTGCCTTTTCAGGAGCCGTTCAATGATTCGCGTAGCAATCGCCGTGCTGGCTTCCCTGCTGGCCACTTCTGCACTGGCGGCGGTCAAACCGTGCGAGGAACTGAAGGCCGAGATCGAAGCCAAGATCCAGGCTCAGGGCGTGCCGTCCTACACCCTGGAGATCGTGCCCAACAGTGACGTCAAGGACCAGAACATGGTCGTTGGCAGCTGTGAGGGTGGGACCAAGAAGATTATTTATCAGAAGAATGATCGGTAGATCGTCAGGGGCTGCCAAGCAGCCCCGGCGTTCATTCACGGAATGCAGAATACGTTGCTGGGCTCATTGACCACCACCTTTCGGCTGGCGTCATACAGCAGCACCTGCGGTTCCATGACCGGTGCCCGCGCTTCCAGGCGATAGCGCTCGCCCGCCTTGAAATCATCGAAGCGCACGGTCAGGTAGCAGGTACGGTCACGGGGCTGGGTCATCATGCCGCCCGCGTAAATTTCATAATCGAAGCGCACCACCAGTTCATGCTTGCCAGGCGTCACCTGGAAATAGCGGCCATCGCTTAGACGCTTGCCATCGAGCTTGTCAGCCATGATGACCCGGCCTGGGGTCATGGTGTAGAGGTCAACCCATGCCTGCTTGGGGTCGACGGGTGGCAAGGGGCTGGCGCATGCCCCCAGTGCACTGAGGGCGATCAGCATCATGGGCTGGCGCATGGTGAAACTCCACTTGCGATTTACACGCTACAAGCATAGCGCCGTTTGGGGCCTTCAGGTGCGTTGGCAGCCTGCAGGCAGGCCTTGGCCTACCAGTTTTTGCTGATGATCGTAGAGTTTGACCCAGGGGCGAAAGCCAATGCTGCCGGCCTGCAGTTGGTACCGCTGCCCGGCGTTGAAGTCCTTGAAGGTCAGGTTGAGCTGGCAATCACGCCACAGTGGCTCGTCCACCGGGCCGATGTTGCTCGGATTGACCGGAAACTGGTAGCGCACGGTCAGCTCGTGGCTGCCGGGTTGGACTTCAAAGTAGCGCGAATCGACCCAGTCACGTTCGTCGACCTGCACGGCGTGCAGGGAGGTATCGTCAGTTGGGCTCAAATCGACCCAGGCTTGGTTAGGGTCCGGGTCTGGCAGGGTCGAACAGGCAGATATGAGCAGCAGTGAGCCGATGACGAACAGTGCACGCATGGCGAAACTCCCCCCTGGCGAGATAGTCTTGGAGCGCATCGGCCGTGAGCGAGTTGGATAGCCCAAGATGGTATGGTTTTTTCTTTTGAAGCGCTCAGGCCCTGGGCCACTCGACCACTGTTTCAGGGCGTTGGTTCCCCTTGTGGGCGCCTTTCTGCTGAACGGCTGTACCAGCCTCGGTTACTACGGCCAGCTGGCGCAGGGCCAGTGGCAACTGCTACGCGCCCGCCAGCCGGTGGACCAGGTGATCGCTGACCCGGCCAGCCGCCCTCAACTGCGCGCCCGCCTGCAACATGCCGAGCAGGCCCGAGTGTTTGCCAGCGAGCACCTGAAACTGCCGGACAATCGCAGTTATCGGGTCTACGCCGACCTGGGGCGCCCTTATGTGGTGTGGAACGTATTTGCCACGCCCGAACTGTCGCTGCAGCCGGTTACCCACTGCTTTCCCATCGCCGGTTGCGTGGCCTATCGCGGTTACTACCAGCAAGGTGCAGCCCGCGGCGCGGCGGCGTTGATGCGCGAGAAAGGGCTGGATGTGTACCTGGGCGGGGTTGAGGCGTACTCGACACTTGGTTGGTTCGATGACCCGATTCTGTCGTCGATGGTCGGATGGGGCGATGAGCGCCTTGCCACACTGATCTTCCATGAGCTGGCACATCAGCGCTTCTACGTGCAAGACGACACCGAATTCAACGAGTCGTTTGCCACCTTCGTCGAGCAGGAGGGAACGCGCCAATGGCGCCAGGCACGTGGGCTTGCAGCGATTGAGAACGGCCAGGGCCAGCAGCGTGACCAGTTCATCCGACTGGTATTGGCGAGCCGCGAGCGGCTGCAAACGATTTATGCCGGGCCACTGGATGACGCGCACAAACGCGCGGCCAAGCAGGCGGAGTTCGAGCGCTTGCGCCGTGAGTACCGTGATGTGCGCGACCGTCAATGGGCGGGTGACAAGCGCTATGACGCCTGGATGTATGGGCCGATGAACAACGCCAAACTGTTGCCGTTCGGGCTATATGACCAATGGGTGCCGGCGTTTGCGGCGGTGTTTCGTGAGGTTGGGGGGGATTGGACGCGGTTTTATGAGCGGGTTGAAGGGTTGGGGCGGTTGCCCGTTGAACAAAGGAAGCAAGCGCTGGCCAGATTGGCGGCGAGCCTCTGAAAGGTGGGGGGCTGCAAGGCAGCCCCATGTGCCTCAGGCCTTGAGGAATGCCTGATGCATCTGAGCCAAGGTAGCGAAGTGAAATTCCGGCGTGTGCGCCTTCAACTCCTGCTCACTACCAAACCCATACCCCACCGCCACTGCCTGCAGGCCGTTGCTGCGAGCACCGATCAGGTCGTGCTTGCGGTCACCGATCATCAGGGTTTGCGCCGGGTCCAGCCCTTCCTCGTCCAGCAAGTGACGAATCAACTCGACCTTGTTGGTGCGCGTGCCGTCCAGTTCGCTGCCGTAGATCACCTTGAAGTGATGATCGAAGGCGAAATGACGGGCGATTTCGCGGGCGAATTCCCACGGTTTGGAGGTGGCGATGTACAGGGTGCGCCCTTGCCCGTTGAGGGCATCGAGCAGTTCCGGCACACCGTCGAACACCAGGTTTTCGTACAGGCCGGTCACGCGGAAGCGTTCTCGATAGAAGTTCACCGCTTCCCACGCCCTGGCTTCATCGAAGCTGTAGAACTGCATGAAAGCCTGCAGCAAGGGTGGGCCGATGAAGTGTTCGAGGCGCGTCAGGTCCGGTTCGTCGATACCCAGTTTGGCCAGGGCATACTGGATTGAACGGGTGATGCCCAGGCGCGGGTCGGTGAGGGTGCCATCGAGGTCGAAGAGGATGTTCTGATGGTGCATATCAAGTGCTCTACTCAATTCATTCATGGACGCCTTCGCGGGTCATTCCGGTTGATCGTAGCCTTCGGCCAGGTGCTGGTCCTTGAGCTTGACGTAGTTACCGGCGCTGTAGGAGAAGAAGGCGCGCTCCTTGTCGGTCAAGGGCCGGGCCTGTTTTACCGGGCTGCCGACGTACAGGTAGCCGCTTTCCAGGCGCTTGCCGGGCGGCACCAGGCTGCCGGCGCCGATGATCACTTCGTCTTCGACAGTGGCGCCATCCATGACCGTGCTGCCCATGCCAACCAGAATGCGGTTGCCCAGGGTGCAGCCATGCAGCATGACCTTGTGGCCGATGGTCACCTCATCGCCGATGATCAATGGAAAGCCATCAGGGTTGAACGGGCCAGCATGGGTGATGTGCAGCACACTGCCGTCCTGCACGCTGGTGCGCGCCCCGATACGGATGCGATGCATGTCGCCACGCACCACCGTCAGTGGCCACACCGAGCTGTCCTCACCGATCTCCACATCGCCCAGCACCACGGCCGAACGGTCGACAAAAGCGCGCGGTGCAACTTTCGGAGTGTGTTGCTGAAAGCTTCGGATGGCCATGATAGCGTCTCTCATCTGTGCCGATAGGCAGGCTGCCTGCTGCGGTCGACGTCGATTGTAATTAAGATGGGGTAGTGTTTCTTCTGCCAAGGTATCCAAACCGTGAGTGCGACCAACCCGCTTCTGCAGCCCTACGATCTGCCGCCCTTCTCGGAAATCCGTGCCGAACACGTGTTGCCGGCGATCGAAGAGATCCTTGCCGACAACCGTAAAGCCATTGCCGACATCCTCGAAAAGCAGGGCAAGAACCCCACCTGGGCCGGCCTGGTGCTGGCCATGGACGAACTTAACGACCGCCTGGGCGCTGCATGGAGCCCGGTCAGCCATCTCAATGCGGTGTGCAACAGCAAGGAATTGCGCGAGGCCTACGAGGCCTGCCTGCCAGCGCTGAGTGCCTACTCTACCGAACTGGGCCAGAACCGTGCGCTGTTCGAAGCGTACCAGGCACTGGTCAACAGCCCGCAAGCCGCAGGTTTCGACGTCGCGCAGAAGACTATCCTCGAGCACGCCCTGCGCGACTTCCGCTTGTCGGGCATCGACCTGCCTGCCGACAAGCAGCAACGTTACGCTGAAGTACAGAGCAAGCTCAGTGAACTGGGCAGCCGCTTCTCCAACCAATTGCTCGACGCCACCCAGGCGTGGACCAAGCACGTCACCGACGAAACGGCGTTGGCCGGCCTCACCGACTCGGCCAAGGCCCAGATGGCTGCCGCCGCTCAGGCCAAGGGCCTCGACGGCTGGCTGATCACGCTGGAGTTCCCCAGCTACTATGCGGTGATGACCTACGCCAGCGACCGTGCCCTGCGCGAAGAACTGTACGCCGCCTACTGCACCCGCGCCTCGGACCAAGGCCCGAACGCCGGCCAGTTCGACAACGGCCCGGTGATGCGTGAAATTCTGGACCTGCGCCAGGAGCTGGCCGGGTTGCTGGGCTACAAGAACTACGCCGAACTGAGCCTGGCGACCAAGATGGCCGAGTCCAGCGACCAGGTGCTGAGCTTCCTGCGCGACCTGGCCAAGCGGTCCAAGCCGTTTGCTGCCCAGGACCTTGAACAGCTCAAGGCCTATGCCGCCGAACAAGGCTGCGCCGAGCTGGCCAGCTGGGACGCCGGTTACTTTGGCGAGAAGTTGCGTGAACAACGTTACAGCGTGTCGCAGGAAACCCTGCGCGCCTACTTCCCCATCGACAAGGTGCTGTCTGGCCTGTTCAGCATCGTCCAGCGCCTGTACGGCATCGAAATTGCCGAGCTCAAGGGCTTCGACAGCTGGCACCCCGACGTGCGCCTGTTCGAGATCAAGGAAAACGGCCAGCACGTCGGCCGCTTCTTCTTCGACCTGTATGCCCGCGCCAACAAGCGCGGCGGTGCCTGGATGGATGGCGCCCGCGACCGTCGCCGCACCGCCGACGGCGAGCTGCAGAGCCCGGTGGCCAACCTGGTGTGCAACTTCACCCCGGCCGCGCCTGGCAAGCCTGCACTGCTGACCCATGATGAAGTCACCACGCTGTTCCACGAATTCGGCCACGGCCTGCACCACCTGCTGACCCGTATCGAGCATGCCGGCGTGTCCGGGATCAATGGCGTGGCGTGGGATGCGGTGGAGCTGCCGAGCCAGTTCATGGAAAACTGGTGCTGGGAGCCCGAAGGCCTGGCGCTGATCTCTGGCCATTACGAAACCGGCGCCGCCCTGCCCCAGGACCTGCTGGACAAGATGCTGGCAGCGAAGAACTTCCAGTCCGGCATGATGATGGTGCGCCAGCTGGAGTTCTCGCTGTTCGACTTCGAGTTGCATGCCAGCCACGGCGACGGCCGTAGCGTATTGGAGGTCCTCGAAGGCGTGCGTGACGAGGTTTCGGTCATGCGCCCACCGGCCTACAACCGCTTCCCCAACAGCTTTGCGCATATCTTTGCGGGGGGTTACGCGGCGGGCTATTACAGCTACAAATGGGCCGAAGTGCTGTCGGCTGACGCCTTCTCGCGCTTCGAGGAAGAAGGCGTGCTCAACGCTGAGACCGGCCGCGCCTTCCGCGAGGCGATCCTGGCCCGGGGCGGTTCGCGCGAGCCGATGGTGCTGTTCGTCGACTTCCGCGGCCGGGAACCATCCATTGATGCACTGCTGCGCCACAGCGGCCTGAGCGAGGGCGCGGCGGCATGAGCGAGGTAGCTGTGACCAAGACCAAGAAGCGCTTCATCGCCGGGGCGGTATGCCCGGCGTGCAGCGAGCCCGACAAGCTGATGATGTGGAACGAAGACGGTGTGCCGCACCGTGAATGCGTTGCCTGCGGCTTTACCGACACCTTGAATGAACAAGGGCTGTCGGTGCCCACGGAGCTGGGCACGCGGGTCAACCACCTGGCACCGAAGGCCGCACCGGCCAAGGTGCAGACGGTGCAGTTCTTCCCAAATCCAAAGCTGAAGAAACCGGCCGAATAAGGCCCCACCTGCCTGCCCTGGCTCACTGCCAAGGCAGGCAGTGCTTCATCACCACGGGTGGTAGATAATCACGCCACTGTGGCTCTACTCGCCATCCATGCTGGCCTGCTCTTCACGTGAGCACGGTGATCCATCATGGACAACCCCCTTCTGCAAAGCAGCAGCACCCCCGTCGATTACCCTTCAATAACGCTGCAAAACATGCGCGACGCTTTCGAGCACGTGCTGCGCGCCCACGCGCAAGGCGTGGCGCGCATCATTGAGCAGCAGCAAGCGCTTCCCACCTGGGATGACCTGGTACTGGCAGTGGACGCGCTGGATGCGCAGTTGCTTGCTGTGCTCTATACCGTTATCCCCCTGGTGGGCAAACAGCCGTCCTGGGGCGAGGCGATTGCCGACTTCTACGGCCAAACGGTGGCGCGCTTCGACCAGAAATTTGCCAACCGCCACCTGCACAGCTTGTACGAGCGGCTGGCGAACAGCGCCATCGGCAGAAACCTGGGCACTCAGCAGCGCGCGACCCTGCATTGGTACCTGGGCAAGTTTGCCGTCGGTGGCGCAGCGCTGGCCGAAAGCGACCAGGCTCGCCTGGCTGAACTGCAGATGCAGATCGGCGAGTTACGCCAAGCGTTCCTGAGCAACATCGGCCGGCCAGGGTTGTTGGTCGAGAATGAGACCGAACTGCGCGGCCTGCCACGAAGGCTGCGTGACGAATTGGCCGCGCGTGCCGAGGCAGCGGGTGCGCAAGGTTGGTTGATCGCCTGTGAAAGCGAGCCCACCGGCGCGGTGCTTCGGCAAGCCGCTCACCGCCCCCTGCGCGAGCGCGTGTACCGTGCCTTTCACACCCGTGGGGTAAGCGCCGACCCGCAGCAGGACAATGGCACTCAGTTGCAGCGCCTGGCCGAATGCCTGGACGAAAAGGCCCGCCTGCTCGGCTTTGCCAGCCACCTTGAACTGAGCCTGCTTGGCAAAAGTGCAGGCTCGGCCAGCCAGGTGAGCCATTTTCTACAGCTACTGGCAAGGTGCGTGCGCCCCGCCATGGCGCAATGGCGCGCCCGGCTGGCGCAACAGGCCGTGGCGCAAGGCCTGGGGACTGTGCGGCCTTGGGATGTCAGTTATCTGCTGGCAGCATCGGGGGAAGCGCAACCCAGTGGGACGTTTCGCGAGCATTTCCCGCTCAGTGGCGTGGTCAACGCATTGGCCCAGCTGGCGCAGCAGCTGTTTGCGCTGGAACTGCGCGCAAGGCGGCTGGCGACCTGGGACGACAGCGTACAGGCTTTCGAAATCTGGCAGCACCACGCCTTTATCGGTTTGCTTTACCTCGACGCCGTGCAACATGCGGGCAAACAGGCCGATGCCGTGTTCACCACCTACGTGCGCAACCGGCGGGTCGATGCCGAGGGTATCTACCATCCAGCCGTCGTGGTCGTGAACAGCGATATCCCAGCGGCGCAGAAGGGGACAGAGCCGCTGCTGGATCACCTTTCGTTGCGCAAGCTGTACCATGAGTTCGGCCATGCCCTCCATCACCTGCTGGTGCGCACCAGTAGCCATGTGATGTCGGATGTGACCGAGCTTGGCACCGATGGCGTGGAGCTGTTCGGTAAGCTGTTCGAACGTTGGGTGTGGGACGCGGGCTACCTCGCTGGCATTGCTGGGGCGCGCCAGGACGGCAGCACGCTGAGCCAGGCGCAGGCTGAGGTGCACCTGAACGCGTTGAGGCAGCAGAGCATCGATGAAATCGGCCGCGACCTGAGCCTGGCGTTGTTCGACCTGGACCTGCACCGCACGCCGCTGGACGGTAGAACGCTGGTGCAGCGTCTTGAGGACGCGCGCGCGTGTTGCGGGTATTGGCCCCTGGAAGATTTCGAGCGCCCCGCGCATGCTTTCGACCACCTGATGGACGGTTACGACGCTGGCTTTTACGCCTACCTGTGGGCGGACGTTCATGCGTTTGATCTGTTCAGCCGCTTCCAGGCGCAGGGGCTGTTGGACCGGGCCACGGGGCGGGCCCTGCAGCAGACGTTGTTCGAAAGCGGTGCCGCACGCCCGCTGCGCGAAGGTATCCACGCCTTTCTCGGGCGGCCGCCAAGCCCGTCCGCTTACCTGCGCTGGCATGGGCTGGGCTGACCGAAGGTGCTGGCAAGATCCCAGGGATCTCGATACTGTATGTAAATACAGTATGAGGGTGCGTCATGATACCGCCAGTAGCGCAAAAGGGCCGTGGCACGGCCCACAACCCGCATAACCGCTTCGCCCCGAACCATTCGGTGGCGGAGGATGACGGCTGGTATCAAGAGGTGCCGCTGACCCAGGCTACCGAAGTACGGGTCGAAACCGCCAAGTCGGTCATCAGCCGCAATACCTCCCCCGACCTGCCGTTCGACCGCTCGATCAACCCTTATCGCGGTTGCGAGCATGGCTGCATTTACTGCTACGCCCGCCCTTCCCACGCCTATTGGGACCTTTCCCCAGGGTTGGACTTCGAAACCAAGCTGATCGCCAAGACCAATGCGGCCGAGGTGCTTGCGCAACAGCTGAGCAAGCCGGGTTATGTCTGTGCACCGATCAACTTAGGGTCCAATACCGACCCATACCAGCCGATCGAGCGTGAGCAGCAGCTGACCCGGCGCTTGCTGGAAGTGCTGTTGAAGTTTCGCCACCCCGTGACCATCGTTACCAAGGGCGCGTTGGTGCTGCGCGATCTCGACGTGCTGGCCGAGATGGCCAGCCAACGGCTGGTGCGGGTGATGATCAGCCTGACGACATTGGACGATGACCTCAAACGAGTGCTCGAGCCGCGGGCGGCGTCGTCCAGGGCCAGGTTGCGCGCCATCCGGGTATTGCGCGAGGCGGGGGTGCCGGTGGGCGTCTTGTGTTCGCCGATGATCCCGATGATCAACGACAGCGAACTGGAGCGCTTGCTCGAGGCCGCCAAGGAGGCTGGCGCGCAGAGCGCGGCCTACATGATGTTGCGCCTGCCCTTGGAAGTGGCACCGCTGTTCGAACAATGGCTGCAGGACCACTACCCGCAGCGCGCCAACCATGTGTTAAGCCTGATTCGCCAAAGCCGGGGAGGCGAGTTGTATGACAGCCGCTTTGGCGCGCGTATGCGGGGAGAAGGTATTTTTGCCGAACTGCTGGCACAACGCTTTGCCAAGACCCAGCGCCGGTTGGGGTTTGAAGGGCGCGACGCGCAACCGCTGGACTGTTCAGCGTTCTGTCCACCGGGCGGACAGATGGCTTTGTTCTGAAACCCCAACCTAACTAATCGAAGTACATAATTCTATTCCAGGCTCTTGGCAGTTGATGTTTTTTTGCTATTATTCATTTCCCGCCTCACCTATCTGGAACACGCGTTCTAGAGCCTCCGAATTAAGTTTCAGTTAAGTTTTCCCCGCTAGCGTAGGCATCCAGTTCACCGAGACTGTGATTTCTGGCCCGTGCGTGTCATCTAAAACCCTGCATAGCCAGAATCTTTCACCGGTAAAATGGACTTACCTACACACCGTCAAGAGGATGAATCATGCCCGTCAAGGACCCATCCAAGGTCGTTCCGCAGGTCCCCGCGGAGAGCGCCGATGCCGCCCTTAAGCACATCGTCGACGGCTTCCTGCGCTTTCACCACGATGTCTTTCCCGAGCAGCAGGAGCTTTTCAAGAAGCTCGCCACCGCTCAAACGCCGCGCGCCATGTTCATCACCTGCGCCGACTCGCGCATCGTCCCCGAGCTGATCACCCAGAGCTCGCCAGGCGACCTGTTCGTGACCCGTAACGTCGGTAACGTGGTGCCGCCTTACGGGCAGATGAACGGCGGCGTTTCCAGTGCGATCGAGTACGCCGTGTCGGCGCTGGGTGTGCACCACATCATCATTTGTGGCCACTCCGACTGCGGCGCGATGCGTGCGGTGCTCAACCCGAAATCGCTGGCCAAGATGCCGACCGTTTCCGCCTGGTTGCGCCACGCCGAAGTGGCCCGTACCGTGGTTGAGAACAACTGTTCTTGTGGCAGCGAGCACGAAACCATGCAGGTGCTGACGCGGGAAAACGTCATCGCCCAGTTGCATCACCTGCGCACGCACCCGTCGGTGGCTTCGCGTCTGGCAGCGGGTGAGCTGTACATCCATGGTTGGGTGTACGACATCGAGACCAGCAAGATCGAAGCGTACGACGCCGCCAGCGACAGCTTCATGCCCCTGGCTGCTGGCGAGCCAATCCCCTGCGCTACTCCGAGAGGCCGCTACTAAGCGACCCGTCCAACGCTAGAACCTTGATAGCCGGCTGCACCCCCTGAGGGGTGTGGTACGGCCTTCGGCTGCCTTGAATTCCCTGACTGCCCTGCCGGCCTGTCCGCCGGCGGCCCGCGCCTGCGCGCTTGTCAGGGGCCAACGTGCCCACGGCCAGAGGAATGGCCGTGCGACAAAGGAAGGAGAAATAGGGTGAACATGACACAGTTGAAAGCGGCCCTGCCGCGAGAGTTGTTGGCGTCGGTGGTGGTCTTTCTGGTGGCCCTGCCCTTGTGCATGGGGATTGCGATCGCTTCCGGCATGCCACCGGCCAAAGGCCTGATTACCGGCATCATCGGCGGCATCGTAGTGGGCTTTCTGGCGGGCTCACCGCTGCAGGTCAGTGGCCCTGCAGCGGGCCTGGCGGTGTTGGTGTTCGAGTTGGTACGCCAGCATGGCATGGCCATGCTCGGGCCGATTCTGCTGCTGGCCGGGGTCTTGCAGTTGCTGGCCGGGCGCTTGCGCCTGGGCTGCTGGTTTCGCGTCACCGCGCCAGCGGTGGTGTACGGCATGCTGGCGGGTATTGGCGTGTTGATCGTGCTGTCACAGGTGCATGTGATGTTCGACACGGCGCCACAACCCTCGGGCATGCATAACCTGCTGGCGTTCCCGTCGACCGTGGCTGCTGCCCTGCCACTGGAAAGCGCAGGTTCGGGCTGGCAGGCCGGCGCCCTGGGCCTGGGTACCATTGCCATCATGTGGGGCTGGGAGCGCTGGCGGCCGCAGGCGCTGCGGTTCATCCCCGGTGCCTTACTCGGCGTGGCGGCAATGACAGCCATCAGCCTGTGGCTGGCGCTGCCGGTCAACCGTGTGCAGGTACCGGCGGACCTTTCCGAAGCCATCGACTGGATCCGCGTGGACGACCTTATGAAGCTGGCCGACCCCGCTCTGCTGGTCGCAGCCTTTGCCCTGGCGTTCATCGCCAGTGCAGAGACCCTGTTGTCGGCCGCCGCCGTAGACCGCATGCACAGTGGGCAGCGTTCGGACTTCGACCGTGAGTTGTCGGCCCAGGGTGTCGGCAACATCCTTTGCGGCGTGCTCGGCGCGTTGCCCATGACCGGGGTGATCGTGCGCAGCTCGGCCAATGTGCAGGCCGGAGCCCAGACGCGCGCATCGGCCATCTTCCATGGCCTGTGGCTGTTGGCATTCGTGGTGGCGCTGAGCAGTGTGCTGCAGCAGATCCCGGTGGCGAGCTTGGCCGGCGTGCTGGTCTTCACCGGTGTGAAACTCGTGGACTTCAAGGCATTTCGGGGGCTGGGCCGCTACGGGCGCATGCCAATGTTCACCTACGCGGCCACCGCGTTGGCGATCATCTTCACCGACCTGCTGACCGGTGTGTTGCTGGGCTTTGCCCTGACCCTGCTCAAGCTGGCCTTCAAGGCGGCCCGCCTGAAGATCAACCTGGTGAGCCTGGAGACGCCTGGGCATATGGCACTGCGCCTGAGTGGCGCAGCAACCTTTCTCAAGGTGCCGGCGCTGACGCAAGTATTGGAAAGCCTCCCCGCTGGCACCCACCTCCACGTGCCGATGACCCACCTCAGTTATATCGATCACTCTGTGCTGGAGCTGCTCGAAGACTGGGGCCGCACCCAGCGCCACCATGGCTCACGGTTGATCATCGAGCCCCGGGGGCTGAAACGGCGGGTTGAGGGCCGCTTGCGTACCGTCACCGAGTGCTGATACCTGGGGCTGTCGGCTCTGCCGTGCCGACAGCCTGCCAGCATCCGGGACGAAAGGTCAGGCGGGTTGGCTCAGTTCCACGCCCAGTTGGCGCGACAGGCAAGGCCAGCGTTTCCAGGCAGCACCCGTCGCCGGGCTACTCAGGGTTTCGCGGTAGGCCTCTACCGATTCCACGGCGAAACTCTCGTCATTGAGCATTTCTTCGACCGAGTGGTGCACCACCTCATCCAGTTGGTTGGCGAACGTCTCGCCAATCAGTTGATGGGCAATCAGGTTGGCCATGGTGGTATCGAACGGAATCAACGGTTGCTGGAAGTGACGGATGTACAGGTCGTTCACTTCCTCTACCAGGCGATGGGCCAGGTAGGCCTCGTCCAGCAGGCAGTCCAGCCCCGCATGCCCGTGCATCACGCTGGGCGGCTGCAGGAAATAGGCTTCGGCGATTTTAAGCACGGGTTTGATCTGCGATTCGATACCGGCTTCGCGGGCGACCGCATGGGCGGCCTCCAGCAATTCTGGAACCTGGTCGATGTAGGCGCTGACGAAGCGCGCCAAGGTACCCTGGGCGTCCTGCTCAGGCAGTTGGATCGAGGGGTGCAGGTGCGGTAGTTGGGCCTCGAGACGCGCTTTCAGTTGGCCGGTACGGCCTTCGTGTTGGTGGGCTTGGCTAATCTGCTCGCGTACAGCAGCGATGTTCATGACAACTCCAGGGACAAGACGTTTCAAACGGAAGACACTAAATTAGCTCGATATGCAGGATACTTAAGACGTATTTGTTATAAGCGCCGCAAACGTGTGCGCCCTTGGCTATATCTAAATGCCATTATTGTGCCAGACCCTATCTAGCACGGGCCCTGCAGGATATTTCCTGAATTCATGAAGTTCATTTCACCCCCGCCGTTGCGGGCCATTGGTCGCTGTCTATACTCCGCTTGAACGTGATTCGTTGATGAGGCCCGACTGCTTTTAGCAGGGGCTCGGTCGTCGAAGCCAGGCAGTCTTGACCGCCGTTCCCTCTTGCCGCAGGCCATGCCTCCGGGACAACAAGAATTAGAAGGGGAACCCGCAATGATGCGACATCCACCTGTCTGGATGGGCCTCCTGTTGTGGACGGTTTTCGGTCAGGCCAACGCCGCCTGGACTGTGAACATGGCGCCCGGCGCGACTGAAGTCTCCAACGCCGTGTTCGACCTGCACATGACCATCTTCTGGATCTGCGTGATCATCGGCATCGTGGTGTTCGGCGCGATGTTCTGGTCCATGGTCATCCATCGTCGTTCCATCGGCCAGCAGGCTGCGCATTTCCACGAACATACCTGGGTGGAAATCCTCTGGACGGTGATCCCCTTCCTGATCCTCGTGGCCATGGCCATCCCGGCGACCAAGACGCTGATCGATATCTACGATGCCAGCGAATCGGACATCGACATCCAGGTCACCGGCTACCAGTGGAAGTGGCATTACAAGTACCTGGGCCAGGACGTGGAGTTCTTCAGCAACCTGGCCACGCCGGCCGACCAGATCCAGAACAAGGCACCCAAGGATGAGCACTACCTGCTCGAGGTAGACCAGCCGCTGGTGCTGCCGGTGGGCGCAAAAGTGCGCTTTCTGGTAACGGCCGCCGACGTGATCCACTCCTGGTGGGTACCGGCCTTTGCGGTCAAGCGCGATGCCATTCCCGGCTTCGTCAACGAAGCCTGGACCCGCATCGAGAAGCCCGGCATCTACCGTGGTCAGTGCACCGAGCTGTGCGGCAAAGACCACGGCTTCATGCCAGTGGTGGTCGAGGTCAAAACCCAGGCCGACTACGACACCTGGCTTGGCGAGCGCAAGGCCGATGCGGCCAAGCTCAAGGAGCTGACCAGCAAGGAATGGACCCTGGAAGAGTTGGTCGAGCGCGGCGATAAGGTCTACCACACCACCTGCGTGGCCTGTCACCAGGCCCAGGGCCAGGGCCTGCCGCCGATGTTCCCGGCGCTCAAGGGCTCGAAAGTGGCCACCGGGCCCAAGGAAGAACACTTGAGCGTGGTCTTCCATGGGCGGCCAGGCACGGCCATGGCCGCGTTCGGCAAACAGCTCTCGGAAGTCGATATCGCTGCTGTGGTTACCTACGAGCGTAACGCCTGGGGCAACAACAAGGGCGACATGGTCACGCCGAAGGATGTGCTGGCGCTCAAGCAGGCAGACGCGCAATGAACCGGGTTACTCGCGGCAGTCAGTGGATTGCAGGAGACAGGACATGAGTGCAGTGATCGACGACCACGCCAACGGCCATGAGCATGCGCATGGCCCCGCGAAGGGCCTGATGCGCTGGGTGCTGACCACCAACCACAAGGACATCGGCACGATGTACCTGTGGTTCAGTTTCATGATGTTCCTGCTCGGCGGCTCGTTTGCCATGGTTATCCGCGCCGAGCTGTTTCAGCCCGGGCTGCAGATCGTGGAGCCGGCGTTCTTCAATCAGATGACCACCATGCATGGCTTGATCATGGTGTTCGGTGCGGTGATGCCGGCCTTCGTCGGCCTGGCCAACTGGATGATCCCGCTGATGATCGGGGCGCCCGACATGGCCCTGCCACGGATGAACAACTTCAGCTTCTGGCTGCTGCCGGCGGCATTCCTGCTGCTGGTTTCGACGCTGTTCAGCCCAGGCGGCGGGCCGAACTTCGGCTGGACCTTCTACGCCCCGCTGTCTACCACCTATGCCCCAGCCAGCGTGACCTTCTTCATTTTCGCCATTCACCTGATGGGTATCAGCTCGATCATGGGCGCGATCAACGTGATCGCAACCATCCTCAACCTGCGTGCGCCCGGCATGACCCTGATGAAAATGCCGCTGTTCGTCTGGACCTGGTTGATCACCGCCTTCCTGCTGATCGCGGTTATGCCGGTGCTGGCGGGTGTGGTGACCATGATGTTGATGGATATCCACTTCGGTACCAGCTTCTTCAGTGCTGCCGGCGGTGGCGACCCGGTGCTGTTCCAGCATGTGTTCTGGTTCTTTGGCCACCCCGAGGTGTACATCATGATCCTGCCCGCCTTTGGCGCGGTCAGCTCGATCATCCCGGCGTTTTCCCGCAAGCCGCTGTTCGGTTACACCTCGATGGTCTATGCCACTGGGGCGATCGCCTTCCTGTCGTTCATCGTGTGGGCACACCACATGTTCGTGGTCGGCATCCCGGTGGTGGGTGAGCTGTTCTTCATGTACGCCACCATGCTGATCGCCGTGCCCACTGGGGTGAAGGTGTTCAACTGGGTGAGCACCATGTGGGAAGGCTCGCTGACATTCGAGACACCGATGCTGTTCGCCATTGCCTTCGTCATCCTGTTCACCATCGGCGGTTTCTCCGGCCTGATGCTGGCCATCGCCCCGGCAGACTTCCAGTACCACGACACCTACTTCGTGGTGGCGCACTTCCATTACGTGCTGGTGCCCGGGGCGATCTTCGGCATCTTCGCCTCGGCCTACTACTGGCTGCCGAAATGGACGGGGCACATGTACGACGAAACCCTCGGCAAGCTGCACTTCTGGTTGTCATTCATCGGTATGAACATGGCCTTCTTCCCCATGCATTTCGTAGGCCTGGCCGGTATGCCGCGGCGCATCCCCGACTACAACCTGCAGTTCGCCGACTTCAACATGGTGTCATCGATCGGTGCCTTCCTGTTCGGTGCCACACAGATCTTCTTCTTGTTCATCGTCATCAAGTGCATTCGCGGTGGCGCGCCGGCACCGGCCAAGCCCTGGGATGGCGCCGAGGGCCTTGAGTGGTCGATCCCCTCACCCGCGCCCTATCACACCTTCCAGACACCACCGGACGTGAAATAGGTAACTGCCCATGAACGGCCAACCGCTCAAGCGCCTGGTATTGCGCCTGCTGATGCTGACGGTGGTGATGTTTGCCTTCGGCTTTGCCCTCGTGCCGATCTACGACGTGATGTGCAAGGCCTTCGGCATCAACGGCAAGACTGGCGGGCAGTATGAAGGCAGCCAGGTCAGCGACCTGACGCGCTCGGTGCGAGTGCAGTTCATGTCAACCAATGCCAGCGACATGGTCTGGGACTTCTATTCCACCGCCGATCAGCTCGAGGTCAACCCGGGGGCGGTCAACCAGATGATCTTCATCGCCCATAACCCGACCAACCGAGCAATGAGTGCCCAGGCCATACCCAGCATCACCCCGGCCGAAGCCGCGGCGTATTTCCACAAGACCGAGTGCTTCTGCTTTACCCAGCAGGTGCTGCAGCCCGGCGAACGCATCGAGATGCCAGTGCGTTTCATCGTCGACCGCGACCTGCCGGCGAGCGTGAAGCACCTGACACTGGCCTACACCTTGTTCGACATCACCGCTCGCCATCCGCCGGTTGCGCATGCCGCTGCCCCGGACGTTCAGGGCGCCCGTTAAGGGAAGGAGAACAGCAATGGCAAGTCATGAGCACTACTACGTCCCGGCGCAGAGCAAGTGGCCGATCATCGCCACACTTGGGATGTTCATCACGGTGTTCGGCCTGGGCACCTGGTTCAACGATCTCAAGGCCGGCCACCCTGACTCCCATGGGCCGCTGATTTTCTTCATCGGGGCGTTGTTCCTGGCCTACATGTTGTTCGGCTGGTTTGGCTCGGTTGTCAGGGAAAGCCGCGCCGGGCTCTACAGCCCGCAGCTGGACCGCTCCTTCCGCTGGTGCATGAGCTGGTTCATCTTCTCCGAAGTGATGTTCTTCATGGCCTTCTTCGGCGCGCTGTTCTACGTGCGTGTGCTGGCCGGCCCATGGCTGGGGGGTGAGGGGCACAAGGGCGTGGCCCACATGTTGTGGCCGAGTTTCGAGTTCGCCTGGCCGCTGTTGCACACACCCGACCCTAAACTGTTCCCGCCACCGAAGGAAGTCATCGACCCTTGGCACCTGCCCTTGATCAACACCATTCTGCTGGTCAGCTCGAGCGTGACCATCACCATCGCCCACCACGCCCTGCGCCGCGAAAACCGAGGTGCGCTGAAGCTGTGGCTAGGGCTGACCATCCTTCTGGGCCTCAGCTTCATTTCACTGCAGGCCTATGAGTACCACGAGGCTTACACCAAGCTGGGGCTGACGCTGGGGTCGGGGATCTATGGCGCGACCTTCTTCATGCTCACGGGCTTTCACGGTGCCCACGTGACCTTGGGCACGATCATCCTGATCGTCATGTTCATACGGGTGCTACGTGGGCATTTCAGCCCCGAAAAACACTTCGGCTTCGAGGCGGCCAGCTGGTACTGGCACTTCGTCGACGTGGTGTGGGTGGGGCTGTTCATCTTTGTGTATGTGCTTTGAACGCTGATGAAGAACGCTGTGGGAACAGTCAGAAGGGTGCGTGGGATACAAGCTGGCCACTGATGAAGCCCCAGGCCACCAGGCCTATGGTCAGGGCCGCCAGGGTGACCCGCACGGTCAACGCCTTCAGCAAGCGGGTCGAGTTCTCGTCGTCCTTGACCAGAAACACCAGGCCACTGAACAGGCTGGCAACCGTGGCCAACAGCATCAGGACAATCGCGGCCTTGAGCATGGCGCTTCTCCAGAGGGATGCGGTGATGTGGATAAGTATAGCGAGGCGCCCGTGAGGCCGTTTCGTCCGGGCTGGGTACCCACCCTGGTGGTGCTTGCGCTACTGCCAGGTTTGATTGCGCTTGGCTGCTGGCAGCTGGGCCGTGCCGATGAAAAACGTGCGTTGCTGGCGGCGTATGCCGAGCGCAGCATTGAAGCGCCGCTCTCCACTGCCCAGTTGCAGCAAAGCGACGATACCGCGATGCGCCGTGTCCACCTTTACGGCCGTTTCGATGCTGAGCACAGCCTGCTGCTGGACAACCGCATGCGCGATGGCCAAGCCGGCGTGGAGCTGCTGCAACCGTTCCACGACCAGCCCAGTGGCCTATGGCTGCTGGTCAATCGTGGTTGGCTGCCTTGGCCGGACCGCCGCAGCCCCGTCGCGTTCGACACTCCGACGCAGGCGCTGGCGCTGGATGCCTCGGTATATGTGGCGCCGGGCAGCACCTTCCAGCTGCACCCTGACCCCGTCGGCGGCCAATGGCCGCATTTGCTGACCGCCGTGAACCCCACGCAACTGTGGCAACAGCTCGCGCGCGAAGGCTTTGCCCATGAGCTGCGACTGCAGCCCGGCCCGGCCACCTACCGCCTGGACTGGCCGGTGGTCGCCATGGGCCCGGAAAAACACCTGGGCTATGCCGTGCAATGGTTCGCCCTGGCCACTGCCCTGGTGCTGCTTTACCTCTACTTTGGCTGGCACCACAAAAAGGAGAACAACCATGGCCGCCGCCACCACTCCACTGGACCCGCCTGACCGTCGCAAACCCAGAGCCCGCGGGCGTTTGCAGTTGATTCTGATTCTGCTGGTGGTGCTCGGCCCGATGATCCTGGCCACCAGTATGTACAAGCTCAAGTTCTGGGTGCCGGAAGGCCGCAGCTACCATGGCGCGATGATCGGCAACGGCCAGAGCCGCAGCGACATTGGCGTCACCGGCGAGGATGCGCGCTGGCAGCTGCTGGTCAGCGCGCCCGAGGGCTGTGCCGAAGAGTGCCAGCGCCTGGTGTACCTGGCGCGGCAAATCCAGGTGGGCCTTGGGCGAGACGCCAGTCGCGCCAGTCATGCCCTGGCCGCCGCCCAGCCGTTGAGCGCCGACTATCAAACCCTGCTGGGCCGCGAGTATCCGCAGCTGCAACGCTACCCACTGGATGCCCAGCGCTATGTCCAGAAGCTGGGCGAGCGAGCCCCGCACCTGTGGATCGTCGACCCACACGGCAACCTGGTGCTGCGCTACGACGGCAAGGTCAACGGCAAGCATGTGCTGGACGACCTGCGCCACCTGCTCAAGCTGTCCAATATCGGCTAGGAGCCTGCCATGGCCAGACCCGGATTTCGCCTCGCTGTGTTCGCCACCTTGCTGGCGCTGCTGGTCGTGCTGCTGGGGGCCTATACGCGGCTGACCCATGCCGGCCTGGGGTGCCCCGATTGGCCGGGTTGCTATGGCTTCATCAGCGTGCCGAAAACCGATGCGCAACTGGCCCATGCCGAGTTGCACTTCCCCGAGCACCCGGTGGAAGAAGCCAAGGGCTGGGCCGAGATGGTCCACCGCTACTTTGCCGGCACCCTTGCCCTGGTGATTGCCCTGCTCGCTTTCCAGGCCGTACGCCGCCATACCCGCGACGGCCAGCCGTACCGCTTGCCGCTGGTGTTGCTGGGGGTGGTGTTGGCCCAGGCGGCGTTCGGCATGTGGACCGTGACCCTCAAGCTGTGGCCACAGGTGGTCACGGCGCACCTGCTTGGCGGTTTCACGACCCTGAGCTTGCTGTTCCTGTTATCCCTGCGTCTATCCCGGGCCTTTGCGCCGTTGCCGAAGCTGCCGTTGAGCCTGCGTCGGCTCGCGGCATTGGCGCTGTTGGTGGTGGTTGGCCAGGTCGCCCTGGGTGGCTGGGTCAGCGCCAACTACGCGGCGGTCGCCTGCATCGATCTGCCCACCTGCCATGGCCAGTGGTGGCCGGCAGCGGACTTCAGCAACGGCTTCCACCTCACCCAGCACGCCGGCCCCAACTACCTGGGCGGGCAGTTGGACAGCGATGCGCGCACGGCCATCCATATCAGCCACCGCCTGGGGGCGTTGCTGGTCACCTGCGTGCTGCTGATGCTCAGTTGGAAGCTGCACCGTTGTGGCCTGCCCGGCCTGGCGCGGTGGGTGCTGCTGGCCTTGGCACTGCAAGTAGGCCTGGGCGTCAGCAACGTGGTGTTCCACCTGCCGCTTGCCGTGGCCGTGGCGCATAACGCCGGTGGAGCGCTGTTGCTGCTGAGCATGGTGCTGGTGAACTACCGCATTCGTGTGGTCGACAAGGTGCGCGTCGGCCATGGCTGGCGCCTGACACCGGTAACCGGTGTCGGTATCTCCCATCACATGAGGAACGATTCGTGGCGACGCTTCTGAGTGCCCGGCGTGCCAGTTGGCGCGACTATCTGGAGCTGACCAAGCCGAAGGTGGTGGTATTGATGCTGATCACCTCGCTGGTGGGGATGCTCCTGGCTACCCGTGCCGGTGTGCCCTGGAGCGTGCTGTTGTTCGGCAACCTGGGCATCGCCCTGTGCGCGGGCGGCGCGGCGGTGGTCAACCATGTGCTGGACCGGCGTATCGATGCGCTGATGGCGCGCACGCACAAGCGGCCGCTGGCCGAGGGACGGGTCGAGCCGCTGCCGGCGCTGCTGTTCGCGCTCGCATTGGCGTTACTGGGCATGGTGCTGCTGCTGGTGTTCACCAACGCCCTCACCGCCTGGCTGACGCTGGCATCGCTGCTCGGCTATGCGGTGCTCTATACCGGCTTTCTCAAACGTGCGACACCACAGAACATTGTCATTGGCGGCCTGGCGGGGGCAGCCCCGCCGCTGCTCGGCTGGGTGGCGGTGAGCGGACACGTCAGCGCCGAACCGCTGCTGCTGGTACTGATCATCTTCGCCTGGACGCCCCCGCACTTCTGGGCCCTGGCCATCCACCGCAAGGAGGAGTACGCCAAGGCCGATATCCCGATGCTGCCGGTGACCCACGGCGAGCGCTACACCACGCTGCACATCCTGCTCTACACCCTGATTGTGCTGGCGGTGTCCCTGCTGCCGTATGTCATCCACATGAGTGGCCCGCTGTACTTGGCCTGCGCCCTTGCTCTGGGCCTGCGCTTCCTGCAATGGGCCTGGGTGTTGTACCGTGGCAGCCGGCCGCATGCGGCGATCAGCACCTTCAAGTACTCTATCGGCTACCTGTTCGCGCTGTTCATCGCGTTGCTCGTTGACCACTACCTGTTGTTGAACCTATGACCCGAACCCAGAAAACCGTCTTCATCCTCGTTGCCCTGGTCGCGTTGATCATGGGCCTGACCGTCAACAAGGTGCTTAACGGCCGCGACCAGCTCAACCCGACCGAGCTGATCGATGCCGGCATCATCCTTCTGCCACAGAGCCGTGCGGTGGCGGACGTGACCATGACCAACCAGGATGGCCAGCCGGTGCAGCTGGACGACCTCAAGGGTAAATGGTCGCTGCTGTTCTTCGGTTACACCTATTGCCCGGACATCTGCCCGACCACTCTGGCCCAGTTGCGCCAGGTGAAGAGCGAGCTGCCCAAGGAGGCCGTGAACCGCCTGCAGGTCGTGCTGGTGAGTGTGGACCCGAACCGCGATACGCCGAACCAGCTCAAGCAGTACCTGGGTTACTTCGACAAGGATTTCGTCGGTGTGGCGGGGTCGATCGAGGATACCCAGAAGTTGGCCAATGCCTTGAGCATCCCGTTCATCCCGGCCGATACCAGCAAGCCCGGGTATACCGTGGATCACAGCGGCAACCTGGCGATCGTCGGGCCGGATGGACGTCAGCGTGGGTTCATTCGTGCGCCGTTCAACAACCAGAAGCTGGTGGCGCAGTTGCCGGGGCTGGTCAAGCGCGATTGATACAGGCCTGAAAAGCGTCGCGGGGCAAGCCCGCTCCCTCAGGTACCTCACTGCATTCAAGCTCAGTGGAGTACCAGTGGGAGCGGGCTTGCCCCGCGAGGAACACAGCGCGATCTAACGGCTTAGAACGCCGGCACCACCGCACCTTTGTACTTCTCGTTGATGAACTGCTTCACCTCTGGCGAGTGCAGTGCCGCCGCCAGTTTCTTCATGTCTTCCGAATCCTTGTTGTCCGGGCGGGCAACCAGAATGTTCACGTACGGCGAGTCGGCGCCTTCGATGGCCAGGGCGTCTTTTTCCGGGTTCAGCTTGGCTTCCAGCGCGTAGTTGGTGTTGATCAGGGCAGCATCGACCTGGGTCAGCACGCGCGGGATGGTGGCGGCTTCAAGCTCACGGAACTTCACGTTCTTCGGGTTCTCGGCAACGTCCTTAATGGTCGACAGGATGTTGCTGTTGTCCTTGAGCTTGATCACGCCGGCCTTGTCCAGCAGCAGCAGGGCACGGCCGCCGTTGGTGGCGTCGTTGGGAATGACCACGGTGGCACCGGACGGCAGCTCGTCGAGCTTCTTGTACTTGTTCGAGTACACGCCCAGCGGTTCGATGTGCACGCCGGCAACGCTGACCAGGTCAGTGCCCTTGGCCTTGTTGAACTCATCCAGGTACGGCTGGTGCTGGAAGAAGTTGGCATCCAGGCGCTTCTCGGCGACTTGCACGTTCGGCTGGATGTAGTCGGTGAACTCTTTCACCTTGAGGTTTACACCCTCTTTCTCCAACTGCGGTTTGACGAAGTTGAGAATTTCGGCGTGCGGCACCGGGGTGGCGGCAACGGTGAGGTCCCCGGCGTGGGCCGAGAAGGCCGCGACAGCGGCAGCGACAGCAAGCAGCTTCTTCATTGATCACTCCTTGTGAGGGCCGCGACGGCCCCCGAACGGGTCGGCCGGACCGACCCCATTGGGGTTACTTACGGGAAAAATGCACAACCAGTTTGTCGCCCACGCTCTGCAGGACTTGAACCAGTACCAACAGCAGCACCACGGTGACCACCATCACATCGGTCTGGAAACGCTGATAGCCGAAGCGGATGGCCAGGTCACCCAGGCCGCCGGCACCGACCACACCGGCCATCGCGGTATACGACACCAGGGTAATGGCAGTGACGGTGATTGCCGCGAAGATGCCCGGCCGAGCCTCCGGCAGCAGCGCATTGGTGATGATCTGGCGGGTCGTGGCGCCCATCGACTGGGTCGCTTCGATGATGCCGCGGTCCACCTCGCGCAAGGCGGTTTCCACCAGGCGTGCGAAGAACGGCGTGGCACCTACCACCAGCGGCGGAATGGCACCGGCCACACCCAGCGAGGTGCCGGTGATCAGCACGGTGATCGGGATCATCACGATCAGCAGGATAATGAACGGCAGCGAACGCAGGATGTTGACGATCAGCGACAGCAGCGCGTACACGCCCTTCTGCTCAAACATCTGCCGCGGGCCACAGAGGAACAGCAACACGCCCAGCGGCAGACCCAGCAGCACGGTGAAGAACAGCGAGCCGAACAGCATGATCATGGTGTCGATGGTAGCCAGCCAGATTTCGGCCCAGTCGACGTTGGCAAAGAAATTCAGCGCGTCCATCAACGCAGTACCTCCATATGTACGTCAGCTGCCTTGAAGCGGTCGAACGCCGCTTCCATGTCGCCGCCGGTCACGGCCAGGGTCAGCTGCCCATAGGGCACGTCCTTGATGCGGTCGATGCGCCCGGCGAGGATGCTGTAGTCCACCCCGGTTTCGCGGGCCACGGTGCCCAGCAGCGGCGCATAGGTAGCGTCACCCTGGAAGGTCAGGCGCACGATACGGCCAGGTACATGGGCAAAGTCGTCACGCTGTTCGCCTTCGTCCACCTGCTCGTCTTCCTGGACGAAGCGTTTGGTGGTGGGGTGCTGCGGGTGCAAAAACACCTCGGCAACCGAGCCTTGCTCGACGATCTGCCCGGCATCCATCACCGCCACGCGGTCGCAGACCCGACGAATCACGTCCATTTCGTGGGTGATCAGCACGATGGTGAGCTTCAACTCCCGGTTGATCTCGGCCAGCAGCTGCAGTACCGACGCCGTGGTCTGAGGGTCGAGGGCGCTGGTGGCTTCGTCGCAGAGCAGGATTTTAGGGTTGGTGGACAGGGCACGGGCGATGCCGACGCGCTGCTTCTGGCCGCCGGACAACTGCGCCGGGTACTTTTTGGCGTGGTCCGACAGGCCTACACGCGCCAGCAACTCAGTGACCCGTTTGTCGATCTCGCCGCGCGAGAGCTCGCCGGCCAGGGTCAGCGGTAGAGCGACGTTGTCGGCAACCGTCTTGGAGGCCAGCAGGTTGAAGTGCTGGAAGATCATGCCCACTTGCTGGCGGAAGCCGCGCAGCTGGTTGGCATTGAATGCGGTGACGTCTTCGCCGTCGACGATGATCGTGCCGCCGGAAGGCTCTTCCAGGCGGTTGATCAGGCGCAGCATGGTGCTTTTGCCCGCCCCGGAATGGCCAATCAGGCCGAACACCTGGCCGTTCTCGATAGTCAGGCTGGTCGGATTCAGGGCGGGTATTTCCCTACCGGCGACGCGGTAGGTCTTGTGTACATGTTGGAACTCGATCACGTAGCGAACCTTGTGGGGCGCAGGGGATTTGGGGTCAGCGGTTGGCTGGCGTGGCGCATTTTAGCCTTTTCCCATAGTTGTTCTTAGCATTTATTTCGTAATCAACCAATCCTGCGGGCATAACGCGACCACCGGTAAAGCTTATTGAACGTAGCCGCAGGCGCTCCAGTCACTACTAGAACAAGCCCACCGGGCACCCTGAAGACTGATGAGGAGAGCCGAGATGCCTAGCAAGAAGACGGATACGTCCAAGCAGAGCCAGCTTGCCGGCACCACTACACCCGATCGTGCCAACACCAATGCCAAGGTGCAGAGCCTGGAGGACGTGCGCAGTGACGCCACCGGCCAGGCCTTGCGCACCAACCAGGGCGTGCGCATCGCCGATAACCAGAACACGCTCAAGGTGGGTGACCGCGGGCCGTCGTTGCTTGAAGACTTCATCATGCGCGAGAAGATCACCCACTTCGACCACGAGCGCATCCCTGAACGTATCGTCCATGCTCGAGGTACTGGCGCGCATGGTTTCTTCCAGAGCTATGGCAATCATGCGCAACTGACCAAGGCCGGCTTCCTGCAGGACCCGGAGAAAATCACCCCGGTGTTCGTTCGTTTTTCCACGGTGCAGGGCCCGCGGGGCTCGGGCGATACCGTGCGCGACGTTCGCGGCTTTGCGGTGAAGTTCTACACCGACGAGGGCAATTTCGACCTAGTGGGCAACAACATGCCGGTGTTCTTCATCCAGGATGCGATCAAGTTCCCGGACTTCGTCCACGCGGTGAAACCCGAGCCCCACAACGAAATCCCTACCGGTGGCTCGGCCCACGACACCTTCTGGGACTTCGTCTCGCTGGTGCCGGAGTCGGCGCACATGGTCATGTGGGCGATGTCCGATCGCGCCATTCCGCGCAGCCTGCGCATGATGGAAGGGTTTGGCGTGCATACCTTCCGCTTGATCAACGCCGAAGGTGTGGCCAGTTTCGTCAAGTTCCATTGGAAACCGGCCCAAGGCGTGCACTCGGTGCTATGGGACGAGGCGCAGAAACTGGCAGGCAAGGACACTGATTTCCACCGCCGTGACCTGTGGGAAGCCATCGAAACCGGCGACTATCCAGAGTGGGAGCTTGGCGTACAGATCGTGCCAGAGGCCGATGAGCATAAATTCGACTTCGACCTGCTCGACCCGACCAAGATCATTCCCGAAGAGTTGGTGCCGGTTACCCCGCTGGGCAAGATGGTGCTCAACCGCAACCCGGACAACTTCTTCGCCGAAATCGAGCAGATTGCCTTCTGCCCCGGCCATATCGTGCCGGGTATCGATTTCAGCAATGACCCGTTGCTGCAAGGGCGGCTGTTCTCGTATACCGATACCCAGATCAGCCGTCTGGGTGGCCCGAACTTCCACGAAATCCCGATCAACCGCCCAGTGGCGCCCAACCACAATAACCAGCGCGACGCGTTGCACCGGCAGACGATCCATAAGGGGCGTGCGTCCTACGAGCCCAACTCGATCGACGGTGGCTGGCCGAAGGAAACGCCTGCCGGCCCGGTAGACGGCGGTTTCGAGAGCTATCAGGAGCGGGTCGACGCCCACAAGGTTCGCCAGCGCAGTGAGTCGTTCGGTGACCACTTCTCGCAGGCGCGGATGTTCTTCCAGAGTTTGAGCGCCAATGAGCAGCAGCACGTCATCAAGGCCTACAGCTTTGAGCTGGGCAAGGTGGAACGCGAGTCGATTCGCGCCCGCGAGGTCAATGAGATCCTGGCCAATATCGACCTGAAGCTGGCAGCTGCCGTGGCCACCAACCTCGGCTTGCCAGCGCCCAAGGCCGGTACGGTGAAGGTCAAGGGCAGCAAGCAGGCGCAATCGCCCGCCCTGAGCCAGATGAACCACCCTGGCAAGGTCGGCGTGAAAGGCCGCAAGATCGCCGTGCTGGTGGCCAACGGTGTGGACGGCAACAGCGTCGATCGCCTGGTCAAGGCCCTGGAAGCCCACAGCACACGTATCCTGTTGCTGGGCCCGACCTCGGCACCGGTGAAAACCGCCGAGGGCAAGCCATTGCCGGTGGATGCGTCGATGGAAGGTATGCCCTCGATCATGTTCGACGGCATTGTTGTACCGGCGGGCAAGGGGGCATTGGATGCTCTGGCGGCCAGCGGCCTGGCCAAGCACTTCCTGCTTGAGGGCTACAAACACCTCAAGGTCATTGCCTTGGCCAATGAGGGTAAAGGACTGCTGGGGGCTCTGGGGCTCAAGGAAGACAAAGGCCTGTTACTGGGGGATGACCAGAAAACCGTGGATGCCTTTGTCAACGTGCTCGAAGGCCACCGTGTCTGGGAGCGCGAAGCGGTAGCCGAAGCCATACCTGCATAAGGGGCGCTGCCTTTCAACAGCATGCCGGCTCCTGCAGATTCGCCACAGTCATCAACGGCTATGGCGAATCTGGGTGAGCCGGCTTTGCGGCGATGGCATCAAGGCATTCAGCGTTGATGCGGGACCAGTACCACCTGGGCCGGCAACTTGCGCTGAATCTCGTGTTTCTGCTTCAGCTGGAAGCCACTGTCGATCTTGTGAACCCGCTTCTCCAGCAGATTTTTCAACCAGGGCGCATCCTCGGTGCGCGGGACCTGGAACACCACCTCACACTGATAACTCACCACGTCTGCGGCAATCTCGTCGAGTTGGCGGCGCATGGCACGAATGTCAGTGGTCTTGAGTGCAATCACGGTGCTTGGCGCCGTCGGGTCGATCACCCGTGCCTGTGGTTTGGCCTCGGCAGCCTTCAACGCCGCCTCGGCCTTTTCCAGTTCAGCCTTGCGGGCCTGGCTGACGGCATCGCCACCGGTGACGGCAGGTGCTTGGGGCATCAGCGCGCGGGCACGGGCCAGCGCGGTGGCAGCCGCGTTGACATCGCCCTTCTGCAGGACGATCTGGCTGCGTTTGAGGTAAGCCTCGGCCAATTGCCGCTGGTATTGCTCCAGGCGGCTATCGTCGGGCGCTTGCGCCTGCAGGGCGGCAAGCTGGTCTTCGGCGGTGGCCAACTCATTGCTGCTGATGTTCTGCTGCAGCTGCTGCCAGGCATCGGCTTGGGCAGGTGCATTGGCCTGCTCGACCGGCGCACTGGAACAGGCGGCCAGGAACATGGAAAACGCGGCAACAAGCAGATAACGGGATGCGAACGGCTTCATTCCTGCGACTCTCTATTTGCGCAAAAAGCGAGCAAGTCTACACCCAGGTGCGCACGCTCGAAAACAGGTCTTACAGACCCTTTACCGGTCAAAAGGTTGCAGGGCACGCCTTTGCGTGCCCTGAATTTCAACGTTTGGGCAGGGCCAGGCTCAGCAAGAATAGCACTGCGGCACAGACCACGATCGATGGCCCGGCCGGGGTATCCTTGAACCAGGACAGGGCTAGGCCGCCGCACACGGCGATAATGCCGAGCACGCTGGCCCCCAGCGCCATCTGCTCAGGCGAGCGTGCGTGACGTTGTGCCGCAGCGGCCGGGATGATCAGCAACGAGGTGATCAGTAGCACGCCAACGATCTTCATGGCCACGGCAATGACCACGGCAATCAGCAACATGAGCGCCATGCGCAGGCCGGCCACGGGAAGGCCTTCGACCATGGCCAGTTCCTCGTGCACGGTAATCGCCAGCAAGGGCCGCCACAGGGCGGCCAGCAACAGCAACACCAGCGCACTGCCGCCGAGAATCCACGCCAGGTCGGTGGTGCTGATGGCCAGCAGGTCACCGAACAGGTAAGCCATCAGGTCAATGCGCACATCGTGCATGAAGCTCAGCACCACCAGGCCCAGCGACAGCGTGCTGGGTGCCAGGATGCCGAGCAGTGTGTCCGAGGCCAGCGGCTGGCGTTGCTGCAGGGTCACCAGCAGGATCGCCAGCAGCAGGCAGCCCACAGTCACCGCCAGTGCCGGGCTGACATCCAGCACGAAGCCCATGGCCACGCCCAGTAGCGCGGCATGTGACAGGGTGTCGCCGAAATAGGCCATGCGCCGCCACACCACGAAGGAACCAAGCGGGCCGGCCACCAGCGCCAGGGAAAGACCCGCGAGCAGGGCGTAGAGAAGAAAATCAGCCATGCTTGCAGTGGTCTCCGTGAACATGGTTGCCAGGTGCGACCACTGCGCCATGCAGGTCGTGGCTGTGATCGTGATGGTGGTGGTAGACGGCCAGACTGGGGGCGTTCTGGCCGAACAGCTCGACGAAAGCGGGGTCGTTGCTGACGTGTTCGGGGTGGCCGGAGCAGCATACATGGCGGTTGAGGCAGACCACCTGGTCGGTGGCGCTCATCACCAGGTGCAGGTCGTGGGAAACCATCAGTACGCCGCAGCCATGGCGATCGCGCAGGCGGGTGATGAGGTTGTACAGCTCGGTCTGGCCAACCACATCGACGCCTTGCACGGGTTCGTCCAGCACCAGCAACTGCGGTTCGCGCAGCAGCGCCCGGGCCAGCAGCACGCGCTGCATCTCGCCACCGGAAATGGTCTGGATAGGGTTGTCGATGACCTGTTCGGCGCCGACTTCCTGCAGCGCCGACAAGGCTGCCGCACGGTCTACGCCAGGCACCAGGCGCAAGAAGCGCAGCACCGACAGCGGTAGCGTGGCGTCCACCTGGATCTTCTGCGGCATGTAGCCAATACGCAGCTTGGGTTTGCGCCAGACCTTGCCCCGATGCGGCTTGAGCAACCCGAGCACAGCGCGCACCAGGGTCGTCTTGCCGGCGCCGTTGGGGCCGATCAGGGTGACGATCTGGCCGGGTGCAACCGACAGGTCGATGCTGTCGAGCACGGCCTCGCCGCCGAAGGTGACGCCGACCTGCTCAAGGCGGATCAGTGCGTCGCTCATGCCGCGCTCCGGCAGTTGCCGCACAGGCCGACGATTTCCACGGTCTGGGTCTCGACACTGAAACCCACGCCCTTGGCGCTGGCAATGATCGCGTTGCTGATGCTGTCGTGCTCCAGCTCGATGGCCACGTGGCATGCGCGGCAGATCAGGAACTGACCCTGGTGCGCGTGCTCGGGGTGGCTGCAGCCGATGAAGGCGTTGAGCGAGGCGATGCGGTGCACCAGGCCGTTTTCCAGAAGAAAATCCAGCGCCCGATAAACGGTCGGCGGCGCGGCGCGGCGGCCATCCTGCTCGCTGAGCACCGCCAGGATATCGTAAGCGCCCAGCGGCTTGTGGCTTTGCCACACCAGCTCCAGCACACGGCGGCGCAGCGCGGTCAGGCGCAGGCCTTGACGGGTACACAGGACCTCGGCCTCGGCCAGGGCACTATGCACGCAATGGGAATGATCGTGGGGACGGTGAGCCAGCGGCGTGATGGACATGGGCAGCGACGGTTCTGGATGGAGACGTTATTATGTTACCTGTTTCTGACGACTCGAGTATTCACCGTGTCCCGATTCCTTGTGCTTTTTGTCGCTTTTCTCGCCAGCTCGGCGCAGGCCGACGTGCGTGTACTGACCAGCATCAAACCCCTGCAGCAGATCGCCGCCGCCGTGCAGGATGGCGTTGGCAGCCCCGAAGTGTTGCTGCCCCCTGGTGCCTCGCCGCACCACTACGCCTTGCGCCCGTCGGACGTACGACGCGTGGGTGATGCCGACCTGCTGTACTGGGTCGGGCCGGACATGGAGAACTTCCTGCCACGGGTGCTGGGTACCCGCAGCAAGCCCACAGTAGCCGTGCAGTCGCTGCCGGGCATGAAACTGCGTCACTTTGGTGAGGACAGCCAGTCCCACGAGGAAGAAGACCAGGACGATCATGACCACGATCACCGCCCAGGCAGCCTGGACGCGCACTTGTGGCTGTCGTCGGTCAATGCCCGAGTCATCGCGGCGAAGATGGCGGCGGACCTGGCGGCGGCGGACCCTGCCAACGCGGCGCGCTACCAGAGCAACCTGAAGGCCTTCACCGAGCGCCTCGACGGCCTGGATGCCCGCATCAAAGCGCGGGTGGCAGGGATTGCCGACAAGCCTTACTTCGTGTTCCACGAGGCGTTCGACTACTTCGAGTCAGCCTACGGTCTCAAGCACACCGGCGTGTTCAGCGTGGCTTCCGAGGTGCAACCGGGTGCGCAGCATGTCGCGGCCATGCGCAAGCGCCTGCAGGAAGTGGGCAAGACGTGCGTGTTCAGCGAACCACCGCTACGGCCGCGACTGGCTGAAACGCTGACGGCCGGGTTGCCGGTGCGGTTGGCGGAGCTGGATGCGCTGGGCGGCACCGACCCAGTGGATGCCACAGGGTATGAGCGCCTGCTGGAGAAGCTGGGCAATGACCTGGCGGGGTGCCTGGAGCAGCTGTGATGATTGGGTTGGCCCCATCGCCGGCGAGCCGGCGACAGGGCCGCCGCTATCAGAGTGCGATCGGCAGGTGCAACGCCACCTGCTGGCGCTGCGCCAGGCGCAGTTCAAACTCGCCAGGGTCGTGGATCATCACGTCCATCCCAGCGAACGACTCGGCCGCGATCAGGCGCGACAGCCAGAAGCGCACACAGCCGACCCGCAACATCTCCGGCCACAGCTCGGCCTCGGCTGCCGTGAATGGCCGTAGCGCCGCGTAGGCCGCCAACAGCGCCTGGGCGCGGGGCACGTCGATAGCGCCCTGCTCATCCAGGCACCAGTCGTTCACGGTGATGGCTATGTCATACAGCATCGGGCCTGAGCAGGCGTTGTAGAAGTCGATCACGCCGGTCAGGTGGGTGCCCTCGAACATCACGTTGTCACGGAACAGGTCGGCATGCAGGTTGGCCCGTGGCAGGGCCAGGATCTGCACCTTGTGCGCGGTGATCTCGTTCAGCGCCGGCTGCAGCAGCGCCACTTGCTCTGCCGTCAGGCGCGGCATCAGTTCGGCACCTGCGGCCAGCATCCAGTCCAGGCCACGGTCAGTCTTGCGCTCGATGACGTGCTCCCGGGTGGCCAGATGAATGTGTGCGAGCAGTTCACCGACCTGGGCGCAGTGCTGGTTGTTAGGCACCTTGATGTGCTTGCCCGACAAGCGCGGCTGCAACAGTGCCGGCTTGCCGCACAGCTCACGCAGGCCGTTACCGTCGCGGTCGCGGATGGCGTATGGCACTGGCATGTCGGCGCCATGCAGGGTATCCAGCAACTCGATGAAGAACGGCATGTCCTCGCTGGGCCCGCGTTCGATCAGCGTCAGGACGAACTCCCCCTGTTCGAGGCTGACGAAGAAGTTGCTGTTTTCGGTGCCGGCGGCAATGCCCTGGAAGTCGAGCAGACGGCCCAGCTCGTACGGCGCCAGAAAGGTTTCCAGCTCAGGCCGGGTCACGGGGGTGAAAACTGACATGATGAAAAAATGCCCATACGGGCACTTCCGCCGGGAAGTGCCGGGTTGATGTGAACGGTGCGCGTCAGATTACCACTCGAAGATCTTCCAGGACGGAATCAGCATGTCCGGCTGGTCGGATCGAATGAAATTGCCATCAGAGCCATCGGCGCGTACCAGAAAATAAGGCTTGCCGTTTTTCGGCGTGATCTTGATCGCATACAGGAAGCCGTTCTGCCGGTATTCCTGGATGGTTTTATCGCCTTCCGTGCGAATGGTCACCTCGGGATCTGCCGAGGGGGCGTCGTCCGCCGCCAGGGTGACGACTGGCATGGTTGCCAACAGGCTGAGCAGTAACAGGCGATTGAGTGTACGCATGATAACCTTGTCCCTTTGTCGTCATTGATCCGGCTATTCTAGCTCCGGACCCGCCGAAAAGGTTGATTCTGCTCATGAGCCAAGCGCCCCTCGTCCTGGTGGACGGTTCCTCCTACCTGTACCGCGCCTTCCATGCGCTGCCGCCGCTGACCACCTCCAAGGGGATGCCCACCGGCGCGGTCAAGGGCGTGCTGAACATGCTCAAGAGCTTGCGTAAGCAATACCCGGACAGCCTTTTCGCGGTGGTGTTCGACGCCAAGGGCGGCACATTCCGTGATGCGATGTTCGCCGAGTACAAGGCCAACCGCCCGAGCATGCCCGATGACCTGCGGGTGCAGGTCGAGCCGTTGCATGCCAGCGTCAAGGCGCTGGGCTATCCGCTGCTGTGTGTCGAAGGCGTGGAGGCCGACGATGTGATCGGTACGCTGGCGCGCAGCAGTGCGGCCCTGGGCCGGCCGGTGATCATTTCGACCGGTGACAAGGACATGGCGCAGCTGGTGGACGGGCACGTCACCTTGGTCAACACCATGACCGGCAGCGTGCTGGACGTGGCCGGCGTACACGAAAAATTCGGCGTAGGCCCGGAACACATCATCGACTTCCTTGCGCTGATGGGTGACAAGGTCGATAACATCCCGGGCGTGCCGGGGGTGGGCGAGAAGACCGCAGTCGGCTTGCTGACCGGTATCGGCGGCGGTCTGAGCGATCTGTATGCCAACCTCGACAAGGTTCCGGCGCTGGCCATCCGTGGTGCCAAGACGTTGCCTGCGAAACTCGAAGAACACCGCGACGCGGCGTTTTTGTCCTATGAGCTGGCGACCATCAAGGTCGACGTGCCGCTGGACATCGAGGTCGATGCGCTGGTCTGCGGCGAGCCCGACCGAGAGGCGCTGCTGGCGCTGTATACCGAGATGGAGTTCAAGAGCTGGATTGCCGAAGTGCAGCGCGATGCGGCCACAGCCGGCGATGACATTGCCCCGGCCGAAGAGCCCGTCACCAAGGTCGAGCCTCAATACGAGACGGTTCTGGACCCGGTTCGCTTCGACGCCTGGCTGGAGAAACTGCGCCAGGCGCCGTTGTTCGCCTTCGACACCGAGACCACCAGCCTGGATGCCCAGCAGGCGCAGCTGGTGGGCCTGTCGTTCGCCGTTGACCCGTATGAAGCGGCCTACGTGCCGCTGACCCACGACTATGAAGGCGCGCCGGCCCAGCTCGATCGCGAGGCCGTGCTGCTGGCGCTCAAGCCGCTGCTGGAAGACCCCGCCAAGGCCAAGGTCGGGCAGAACGCCAAGTACGATATCAACATCCTTGCCAACGGCTCACCCGCCATCCACATGCGGGGCGTGGCCTACGACACCATGCTCGAGTCGTATGTCTACAACTCCACTGCCACCCGCCACGACATGGACAGCCTGGCGCAGAAGTACCTCGACCACACCACCATCGCCTTCGAGGACATCGCCGGCAAGGGCGCCAAGCAGTTGACCTTCAACCAGATCCACTTGGACAAGGCAGGCCCCTACGCCGCCGAGGACGCCGACATCACCCTGCGCCTGCACCAGGCCTTGCAGGCCCGCTTGGCGCAGACGCCGAGCGTGCAGCCAGTGCTGATGGACATCGAGATGCCGCTGGTGCCGGTGCTGGCCAAGATCGAGCGCCAGGGCGCGCTGGTCGATGCTGCCCTGCTGCAGGTGCAGAGCGGTGAACTGGGCGTGAAAATGGCTGACCTTGAACGCCGCGCCTACGAGTTGGCAGGCGAAACGTTCAACCTCGGCTCGCCCAAGCAGCTGGGCTCGATTCTTTACGACAAGCTTGGCATGCCGGTGCTGAGCAAGACCGCCAAGGGCCAGCCGTCCACTGCCGAAGCAGTGTTGGACGAGCTTGCCGAGCAAGGCTACCCGCTGCCCGAGGTGCTGATGCAGTACCGCAGCCTGAGCAAGCTCAAGAGCACTTACACCGACAAGCTGCCGGGCCAGATCAACCCGCGCACCGGGCGCATTCATACCTCGTATCAGCAAGCCGTGGCCGCTACCGGGCGCCTGTCGTCGAGCGACCCGAACCTGCAAAACATCCCGATCCGTACCGCCGAGGGCCGGCGTATTCGCCAAGCCTTCGTCGCAAGCCCGGGCTACAAGCTGCTGGCCGCGGACTATTCGCAGATCGAGCTGCGTATCATGGCCCACCTGGCCAAGGACGAAGGCCTGCTGCACGCCTTCCGCAACGATCTGGACGTGCACCGCGCCACGGCCGCAGAAGTGTTCGGGGTCGCCCTGGAAGCGGTCACCACCGACCAGCGCCGCAGCGCCAAGGCCATCAACTTTGGCCTGATCTACGGCATGAGCGCCTTCGGCCTGGCCAAGCAGATCGGCGTCGACCGCAAGCAGTCGCAGGACTATATCGATCGCTATTTCGCCCGCTACCCCGGCGTGCTGGCCTACATGGAGCGCACGCGCACCCAGGCAGCCGAGCAAGGCTTCGTTGAAACCCTGTTCGGTCGGCGGCTGTACCTGCCGGACATCAACGCCAAGAACCCCGCGCTGCGCAAAGGCGCCGAGCGTACGGCGATCAACGCACCGATGCAGGGTACCGCCGCCGATATCATCAAGCGGGCGATGGTCAACGTCGACAATTGGCTGAGCGAAAGCAGGCTGGATGCGCGCGTGATTCTGCAGGTACACGATGAACTGGTGCTGGAGGTACGCGAGGAGCTGGTGGATCAGGTGAAAGATGAAATTCGCCAGCACATGAGCCGTGCCGCCCAACTGGATGTGCCGCTGCTGGTCGAAGTAGGTGTTGGCTCGAATTGGGACGAAGCTCACTGATTGAGCCGGGTAACCTGTGTAGGATCTGCGTTGCAGTGACGTGGATCCTGGCATGGCTCGATGCCATTAGTGCGGAAGTTTCATGAAACTATCGCAAATAGTTTTCAGGGCTTTGGAACTAAACCGGTGAAACGGCGCTCAGAGTAACTGAATGGCTGGTGAAGCCCTTCGATGCTCCTATGTTGTGTTAAGTGTTGGCAGATACCCGGACCCCGCCCTAGCGGTCCGGACTTGAACCCCGAACTTCCCCCTCCCCATACGAAGTCCGGGGTTTTTTTTGCCCGTCATTTGGGCCCTATCGCCGGCAAGCCGGCGATGGAGTCACCTCAGGCCACCGGCTTGTCTTCCAGCGCCATCCAGCCCGCCAGCACCCGGTAGGCCTCTTCGAGCCCCAGGCGCTTGGGTGCCGAGAACAGCTGGATAGTCACGCCATCCCCCCAACCCTTGCGAATTTCCGACTGGACCTTGAGCAGGGTGTTCTTGCCGGCGCCATGGGTCAGCTTGTCGGCCTTGGTCAGCAGGATGTGCATGGGCATGGCGCTGGCCTTGGCCCAGTCGAGCATCATCTTGTCGAAGTCGGTCATCGGATGGCGCACGTCCATCATCAAAATCACGCCGCGCAGGCATTCGCGGCTGCCCAGGTAGGCCTCCAAGTGGCGCTGCCAGTGCTGTTTGAGCGGGATCGGGACTTTCGCATAACCGTAGCCTGGCAGGTCGACCAAACGCCGTTCATCGTCCAGACTGAAGAAATTCAACAGCTGGGTACGCCCTGGAGTCTTCGAGGTGCGGGCCAGGCTGGCATGCGTCAGGGTGTTGAGGGCGCTGGATTTGCCGGCATTGGAACGGCCGGCGAAAGCCACCTCGTAGCCCTGGTCGTCCGGGCATTGTTCGACCTTGGCAGCGCTGAGGGCGAATGTGGCTTTCTGGCAGAGGCCGAGGATGGGGTTCTTGACTTGCATGGGATTTCCGATGTGGGTGTTGCCAAAGCCTAGGCCGGCAAGCGGTGTCGTTTCCGTTTGGATGGCGGAAGTATATAATGCCCCAGTTTTTGTGTGCTCATTCTCCCAGCGAAGGAGATCGAGCATGGGGTGTCGAACAATAGCTCGCGCATCAGAACGCAGCGCGTCCCCCAACCCTGTCAGGTCGTTTCGCATCGCGAAATGGCTGCTAGCTGTGGGTATGTTCCTGCCGTTTTTCAGCGCACAGGCTACACAGGATCCCGAGGCGTTGTACAACCGCACGTGTGCGGCCTGTCACGCCGGGCAGTTGCCACAGGCGCCCAAGAAGGGTGACCAGGCAGCGTGGGAGCCAAGGCTGGCGCAAGGCATGGAGGTACTCATGGCGCATGTAACTCAGGGTTTCAAGGCTATGCCGCCGCGTGGATTGTGCATGGACTGCAGTGCCGAGGACTACCGTTTGGTCATCCTTTGGATGAGCGGCAGCCCCGATACATAACATTTCACCCTTAGCCGTGTTGGATTAGCTGATGAACAAACTAGTCGTGAGTCTGCTGTTGACCATGGGTGTCGCAGGTGCGGCCAATGCTGCGGAACCTATCAAAGGCGATGCCACCGCCGGCCAGGCCAAGACGGCCGTCTGTGGTGCCTGCCACAACCCGGACGGTAACAGCCTGGCGCCGAATTTCCCGAAACTGGCCGGCCAGGGCCAGCGCTACCTTGAAAAGCAATTGCATGACATCAAGTCTGGCAAGCGCACCGTGCTGGAGATGACCGGCATGCTGGCCAGCTTCAATGACCAGGACCTGGCCGATATCGCCGCCTACTTCTCCAGCCAGAAAGGCAGCGTTGGCGCAGCCGATCCCAAGCTGGTCGAGCGGGGTCGCGCGCTGTTCAACGGCGGCGACCTGGACAAGGGCATGCCGGCCTGTACCGGCTGCCACTCGCCCAACGGGGCAGGTATCGCCCTTGCTGGCTTCCCGCACCTGAGCGGCCAGCATTCGCAGTACGTGAGCAAGCAGCTCACCGACTTCCGCGAAGGCAACCGCACCAACGACGGTGACGCGATGACCATGCGTACCATTGCTGGCAAGCTGAGCAACCATGACATCGAAGCGCTGGCCAGCTACATCCAGGGCCTGCATTAACATTGAGTTAATGCAGCAACGCTAAAGATGAAAGGGCGGTGCGGACCGCCCTTTTTTACGTCCGCAGCCGGTACACTACAGAACTCGGGCCCTTCCCGACCTGTCTCAGCACAGGTCGCGTCGAGGCGACCAATGACTGCTCAGGAGTAAAGCATGCGTAAACTGATTCTCAGCGCTGCGCTGGTCGCCGCCAGCGTATTCGGTATGGCCGCCGTACAGGCTGCGGAGCCTGCCACCGCCGGCAAGGAATATATCGAGCTGAGCAACCCCGTGCCGGTCTCCGTGCCTGGCAAGATCGAAGTGGTCGAGCTGTTCTGGTACGGCTGCCCTCACTGCTACCATTTCGAACCGACCATCAACCCCTGGGTCGATAAACTGCCCAAAGACGTCAATTTCAAACGCGTCCCTGCCATGTTCGGCGGCCCCTGGGATGCCCACGGCCAGATGTTCCTGACCCTCGAAGCCATGGGCGTGGAGCACAAGGTTCACGCAGCTGTGTTCGATGCTATCCAGAACCAGCACAAGCGCCTCACCGACCCTAACGATATGGCCGATTTCCTCGCCACCCAGGGCGTCGACAAGGACAAGTTCCTCGCCACCTTCAACTCCTTCGCGATCAAAGGCCAGGTCAACCAGGCCAAAGAGCTGGCGAAGAAATACGAAATCAGCGGCGTTCCGAGCATGGTGGTCAACGGCAAGTACCGCTTCGATCTGGGTACCGCTGGCGGGCCGGAAGGTGTGCTGAATGTAGCCGACCAGCTGATCGACAAGGAGCGCGCCGCTAAGTAAGCGGCGAACCCCATGCGCCGCTTGCGAAACGAGCGTGGCATTGGCTTGCATCAGCCGCAGGTCAACGAGCATCACCTGCAGGCGCCTGGCCTGCCCGAGGATGGTCGCCTGCGGCTGCTCAGCTTCAATATCCAGGTCGGCATCAGCACCGAACGGTATCGGCACTACCTGACCCGCAGCTGGCAGCACCTGCTCCCTCACAACGGGCGCGCCACCAACTTGCAGAAGATTGGCGAGCTGCTCAACGACTTCGACCTGGTGGCGTTGCAGGAGGCCGACGGCGGCAGCCTGCGGTCTGGCTATGTCAACCAGGTGGAGCACCTGGCGCACCTGGGGGCCTTCCCCTACTGGTACCAACAGCTTAACCGCAACCTTGGGCGTTTCGCCCAGCACAGCAATGGTGTGCTCAGCCGCCTCAAGCCACAACAGCTCGAAGACCATCCCCTGCCCGGCCCTGCAGGACGAGGCGCGATTCTGGTGCGCTTCGGCGAAGGCCAGGACGCGCTGATCGTGGTCATGATGCACCTGGCACTGGGGGCCAAGACCCGCGCGCGCCAGCTGGCCTACATTCGCGAACTGATTGGCGGCTACCGCCACCAGATCCTGATGGGTGACATGAACACCCATGCCAATGACCTGCTTGACCACTCCCCCCTGCGCGATCTGGGGCTTATCGCGCCGCAGGTCGAGGCCACCTTCCCCAGTTGGCGACCGCAGCGTTGCCTGGACCACATCCTGCTCAGCCCCAGTCTCACCCTTGAGCGGGTCGAGGTGCTGGCGCAGCCGATTTCCGACCATCTTCCGGTGGCGGTAGAAATCCGGTTGCCGGATGCATTGACGGCGGATACGCTGCCGGCGTTGCGCTAGCTCCGCTAAAGCGTCTCAATTCCCTCAAGTGTTCGAGGTCTGCGCCGACAGCGTGTAATCACAGCCAACAGATGCACCACCTGTCGCGGATCCAGGCATGACCGAAGAAGCTGAGCGCTGGAAAGAAAAATACCTCAAAAGCATCGAACAGCAGGAAAAGCTCGAGCGACGCTGGGAAGCACGGCTCGACCTGCTGCGCCGTGGCCTGGTGCGCAGTACCCTCGCCGCCGAAGGCAGCGACAAGGTGGTCGACCAGTGCATGAAAGAGATGCGCGAGGTCATCCGTAGCGACAACATGGATGCTGGCCTTGCCGGGTTGATCCCGCGCCTGGAAAAGGCTGTGCTCGATTCCGAGCAGCGGCGTGAAACCCGTATGAATCAGGTCAGCGATGCACTGACCGCGCTGGTCGCCCAGCTACAGGGCCTGCCATTACCCGGCGATGTTTCGCGGCCACTGAAGAAACTGGCAAAAAAACTCGATGGCGGGGTCAGCCAGTCGCGCGAATTACCGCCACTGCTGGGTGAGCTCAGTGGCCTGCAGGGGCGCGCGCTTTCTGCCTTGAACACGCCGCAGGAAGAGGTCCGGCCAGGCCTTCTGCAACGCCTGTTCGGCAATCGTGACGGCGAGCCTGCTTCGCAACCGGAGCCTACTTCCGCCGGTGCGTTGACCGAGGCACAACCACAGCCGCTGCCGGATGGCCCCGGGGTGGCGCATCTGTCGCCAAGTGATGTCGACGAACTGCGCCCGCTGGGCTCGCCTGTGCCAGCCGAGCCTGTCGAACCGCCGGGAGCGGTCACGCCTGACCCGGACCCTCCGGTGCCGTTGCCGGTCGAAACCGTTAAGCCGCCCAGCGCGCAAGCTGACCCTTCGGTGTTGCCGTTGCAGCCTGTAGAGCCCACGGCCGAAACACTGGCCCTGGCGCCCCTTGAGGAAACCTTCGGCGAAGACGGCCCCTACGCACTCCCTGACGCCGTCGAGCCGCCCTACAGCCAGGTCGCCGCGCACATCGAGCAGACACTGATCGGCCTGCTCGATGACCTCAGCCTGCCGGAGCGTCACAAGGCCCAGGCCCTGGAGATGCGCGAGCGTGTAGCACGCGGCTTGAACTGGTACGAGTTGATCCCGGTACTCGATGACCTGGCCGTGCTCATGCTGGCCATCACTGACAGCGGCCAGCACGAATTCGAGACCTACCTGCAGCAGATCAACGAGCGCCTGGAAAGCTTCCAGAGCCATCTGCACGAAGCCAGCGCAGGCCATGCCGACAACAGTTCGGCCGCGCGTGAACTGGACAGCCAGTTGCGTGAACAAGTCGATGGCCTGCAAAGCAGTGTGCAGGGTGCAGCCGATGTCGACAGCCTCAAGCAAATTCTGGAAAACCGGCTCGAAGGCCTGTTGGTTACCATGGACGACCATCAGCACGAGCGTGATCGCCGTGAGCAGGAACTCGCCGGGCGCCTGCAAGGGCTGGCCGAACGGGTAGCGAACATGGAGCAGGAGGCCCTTGGCTACCGTGAACACCTGGAAGAACAGCGGCAGAAAGCCCTGATTGACCCACTGACCGGCCTGCCCAACCGCGCCGCCTGGAGCGAGCAGGTCGAGCGTGAACTGCTCGACTGGCATGAAAACGGTGGCCACCTGGCGATGGCGATACTCGACCTTGACCATTTCAAGCGCATCAACGACAGCTACGGCCATCTGGCAGGGGACAAGGTCTTGAAGATCGTTGCCGACCAACTGCGCAAGCGCCTGCGCGGGCGTGACTTCATCGCCCGTTTTGGTGGCGAGGAGTTCGTGCTGCTGCTGCCGCAAACCTCACCCGCTGCGGGCGCGAAGATTGCCGAAGGGCTGCGCGCGGCAATAGAAGCCTGCCCGTTCCACTTCAAGGGTGAGCGGGTAGTGATCACCGCGTCCATCGGCCTGAGCGCCTTCCGTTCAGGCGAGCGCGGCGACCAGGTGCTCAAACGTGCTGATGCGGCACTGTACCGGGCCAAGGACCTAGGTCGTAATCGGGTGGAACAAAGCTGAACGGGTGAGCCGTGCGTGCATACGTTATGCTATTGCATTACTAGCTCATCAACCTGGCTTCCACCATGAAAGCGTTGTTTTCCGCATTGCTGCTGCTTGCCCTGGCCGGTTGCTCGACCGGCCTGCGTATCGACCGCAGCCACACCTCGGCCAACCAGGACAACCGCATCCAGTTCGTTGTCCTGCATTACACCAATGCCTCGCTGGAGCGCTCGCTGGCGCTACTCACCCATGGCGAGGTCAGCAGCCATTACCTGATCGGCGACGGCCCGGCCACGGTCTATCAGTTGGTCGATGAAAACCGTCGTGCCTGGCATGCCGGCGACAGCCAGTGGCAGGGGCGGACTTGGTTGAACTCCAGCTCCATTGGTATCGAGATCGTCAACCCGGGGTTCGATACCACTCCCAACGGTCGCGTCTGGTACCCCTACAGCGAAGCGCAGATCCAGGCGCTGATCGCTCTTCTCAAGGACATCGTCAAACGTAACAACATCGAGCCGCGGCACATCATCGGCCACAGTGACATCGCGCCGCTGCGCAAGCTTGACCCGGGGCCGATGTTCCCCTGGAAGCGCCTGGCCGATGCCGGGCTGGGCATCTGGCCGGAGCCCACTGCGGTGGCGCGCCAGCAAGCCTACTTCAGTGACAACCCACCGACCGTCGGCTGGTACCAGCAGGAGCTGGCACGCTTTGGCTACGCCGTGGAACAGACGGGGCAGTTGGATGTAGCCACCCGTCACGTGATCGCGGCTTTCCAGATGCACTTCCGGCCTGAGCGCTTCGATGGTATGCCGGATGCGCAGACGGCAGCGATGTTGCAGGTGCTCAACCGCATGCGCTGAGCCTGAGCGCTTCGCTGCACTCCGCCAAACGGCCACGCCAATCCGCCATCCAGTTGCTATACCTTGTATATCAACTGGATGCTGCCCATGTCGGCCCTGATAACTGCACTGCGCCAATTTTTTTACCGTCCCTGGATGCTGGCCACTCTGGCAGCGTTGGCCAGCGCTGCGGTATTGCTCACGGCGAGCATCGGCATTGCCCTGCAGCAGATGAAGCAGAGCGAGAGTGCGCAGATGAACGCCCAGGGCGAACGCTTCCTCGATCGCCTTGAGCAGGTCTTCGGACAGCTGCGCGAAGGGGTCGATGACCTGCAGGCGCAACCGCTGCGAGGGTGCAGCCCGGCGATGTTGGCGGCGTTGCAGCAGGTCGGGCTGAGTTCGCGTTTCATCTATGAAGCGGCTTATGTGGACGCCAACGTCGCCTGTTCCAATCGGGGTGGAGCAAGAGCATTTGTGCCCACGCGGCCACCCGATCTTCAGGGCCCCACCTACAGCTACTGGCTGAACACCACGACCGAGCCCAACGAAAACCTTGCCGCGCTGATGTTGGCACGGGGCAATTTTCTGGTTTCCACCTCGCGGGGGCATTTGACCGATGTGGTCGACCTGCCGCCGGGTGGCAGCTTGTTGGTGGTGCTCGACAACGGCACACGGGCGATTCCGGTGCTGGGCCCGCCCCAGGTCTGGCCGCCGACCAGCGACTGGCCACCGCCCAGCCAGAACTCCCTGTTCGAAATGCAGGACCGCCTGGTTTACCGCATGCCGACCAAATCGCCCGATTACCAGCTGGTACTGATAGCCCCTCGGGCCAGCCTGCCGCTGAAAATGAACGGCATGCTGTGGCTGTTGTTCCCCGGTAGTGTGCTGGCGGCCTGTTGCATCGGCTGGCTGGTACTGCAACTGATCCTGCAGCGGCGCTCGATGAGCTCGGAGCTACAGAATGCGCTACGCCGCGGTGAGTTGCAGGTGCTGTACCAGCCGATCATCGAGCTCGACACCCGACGCTGTGTGGGGGCCGAGGCATTGGTGCGCTGGCGCCGCCCGGACGGAACGCTGACCAGCCCGGACCTGTTCATCCCGCTCGCAGAAAATACCGGGCAGATACGGCAGATTACCGATTTTGTGCTGCAGCGGGTGCTGGAGCAGCTCGGCCAGCTGCTGCGCTCGCATCGCAATCTGTACATTTCGGTAAACCTTGCCGCATGCGATGTGATGGTGCCGCGCATCGGCGGGGTGGCTGCGCGATTACTGGCGCTGCACAGGGTCGCGGCGAGCCAGATCGCGTTCGAGGTCACTGAGCGGGGTCTGATTGACGTAGTGGTGGCCCGCGATAACCTGCAGGCCTTGCGAGCGGTGGGTCATCAGGTATTGATCGATGATTTCGGCACGGGGTACTGCAGCCTGGCCTACCTGCAGACCCTGCCGGTGGATTGCCTGAAAATCGACAAGGCGTTCATTGATGCCCTGGGGCACGATGCCGCCAGCAGCGGCGTGGCACCGCATATCATCCGCATGGCCCACGACCTGCATCTGCGGGTGATCGCCGAAGGCATCGAATGCGAGGCCCAGGCGGTGCTGCTCAACAGCGAAGGGGTCAATTACGGGCAAGGCTGGCTGTTCGCGCACCCGCTCAATGCCCGCCAGTTCGCCGAGTTGGTCACGCGTGGGCGGCAGGTCAGGCGGCAGCGGCTCGATGATGAGCCCTGAGCGCCGCCTTGACCCTCCCGATCAGACGGGCAACGCCATATAGAACTGGGTACCCTGCCCTGGCCGCGAAAACACCCCCATGCGACCGCCGTGCAGCTGAACGATTTCCTTGCATAGCGCCAACCCCAGCCCAGCACCGCCCTTCTTGCGTCCGACTTGTACAAAGGGCTCGAAGATGCGCCCTTGCTGGCCATAAGCGATACCTTCGCCGTTATCTTCGACGCTGATGATCACCCGTTCGGCGTGCCGACGTGCATGCAGGCGAATTCGCCCACCGCTGGCCGTATGACGAATGGCATTGTGCAGCAGGTTGTCCAGTACCCGGTCCAGCTGGGCGACATCGGCGTGGATGCGTGGCAGCGGTGGCTCCAGGTCCTTGATCAGGTCGATCTGCTTGAGCGCGGCCTGCTCGCTGAAGCGTGCCTGGGCGCGCTCAAGCAGCTCGTCGAGGGCGCAGGGGGCCAATTCGAGTTTCTGCAGGCCGCTCTGGTAGCGCGAGAAGTTGAGCAGGTCGTTGATGAGCTGGGTCAGGCGCTGCATTTCCTCGCCGATGGTTTCCAGCAGGTCATGCTCGCGTGCTTCCGGCGGGAACTTGATGCGCTCGCGCAACAGCCCGAAGGCCATGTGCATGCCGGTGACCGGGGTACGCAGCTCGTGGGAAGCGCGTAGCACGAACTCGCTGCGCACACGCTCGAAAGCGCGCTGTTCGGTCACATCATGCAGCACCATCACCGCGCCCAGAATAGGCCCTTGCGGGTGACTGACAGGGGTCAGGCTGTAGGTCAGCAAGCGCGATTCGTCATCGACCTCGATGCTCAGGTCGTCGGGTGGGCGATCCAGGCTGCCGCCGCGCAGCACCTGGCGCAGTTGTTGCTCGAGCTCGGGGCGCTGCAAGGCTTCGGCCAGGCCGCTGCCGACGCGGCTGTCACTCCAACCCAGCTGGCGCTGGGCGACTGGGTTCAGGTGCTCCAGCAGCCCTTGGCGGTCAATGATCAGCAGGCCGTCGTCGATGCTGTCGAGCACTGCCTGCAGGCGCTGCTGGCCGGCCAGTAGCTCATCGACATTGGTGGCCTGGTGCTTGCGCAGGGCGTCGGCCATCAGCCCGAAGCGTCGGGTCAGCTGGTTGAGTTCGATGGCCTGGGTGACCGGCAAGGTGACCTCGAAGTTACCTCGCCCAAGTTCATCTGCGGCCTTGGCCAGCGCCTCGATGGGCTGGCCGAAGCGGCGGGCAATGTTGTGTGCGGTAATGAAGCCGAGTACCAGGACTACCAAGCCCATCAGGCCGAGAACGCCGCTGACCAGCAAGGCGCGGCCCCGGGTGCGTTCTTCGCTGCGGGTGATGTGATCGAGCGCTTGCCGGTGCGAATCGAGCAGGTCGGTGCGGACCTGGTTGAAGGCTGCCCCCAGGGGCTGATCCACCCCGAGGCTGCGAGCGGGTGCAGGGCTTTCGCGGTAGGCCTGAAGGAAGGCCTGGTAGTTGCTGCTGGCCTTGCTGAAACCGGTACGCTCACCACCTTGCGCCAGCCCTTGGGTGAGCAGTTGCTCGAAGTTTTCCTGCAAGGTCCGCAGGCTCTCCGGGGTGGTATCGTCATCGAGCATGAGCGTCAGTTGCTCGCCCAGGTTCTGCCGCAGTTTCAGCCCTACCTCAAGCACATGCGTGGTGTCGCGCACCGACTGCTGTTGCATGTTTGCCATCTGCAACACGCTGACCAGGCCAAGCATCAGGCCCAGCAGCGCCACCGTCACCAGCGCCGATATGCTAAGAAAAAGCCGCGTACGCAGCTTCATTGGCCATCTCATAGATTGTACTGCTTACGCTTGCGATACAGGGTGGAGGCGTCGATGCCCAGGGTCTTGGCGGCCTGGTCGAGCGTATCGCTGGCCGCCAGCACTGCACCGATGTGAGCGCGCTCGAGTTCATCCAGGCTCAGGGCGGCGCCAACCCGAGGCGCATTGCCGGTGGGTTGCTCGCCCATGCCCAGGTGGCTTATCTCCACGCGTTCCTGCGGGCAAATGATGCTGGCACGTTCTACCACGTTGCGCAGTTCGCGAATGTTGCCCGGCCAGCGGTAGTTGAGCAGCGCAGCGCGGGCTTCGTCGCTGAAGCCGCGGGCTGGGCGGGAGTATTCCTTGACGAAGCGGGCCAGGAAGCGGTCAGCCAGGGTCAGGATGTCTTCGCTGCGCTCGCGCAGAGGCGGCAGGTGCAAGGTGATGACGTTGAGGCGGTACAGCAGGTCTTCGCGGAAGCGGCTTTCGCGCACCATCTCTTCCAGATTGAGGTTGGTCGCGGCGAGGATGCGGACATCCGCACGGCGGGTTACCGGGTCGCCGACGCGTTCGTACTCCTTGTCCTGGATGAAACGCAGCAGCTTTGGCTGCAGTGCCAGTGGGAAGTCGCCGATTTCGTCAAGAAACAGGGTGCCGCCATCCGCTTGGCTGACCCGTCCCAGCGTGCTCTCGCTGGCACCGGTGAAGGCGCCGCGGGTATGGCCGAACAGTTCGCTTTCCATCAGTTCGGCATTCAGCGAGGGGCAGTTGATGGTCACGCAGGCCTTGCGGGAACGCTTGCTCCAGCTGTGAATGGCCCGCGCCAGCTCGCCTTTACCGGTACCGGATTCGCCCAGAATAAGGATGTTGGCATCGGTGGTGGCTACTTGGCGGGCGGTTTCCAGTACGGCCATCATTGCCGGACTGTGCGAATCGAGGCCGTCCTTGGGCTTGCGCACCTCCCCCTCCAATGCTTCCAGGCGTGCAGACAGCTGGCGCACCTCCAACTGTTTGGCTGTAGCCAGGCGCAGCTGGTCGGGGCTGCACGGTTTGACCAGGTAGTCTGCGGCCCCGGCCTGGATCGCGTCGACGGCAGTGTCAATCGCCGAATGGGCGGTGACGATCACCACGCGCATCCAGGGCGCCTGGATACGCATCTGCGCCAGGACATCAAGGCCGTTGTCCTCGCCCAGGCGCAGGTCAAGGAAGCACAGGTCGAAGACCTGGCGCTGCAGCAACGCCTCGGCCTGCGCGGCGCTGTTGGCCGTGGCCACACTGTAGCCCTCGTCCTCGAGGCAGTAGCGGAACGTGCGCAGGATAGCGGACTCGTCATCCACCAGCAGAATGCGGCCTTGGTTGTCCTGGGCTGATTCCATTTCCAGCGCTCCTTAGGATAAGTCTTCAATTAGTGTGGGAAAAATCGGGCAAGTTGCATGGTCAATTCTGAAGGATTCTGTGCTTTGCATGCTAGCCAGTGGCCCAACAGTGCCGCTAAGCCGCGATATCTCGATGATTTTGTTAGAGCTCCAGGCTGGCACATTGGTTGCGACTATTTTCAGATTTTGCCTACAAAAGGAGTGCAGTCATGCCCTTTCCCACTCGAATGGCCGTATTGACGGCTGGTTTGCTGTCCATTTGCACCCCGGTGTTTGCCGATCAAGTCGACGACGCGCGCCTGGAGGGGTCCCTGCAAACGGCGCTGGCGCTCAACCGCATACTCAATCCGTTTCGCATCGAGGTAGAGGTCGATGGCCAGCGAGCACGTCTGTCGGGCGAGGTGGAAAACGAGGTAGAGCGCCAGTTGGCCGAGCACGTTGCCCTGGCCACCCGCGGAATCGAGCAGGTCGACAACCAGTTGAAGGTCAATGCCGAGCTGGTCGAGCGCCCGCTCGAATTGCGGGCCTATGCCCAGCGCTTGGAGGACGCCACCTTGGCCGCTGTCATCCGCGCCCGGTTGCTGTGGAGCCGTACCACCGAAAAGGCGCCCATCGAGGTGCAAAGCAGCGACGGCGTGGTGACGCTGCGCGGCAGGGTCGACAGCGTGGAAGCCAAGGAGCTGGCAGGGGTCGTGGCGCGAACGACCGATGGCGTGCACCTGGTCAACAACCTGGTGAGCCTGGACACCGCTGCCATGGCCAAGGCGCGGGAAACGCCGGTTGGCGCGCCCACAGGACCACAGCCCAGCGACCGGTGGGTAATCGACAAGATCCAGAACAGTTTCCGGTTCAGCCGTAACCTCGACGGCCTGAATATCAAGGTGGCCAGTGATGAAGGCATGGTGCGGCTGTCCGGTGAGGTGGTCAGCAATGAGCAGAAAACCATTGCGCTAGAGATCGCCCGGCAGATTATCGGGGTGCGTGGGGTGGATGCCGACCTGCTCAAAGTGGCCACCAAGGTTGAAGGCTGAATCGTGCAATTCGCACGACGTCACGAAGGGCATCGTGCAGGATACGTCCTTCAGACCTACGAGGTGTTTGTGTAACTCATTGATTTATAACGTTTTTATGGGTGAGCAAAGACTGGCACGCAGGCTGCAATTAACTGTTCAGGTTTGAATAGAAAAATTACAGCAGGAGAGCCGGCATGAACCGCCAATCCGACAACCGCTCGCAGAATGCCGCACTGCCATTGCGCCAGTTCCTTTTATTAGGGATGGCGCTGCTGCTGACGTTGGCCGCAGGCCTCTTTTATTACAGCTGGCAGACCGCGCGACTCGCCGAGCAGGTTGCCGCGCAGACTGCGCTGCTGACGCAGATCCAGGCGACACGTGCCAATACATTGGTAAAGGCAGCCGAACCGCTGCCTTCGGCCAATACCTCGCCGGCCACTGTTGAAAATGTCGTACCCCAGCAGCGCTGGGTGTTCTGAGACAGCGGTTGGACCGATTTCAAAAAAGAAAGGAGAAGCATCATGCTGAGCTGGGCTATCACTTTCCTCATCATCGCCATTGTCGCTGCAGTCCTGGGCTTCGGTGGTATCGCTGGCGCCGCGACGGGTATCGCGAAGATCCTGTTCATTGTCTTCCTGGTGCTGTTCGTGGCGTCCTTCTTCTTTGGACGGGGTCGAGGTTGACGATGAGCAGGAAGCTTTGCACAGCCCTGGCTGCTGCCCTGTTGTTGGGCAGTAGTGCAGGGGCAATGGCGGCCAATGATGGCCAGGTTCGAGCCGATCAGTTGCTCGGCTCGGACACCAAATACCGTGAAACCTGGCAGAAGGCGATCAAAGGCGAGGAACGCCTGCCCGACTGGGTGATCAACCTGACGGGCAGCGCGCAGGAGCAGATGTCTGCAGTGACCGAAGACGGTGACAAGTACTTGGTCGGTCCGCTGTGCGAATCCCAGGACAAATGCACCTACAAGCGCCTGATCGTGGCATTCAGTTGGGACAAGGATGAAGCATACGGGATGCTGGTAGAGGTGCCCGAGGGGCTGCCGAGCGACAAGTCGCCTACCCGTCATGCGCAGTACACATGGATTGGCAAGCCGGATGACGGCATGCAGAAATTGCTGCAGGAGCAGCTCAAGCGCGACCCGAATTGGTACTGAGGGTTTTCGGACAAGCGGTCGCGCACTGTCACGTGATAGAAGCGGAACCTTTCTATCGTTCTCGCTTCTATGATGCGCCGCCTCGAGGAGAGGCTGCACATGACCAAGGGGCCGGGCTGTTCTGATCGTTGCAGGGTCGGAGTGGCCTAGGGGTACAGGGAGTGCCTCCAGAATTGGGCCGGGTCAGGAAAGGCATAATCGGAAGCTTCAGGTCTTACGTGCGGATGTGCGTAGTCACGACCTGGCTTCCGAGGCGCCATCTACCTTTTCCCCACCTCCTTTCAGGATTTTGCGTTCGAGACACATTTTGTCTTGACCGTACATCAAATTTTTTTCGCCTGATCCAGCGCTGGCACAGGTGTCATTTCAGCCATTCGGATTGTCGAACAAGCCATCAATCCGCCTCCGCGTACACGGTCAAATCTGCCTAAATATGGCGCTTTGGTCTTGTTCGGGATTCCGAACGTTATAAATCAATGAGTTGCGAGTGCCTCATTTTGGCGCAGATCAGTATGCCGAATCGGTATGGGGTATGCGCTTCCGGCATTAGATTTCATTCCTTCCCATCGCAATAGTTGCCGCCTTTTCGCTGGCCCGAGCGCCTTGTCGCTCGCTCGCGGTGTCCTTACATGAGGTCTCCGGACGGAAGCTCTACGCTGCCCGTGACGTTGCCAACGGCTCTGTTACGCGCTTTTCCGGTCGGTGCCCGTGACCACTAGAACAAAGGGTAAAGACATGAAGAAGGCAAAACTGAGCCTCGCCTGGCAGATCGTCATCGGTCTGGTCCTGGGCGTTGCAATCGGCGCGCTACTGAACCATTTCAGTGCGGAAAAGGCCTGGTGGATCAGCAACGTCCTCCAGCCAGCCGGTGACATCTTCATTCGCCTGATCAAGATGATCGTCGTCCCGATCGTGATTTCGTCGCTGATCGTGGGTATCGCCGGGGTTGGCGATGCGAAGAAACTGGGCAGCATCGGCCTGAAGACCATCATCTACTTCGAGGTGGTGACCACCATCGCCATCGTCGTTGGCCTGGTCCTGGCAAACCTGTTCCACCCTGGCGCCGGCATCGACATGAGTACTTTGGGTACCGTCGACATCTCCAAGTACCAGGCGACTGCCGCTGAAGTGCAACATGAGCATGCGTTCATCGAAACCCTGCTCAACCTGATTCCGTCGAACATTTTCGCAGCGCTGATGCGTGGTGAAATGCTGCCGATCATCTTCTTCTCGGTGTTGTTCGGCCTGGGCCTGTCGAGCCTGCAGGCCGATCTGCGCGAGCCACTGGTGCGTACCTTCCAGGGCGTGTCGGAGACCATGTTCAAGGTCACCCACATGATCATGAACTACGCCCCGATCGGCGTGTTCGCCCTGATCGCCGTAACGGTCGCCAACTTCGGTTTCAGCTCGCTGCTGCCGCTGGCCAAGCTGGTACTGCTGGTGTACTTCGCTATCGCCTTCTTCGCCTTCATGGTGCTGGGCCTGGTAGCGCGTGTATTCGGCTTCTCGGTGATCAAGATCATGCGCATCATGAAAGATGAGCTGATCCTGGCCTACTCCACTTCCAGCTCCGAGACCGTGCTGCCGCGCGTGATCGAGAAGATGGAAAAATACGGTGCGCCGAAGTCGATCTGCTCGTTCGTGGTTCCGACTGGTTATTCGTTCAACCTCGACGGCTCGACCCTGTACCAGAGCATCGCGGCCATCTTCATCGCCCAGCTCTACGGCATCGACCTGTCCTGGAGCCAGCAGCTGCTGCTGGTACTGACCCTGATGGTCACCTCCAAGGGTATTGCCGGCGTACCGGGCGTGTCGTTCGTGGTCCTGCTGGCGACCCTGGGCAGTGTGGGCATCCCGCTCGAAGGCCTGGCGTTCATCGCCGGTGTCGACCGCATCATGGACATGGCACGTACCGCCCTCAACGTGATCGGCAACGCCCTGGCGGCGCTGGTGATTGCCCGTTGGGAAGGCATGTACGACGCTGCCAAGGGCGAGCAGTACTATGCCTCGCTGATGGCGGACAAGAAGGAAACCGCCGTGGTTGGTGAAGCCGCCAAGCGCTAAGCCTGATGCACTGACGAGAAACCCCGACCTGTCGGGGTTTTTTGTTGTCTGCATGGGCCGCTTCGCCCGGGCCGGCTAAAGCGTCTTCGGTGCGTTATCATTCAGGCATTTTTCAGGGGGAACACACGGATGCTCAACGGCCTTTGGCTCGGCTTTTTCCTGGTGGCGGCCGTTTGCGCCCTGACCCAATGGCTGGTTGGTGGCAACGCCGGCATATTCGCCGCGATGGTCGAGAGCATCTTTGCCATGGCCAAGCTGTCGGTGGAGGTGATGGTCCTGCTGTTCGGCACCCTGACCCTGTGGCTGGGGTTTCTCAAAATCGCCGAAAAGGCCGGTATCGTCGAATGGCTGGCCAAGGTGCTCGGCCCGCTGTTCGCCCGGCTGATGCCAGAAGTACCGCCTGGACACCCCGCCCTGGGGCTTATCACCATGAACTTTGCCGCCAACGGCCTGGGGCTGGATAACGCCGCCACGCCGATCGGCCTCAAGGCCATGCGTGCCCTGCAGGAGCTCAACCCCAGCAGTACCACGGCGAGCAATGCGCAGATCCTGTTTCTGGTGCTCAATGCCTCATCGCTGACCCTGCTGCCGGTCACCATCTTCATGTATCGCGCCCAACAAGGCGCCACTGACCCGACGTTGGTGTTCCTGCCGATCCTACTGGCCACCAGCGTCTCTACCCTGGTCGGCTTGCTGTCGGTGGCGGTTATGCAGCGCCTGCGTCTGTGGGACCCGGTGGTGCTCGCCTACCTGATCCCCGGGGCATTGTTGCTCGGTTGCTTCATGGCGTTCCTCGGTACCTTGTCGGCGGCGGCGCTGGCGAGCCTGTCGTCGATCCTCGGCAACCTCACGCTGTTCGGCGTAATCATCCTGTTCCTGGTGATTGGGGCGTTGAAGCGGGTGAAAGTGTATGAGGCCTTTGTCGAAGGAGCCAAGGAAGGTTTCGATGTCGCCAAGAGCCTGCTGCCCTACCTGGTGGCCATGCTTGTGGCCGTTGGTGTTCTGCGGGCCTCGGGGGCACTCGAGCTTGCGCTGGACGGCATACGCCATGCGGTGAACTGGTTGGGCATGGACACTCGCTTCGTCGAGGGCTTGCCGACCGCGTTGGTCAAACCGTTCTCCGGCAGCGCGGCGCGGGCCATGCTGATCGAAACCATGCAGACCCACGGCGTGGACAGCTTCCCGGCGCTGGTGGCCGCCACCGTGCAGGGCAGCACCGAAACCACCTTCTACGTGCTCGCTGTGTATTTCGGCGCCGTTGGCATCCAACGTGTCCGCCATGCTGTGGGCTGCGCCTTGCTGGCGGAGTTGTCCGGGGTGATTGCGGCGATCCTGGTCTGCTACTGGTTCTTCGCCTGAGCCTGGGTGCTCTGGGCCACGGCCCAGTTCACCACCTGCACGGCCAGTTGATCGCTGGCCGCTCCGAAACCTGCCACCACGGCTGAAACCTGCTTGTCGGACAAGGGCTGGTGCACCTCGAAACGTTTACTGGCGAGGATGCGTTGGCTGCGTCCCTGGACCAGGCGCGCGTCGTAAAGGATCACCACTTCGACCGTGCCGCCTGCGTGGTATTCGCTCTGGAACGCCTGCAGCTCACCGGCCAGCTCGTAGTCCGCCTGCAGGTTGCTGTCGTCGGCGCTCAGCCGCTGAACACGGCCGTCACGCTGAAAGCCATCGAGCAGGCGGTTGCGCACCAGCAGCGGCACGGGGTCGCTCCAGCGTGCGCCTTTATAGCTGCTGATCACATCCCCCTGAGGGATCACCGCGATGCGTGGCCCTGCCAGCACTTCGCTGGCCAGCGGCTTGTTCAGGCGCAGCGACCAGTCCACCGGCGTGGCACTGTGGCTGGCCTGGTTGACCGGCAGCCGGTAGATATCCACAGGTTCGCTCTGGGGCAGGATCGAGCAGGCGCTGGTCATGCTCAGCGCGGCCGCCAGGGCCAGCAGGCGCAGCGACGGGTTCATGGCTGGAACTCCTTGTTGTTGTCGCGGCCTAGCAGGTAGCCACTCGGGTCAGCCTCCAGGCGCCGGGAAATGCCCTTGAGTGAATTGAGGGTTTCGCGCAGTTCGCGGATGGCAGGTGTCAGTTGGTTCAGGCCTTGTGCGCCATCATCGATGGACTGGCGGTTGTCCTTGAGCAGGCTGTTGATGGTCGCGGTGCTTTCGGCCAGCGACTGCATGGCCTGTTCGGCGCTGCCGATGGCTTGCTTGCCTTCGGTGCCGAGCAGGCCATTGGCGTTGCGCATCAGCGCCTGGGTCTCGGCCAAGGTGGCATTGGCCTGTTTGCCGACTTGGGCCAACTGTTCGATCGCCGAGGAAATACCACCCTTCTGGTTGGCGAAGGCGCCAGTGGTCTGTTCCAGATTGGCCAGGGTATTGCTCAGGCGGTCGATGTTGCTTTCCGAGAACATCTGGTTGGCGTTGTGCAGTAACAGGTTGATGTTGGTCACCAGGTCACTGCTGTCATTGAGCAGGCGTGAGATGGGCGAGGGTGATGCGACGATGACCGGCAGCTTGCCATCCTTGCCTTTGAGCTCAGGGCTTTGCGGGGTGCCGCCGCTGAGCTGGATGAACGAGTTGCCCGTAACTCCGGCCAGGGTGAGCTTGGCCTGGGTATCTTCTTTCACCGGCGTGTCGCCGCTCAGGCGCACACGGGCGAGCACCCGGCGTGGGTCTTTTGGGTCCAGGCGCAGGGTGGACACGTCGCCAACCTTGATGCCGTTGTACTGCACCGGGCTGCCCCGGGACAGCCCCGAGACGGCCTCGTTGAAGACCACCTCATAATCCTTGAAGGCATCGTCGACGCTGGACTTGGTCAGCCACAGGCCGAACAGCATGGCACCGACGACCACCAGCACGGTGACCAGGCCGATGAGAACATGATGAGCTCGGGTTTCCATTGTTCAGCGCTCCTGCCCGGCGATGGTGGCGGCCTGCTCGGCTGCCCGCCCACGTGGGCCGTGAAAATAGTCGTGAATCCACGGGTCGTTGGTTTGCTCGACTTCGGCCAGGGGGCCGGCGACCAGCACCTTTTTCTGCGACAGCACCGCGATGCGGTCGGTGATGGTGTAGAGGGTGTCCAGGTCGTGGGTGATGAGAAACACGCTAAGGCCCAGCGCATCGCGCAGGGTGAGGATCAATTGGTCGAAGGCCGCCGCACCGATCGGGTCGAGGCCGGCTGTGGGTTCGTCGAGGAACAGGATGTCGGGGTCCAGCGCCAGCGCCCTGGCCAGCGCGGCGCGTTTGATCATCCCGCCGGACAACGAAGAGGGGTACTTGTCGGCGGCGGAAATCGGTAACCCGGCCAGGGCCAGCTTGACCCCGGCCAGGTGCTCGGCATCGGCGCGCGACAGGCCGGCGTGCTCGATCAAGGGCAGCGCGACGTTTTCCGTCACCGTCAGCGAAGAGAACAGCGCGCCCTTCTGGAACAGCACCCCGAACCGACGTTCAACCTGCGAGCGTTGCGCCTCGCGCAGTGCAGCGAGGTCTTCGCCGAACACGTTGACCTGGCCTTCGGTGGGTCGGCGCAGGCCGATGATGCTGCGCAGCAATACCGACTTGCCGCTACCCGAACCGCCGACCACGGCCAGGATCTCGCCACGGTACAGATCCAGGTCGAGGTTTTCGTGCACGACCTGGCTGCCGAAGCGGTTGCAGATACCTCGGGCTTCGATCACTGCTTCACGGCCACTCACCAGCCCATCTCCATGCAGAACAACGCTGCCACCGCGTCCAGCACGATGACCACGAAAATCGATTGCACCACGCTGGAGGTGGTGTGTGCGCCGACCGACTCGGCACTGCCGCTGACCTTGAACCCCTCCAGGCAACCAATGGAAGCGATCAGGAAGGCGAAGAACGGTGCCTTGGCCAAGCCCACGATAAAGTGCTGCACGCCGATGTCGCTTTGCAGCAGTGACAGGAACATGGCCGGCGAGATGCCCAGTGACAGAGCACAGACCACCGCGCCGCCGACGATGCCGCAGATCATCGCGAGGAAGGTCAGCAATGGCAGCGAAATCAGCAGCGCCAGTACCCGGGGGACCACCAACAGTTCGATCGGGTTGAGCCCGAGGGTGCGGATGGCGTCGATCTCTTCGTTGGCTTTCATCGAGCCGATCTGCGCAGTGAAGGCGCTGGCGGTGCGGCCGGCCATGAGAATGGCGGTCAGCAGTACGGCAAACTCACGCAGGAACGAAAACGCCACCAAGTCCACGGTGAACACCGTTGCGCCGAAGTCGGCCAGCACCGTGGCACCGAGAAAGGCCACCACTGCACCCACCAGAAAGGTCAGCAAGGCGACGATGGGCGCGGCATCCAGGCCGGTCTGTTCGATGTGCGCGACAACCGGTGTGACACGCCAACGCTGCGGTTGCAGCAGGCGGCGCAGCAAGGTTTCCAGGATCAGGCCGATGAAGCCGAGCAATTGCAGGGTGTCCTGCCAGAGCGTGCCGACTGCACAGCCAATGCGCTCCAGCAGTTGCAGCAGCACGTTGCGCTCTGGCGCCTTGACCGGGATGCAATAGTCCTGCACCGAGCTGTAGACAGTCTTGAGCAGAGCGCGGCTGGCGTCGGGCAGGTCGTTGGTGCATCGCGACAGGCGTTCGGCGCCAAGCAGTTCGGCCAGCAGCGAGGCGCCGGCGGTGTCCAGGCGGCCCAGCTGGCTGAGGTCGGCGATGGCATCGGCGCTGTATTGGGCGCGCAAGCGCTCGCTGTCGCGCTTGAGGCTGGCGTAGTGAGCCAGGGTCCAGTCACCGGCAATACGCAGGCAGGCCGGTTGGCGGCTGGTGTCCAGGGTGGCGCTGGGGGTGGTCATAGGCTCCATGCATCTGACTGGCGTAGAGGCTGATCATAGCGCAGCGCGCATGGAGCGGTTTGTAGAGAATGTGCTGAACGTCGAACCTGGGGCTGCTGTGCAGCCCCTTCCGAGGGGCCCAGTGCCTGCAGATCACTCAACCAGCTGGCGCGTCGTCGACCACCTTGAAGCGCAGCACGCCGATGACCTGACCATCTTCGGTCAGCACCCGTACCTGCCATTTGCCGACCGGATTGGGCGGAAAGTTCTGCTTGTGGGTCCAGGCACGGTAGCCTTCCTTGCGACCCCCATGGATGTCCAGGGCGATCCGGTCGACTTCCTGGCCGTCTTTCTGCCACACGTGGTAGATCCGCTCGTTGAGGCCGCGCGGGGCGTTGATGGCGGTGTAGGCGTACAGGCCACTGCTGCGAATGCGGCTGGCGGCAATTTCGTCCAGGGACTCACCGGGCTGACGGTTGAGCACCTCGGTACTTACCGCCACCTCGGTCATCCACAGGGTGGCGGGTGGCACCCACGAGCGTAGCAGCCAGCCGCCACCGCCCACGGCCAAGGTCACCAACACCAGCGCCACGCCGCGCCGCCAATTGTTGATCGGGAAGCTGCTGGCGAGGCTTGGGAATGACAGCGCCATGGCGGCGATCAACGCCAGCTTGAAGCTTTGCGCAGTGGTCAGGTGCAGGATGATCGGCAGCGCGGTGAGCAGTGCGGCGAACAGGGTAAGGGTGTGCAATGCGAGGAACAGCCAGCGGCGCGGGGCCAGCCACTTGTAGTACAGCGGGTCGACGATCGAGATCAACCCGGCAGCCCCCAGCAGGCCGGTGAATACCAATTGGCCGCTGTTCCAGGTCGTGGTGATGAAGAAGAACGGCAGGACGAAGAACAGGCTTTCCTGGTGAATCATCTGTGTTGCGTAGCGCAACAGTGGCTGTGGGATTTCGCGTTTGAAGGTACGGGCAAACAGGCCGGTGAGGGTGTTTTCCAGCATCAGCCAGACCCAGCTGACCAGCATGAGAATGGCCACCCAACTGGCCAGGCTGGCCTGGCGGTCGACCAGGATGAAACTGCCGATACCGGATAGAAAACCGCCGAGCGCGATGATGCCGGGGTAGCGTTTGAGCAGCTCGATGATGCGCTGGACGAAATGGGGGATCGGGGGCATTGGCTATACGACGGGAGTGAGGAGGTGGCTGTGCCGGCCTTTTCACGGTAAAACCGCGACAGGGCCGGTACTGGCCAAAGGATACCGCTGAACTACCGCTCCCGTGTAGCACCGCTGGGTCGTTCAGGCGTCTGCCGACGCTTGCGCAGCAATCCTGCCGCCAGCAACACGCCAAGCAGCAAGGCAATCAGGCCGTACAGTTCGTCATACCCCAACAACGGCTTTTCGATCCGCAGATAACCCTCGTCCTTGAGCAACGCCTTCAGGGCATCGTTGGCCTGCTCCAGGGTCACCTCGCGCAGCTTGCGCGCTGGGTCGGCAAAGCGTCCGTTGTTGTAATCGTTCAGCGCACCCCAGTAGTAATCGGCCAAGGCGCTGTTGCCCTGGGTGGTCCAGCTTTCCCTGGCGACGGCGGCATCCTTGATACGGGCGAAGGTGTCCGCATCCAGGCCTTGCTTGCGCAGGTGGTCGAACAGCTGCTGCATCAGGTTGACGGCGGCGTTGACGTCATCGCGTTCAAGGTCGGCATTGAGGCTGAGCATACCGCTGTCGCCGAAGCTTTCGCGCTGTACGGAAGGACCGTACGACAGGCCATTGCGCAGGCGCAGCTGGTCGTACAGGGCCCAGTCCAGATAGCGCGAGAGCAGGTCGAGGGTCTGCTGGTGGTCGTTGTCCAGCACCGGTTCGATGAACAACCAGTGCAATTTGACACTGTCACCGACAAAGCCGCGGGTCAGGTCACGCCGCTGCTCTGCTTGCTGGCTGATGGTTTCCAGATCGCGCCGCTCCTCCGGCTCGGTGGCGGGCAATTCGCCAAAGGTGCGTTCCAGATAGGCCGGCAGGAGGCGGTCGAGGCCACCGACCATGATCAGGGTCATGTTGTTGGCGGCATACCAACGGTCGCGCAGGTTCTGTACCTGCGCCAGGGTCATGTCATCGAGGTCGGAACGCTCCGGGCATTTCAGGCCCAGTTCGGTGGCCAGTTGGTCGCTGGCAGGGTGGCCGATGTCCTGGCGGTCGAGCCAGCGTTGCAGGTGGCCATAGTGGCCACCGTCTTCGCGTTCGATGATGCGCTTGGCGGTGGCCAGGGCCTTGGCGTCGATGCGGGTATCGCGAAGCACCGCCAGTAACAGGTCGAGTACCTTGCGCTGGTTGCGCGCCGGGGCTTCGATGACGAAGGTGGTGTCGGCGCTGCTGGTATAGGCATTCCACTCACCACCCAACGCCTGCAGGCGCTCCTCAAGGCCACCCTCGCCGCTGTCGTCGATACCGCTGAACAACAGGTGCTCGAGCAGATGCGGCAGTTCTTTCTGCTCGCAATCGAAGTCGTCCAGGCCTACCCCTACCACCAGGCGGATCGCCACATGATCCCGTTCATACCCGGACTTGAGAATCACCTGCAGGCCGTTGGGTAACAGGTAGCCCTCTACCCGCGAGCGATCGAGGGCAAGTGAAGGGAGGCTGCAGATCAGCAGGCAAACGAACATCAGGCGACGCATGGGCGAGCTCGAGTCTCCAGGAAGGCGGGGTCAGGACAGGTTAGCTTCGTCCGGCACGCTGTCGAGCATCAGCCCGCCCGTGTCCGAGCCACCTAGTACCACATAGGCACTGCTGCAGAACAAAGAGTTCAAACGTTTCATGTCAGCAATCAGTTCCAGGTGCAGTGAACTCGTCTCGATACTCTGCACCACCTTGCGCTGCAGACGGCTGACATGGGCATGGGCCAGGCGCCTTTCCTGGGCGCGGAAGCGTCGCTTTTCACGTAGCAGCAAGCGCGCGCTTTCCGGGTCGGCGCTGAGGAATACCGACAGCCCCAGGCGCAGGTTGGCCAGCAATTGCTCCTGCAGGCCGGTCAGTTCTTCCAGGCCGACTTGGGAGAACTCCCGACGCTGGCTGGTCTTCTGCTGCTGCACCTTGCGCAGCATGCGCTCGACCAAGTCACAGGCCAGCTTGAGGTTGATCGCCAGTTCGATGATTTCGGCCCAGCGTCGGTTGTCCTGGTCGCTGAGGTCCTCCCGCGGCATTTGCGCCAGGTACAGCTTGATCGCGCTGTACAAGGCGTCGGCGTCCTCACCCAAGGCGCGCACCTGCTGTGGCAAGGCCGTCTGGGTGCCACGCAGGGCGTTGAGCATGGCTTCGAGCAGGCTGTCGACAATATCGCCCAGGCGCAATGTCTCGCGCGCGGCATTGGCCAGTGCCAGGCTGGGGGTGGTGAGTGCCGAGACGTCGAGGTGCCGGGGGCGTATCTGGCCGTTGCCGTTTTCGCGCTCGGGCAGCAGGCGGTTGCACAGCCGACCCATGGGGTTGACCGTGGGGAGCATGATCAAGCAGCGCAGCGTGTTGTAGAGCAGGTGAAAGCCGATGACCAGCTCCTGGGGGCTGAAACTCAGCGAGTCCATCCATGCCACCAGGGGGTGTAGCACCGGGATGATCAGCACCAGGCCAATCAGCTTGTACAGCAGGCTGCCCAAGGCCACGCGCCGGCCAGCGGCGTTCTGCATGCTGGTACTGATGAAGGCCAGCAACCCACTGCCGATGTTGGCGCCGACCACCAGGCCGATGGCCACCGGCAGGCTGATGACCTCTGCGCCGGCCAGCGTGGCGGTCAGCAGTACGGCGGCCAGGCTTGAATAGGTGATCATGGCGAACAGTGCGCCAACCAGGGCATCGAGCAGAATGTCGCCCGTCAGCGAGGCAAACAGCACCTTCACTCCCTGGGCGTGGGTGATCGGCGCAGCGGCCTGCACGATCAGCTCCAGTGCCAGGATGATCAGCCCCAGGCCAATCGCCACCCTGCCCAGTTGGCCGGCACGCGTCTGCTTGCGTGACAGGAAGAAGATCACGCCAAGAAACACCAGCAGCGGCGAAAGCCATGACAGGTCCAGGGTCAGCACCCGCGCCATCAATGCCGTACCGACATCGGCGCCGAGCATGATCGCCAGGGCCGGTGTCATGGCCATCAGGCCCTGGCCCACGAAGGAGGTGACCAGCATGGCGGTGGCGTTACTGCTCTGCACGACGGCGGTCACGACGATGCCGGCGATGAACGCCAGGGGCCGCCGGTTCATGTTCTGGCTGAGCACCCGTCGCAGGTTGGACCCAAATACGCGCAGGATGCCGGTACGCACGATGTGCGTGCCCCACACCAGCAAGGCCACGGCGGACAGCAGGTTGAGCAGGGTCAGCATGGTCTAGCCCCCCTTTTTTATCGTCGCTCCAAAAGCGGAGCCAAACAGGTGAAGCCGTGAGCCTGGCCCGGGGGTGGGCAATATTTCCCAGTGCTCACTCAAGCTTTAGTTGTTTTGCAGACCTGGCGCCAGCTTGGCATGGTCGGCAAACATTTGAAATATTTCTGTCATGAAAGCTTGCGCATAAAAAAAGGCCCGGTTGAGGGCCTTTAGGTTCAGCGCTCCCGGTCTTATTGACCTGGGATGTCCTTGCGCAGTTTCACTGGATCGTGGTCCTTGCCTCCCTTGCGCGCCAGGGCGGTACGCATGCGGATGTTGATGGCCTCCACCGCCAGCGAGAAGGCCATGGCGAAGTACACGTAGCCCTTCGGAACATGGACGTCGAAGGATTCAGCGATCAGCACCGTACCCACGACGATCAGGAACGAAAGTGCGAGCATCTTCAGCGATGGATGCTTGTCGATGAAGTTACTGATGGCACCGGCGCACAGCATCATCACCAGCACTGCCACCACGATCGCGGCGATCATCACCGGTACGTGCGAGACCATGCCCACAGCAGTGATGACCGAGTCCAGGGAGAACACGATGTCGATAATGGCGATCTGAATGATGGTGTAGAAGAACTTGCCCCCTGCGCCCTTGGGCTCATCCGAGCTTTCCTCCTCGCCTTCCAGGCCGTGGTAGATTTCCTGGGAGCTTTTCCACAGTAGGAACAGGCCGCCAAAGAACAGGATCAGGTCCCGGCCGGAGATGCCTTGGCCGAACACCACGAACAGGTCGGCAGTCAGGCGCATGACCCAGGTGATCGACAGCAGCAGCATGATACGGGTGACCATGGCCAGGGCCAGGCCGAAAATCCGGGTGCGTGGCTGCATGTGCTTGGGCATGCGGCTGACCAGGATCGAGATCATGATGATGTTGTCGATCCCGAGAACGATCTCAAGCGCTGTGAGGGTAAAAAAGGCAACCCAGATTTCCGGGCTGGTCAGCCATTCCATGTGTATTCCTTCGAACGATAATGGCGATGCGCCCGGACAGGCGCATCGCGTGGGGTAATGCGGGTTTACTAGAGACTACTGAACAGCGGGAAAATGCCCATCAGCAACGCGGCGAACATTATGCACAGGCATACCAGCACTGCCCACTTGAGGGTGAAGCGCTGATGATCGCCGAATTCGATGCCCGCCAGGGCCACCAGCAGGTAGGTCGAGGGTACCAGCGGGCTGAGCAGATGTACCGGTTGCCCGACGATCGACGCACGGGCCATTTCTACCGGGCTGATACCGTAGTGGCTGGCCGCTTCCGACAGCACCGGCAGCACGCCGTAGTAGAACGCATCGTTGGACATGAAGAAGGTGAACGGCATGCTCACGATCGCAGTAATGACGGCCAGGTAAGGGCCCAGTGCTTCGGGGATGACCGCCAGCAGGCTCTTGGACATGGCCTCGACCATGCCGGTGCCTGACAGGATGCCGGTGAAGATACCGGCGGCGAAGATCAGGCCGGTCACTGCCAACACGCTGCCGGCATGGGCGGCGATACGGTCCTTCTGCTGCTGCAGGCATGGGTAGTTGACGATCATGGCGATACTGAACGCGATCATGAACAGCACCGGCAGCGGCAGCACGCCTGCAATCAGCGCCACCATCAGGGCGGCGGTCAGGGCGCCGTTGAAGTAGATGAGCTTGGGCCGACGGGCTTCCGGGAACTGCGATACGGTAATTTCGCTATGGTCGATGTCGTCGGTGGGCAGGTGCAGCTCGCCCAGGCGGGCACGCTCACGCTTGCCGTACAGATAGGCGATGGCCAGGATCGCCAGCACGCCGAAGACCATGGCTGGGATCATCGGTACGAAGATGTCCGACGGGTCCACGTGCAGGGCGCTGGCAGCACGGGCAGTCGGGCCGCCCCATGGCGTCATGTTCATTACCCCGCCGGCAAGGATGATCAGCCCGGCCATGATTCGTGGGCTCATGCCCAGGCGGCTGTACAGGGGCAGCATGGCGGCGCAGCAGATCATGTAGGTGGTAGCGCCGTCACCGTCGAGCGATACCACCAGGGCCAGTACGGCAGTACCCACGGAGACCTTGAGTGGGTCACCCTTGACCAGCTTGAGGATCTTGCGCACGGCCGGGTCGAACAGGCCGGAGTCGATCATCAGGGCGAAGTAGAGTATGGCGAACATCAGCATCACGCCGGTGGGCGCAAGCTTGCTGATGCCCTCGAGCATCATCGGGCCGATCTTGGCGGAAAAACCACCGAACAGGGCGAACAGGATCGGTACCAGGATCAGCGCGATCAAGGCCGACAGGCGCTTGGTCATGATCAGGTACATGAAGGTGATGACCATGGCAAAGCCGAGGAAGGTCAGCATGGCAATACTCCAGGCGTAGCGCGGCGAAAGGAATGTCGATTCGGGCGGATCAGCGCGTCGGGCGCTGCGCGGGGAGCAGGCGGAGGGGGACTACGAGAAGGCGGGCACAGGAAAACATCAGAATCACCATTGTTGTTGTTGATTTGGGCCGGGCATGGAAATCTCCGGGTGCCCTGGCTAACCGGTCTTGTGCCGGTGGTGAGCGCTATCCTATGAGGGCAAGCTTTCAGCCAGCTTTCGCTGAGAAATGGGCGACAGGAGGTAGGTGATGCTGGATGTAACCGAAGGTGGGTGCCACTGTGGCGCCTTGCGGTATCGATTGCAGGGCGATCTGACAGACATCGCCCATTGCCATTGTTCTATTTGTCGGCGGGTCAGCGGCGGCCTGGTGGTCACCTGGCTCACCCTGCCCCGCTCAGGCTTCCGATGGCTGGCCGGCAGGCCGCAGTGCTATATGGCGCCGGCCACCTGCAAGCGCTATTTCTGTGGCGAGTGTGGCGCACACGTGGCGTTGGTGACCGAGCACAGCCCGGGCAGCATCGATGTGACGGTGGCGACACTGGATCATCCTGAGCAGGTGCGGGCGCAGCGGCATATCTGGACCGGCAGCCGCTTGCCCTGGCTGCACCTGGATGAAGACTTGCCAGGGGAAGTGGAAGAAAAACTGTAGCCTTTGGTGATGCCCATAGAGCCCTACCCGCAAGGGCTCTATGGCAGTTGCAGGCCCCCCGCAGCCTTGTGCAGCGCCCGCAGATGCTCCCCCACCTGCTTCACATTGGCCTCGACTGCGGCAATTTCCCGGGCCCGGGAAGGCTCCAGTAGCGCCCTCACCTCTTTGTCCAGGTCGGTGCTCAACCTTAGCAACTGGGCCTGGCGCTCAGTGCTGACCTTTTCCAGGTGCTTGCGCTCATCCGGCTGCGGCAGCCCATAGCCCTTGGCATCCAGCAGCTCCGCCGGGCGGCTGAGGAAGCCACTGTTGGCGAGCATCTGTTTCAGGGTCTGGTCGGCTTTGTTGATACTGCCATCCTTGAGTGCGGCCGCATTCAGGTAGCGCTGTTTGACCTCGTCCTGGGCCAGCAGCAACTGGCGACGCAGGCTGGCCTGCTCGAGCAAAAGCAAGGCGGCACTGGTACGCAGGTCGGCTTGTGCGAACCAGCCACGGCGCTGTTCGGCGTCCAGGGCCAGCCAGTCCTCGACTTTGTCTTGCTTGATTGGCAACTGTTTCTTCAATACGTCGAACATGGCCTGGTAGCGGTCCCGATAGGAGTCGAACCGGTAGCCCAGGCGCAGTGCCTCACGTGGGTCGTCAAGCACGCTGGTATCGGCCAACCCCCTGCCTTTGAGGACTTCGAGCAAGCCGTTGGGCATGATGCTGTCGAGGTCATTCAAGCGTGGGTTGGCGGTGCCGCTGCGCAGCAACTTCAGCGATTCCACTGCGCAGTTGTTGGACAGGAAGTAGTAGTTGCCGTCGTAGCTCCAGTGCATTTCGGCGGCCTGGCGTACCAGGTTTTCGATCTCACTGCGGGTGAGCTTCAAAGGGATCGAGGCCAAGCTGCGCAATTCGGTCTTGGTGTACTCGTCGATCACCTGGCCAAGAGGCAGTACGAACAACCGTGACGGGTAGGCGCCGACCAGGCCATCCCAGCTCGAAAGCTGCACGTCGTTGACGAATGCCCGATACGACAGCACCAGGTGCTGGTCGAGGTCCAGGCGGCAATCCGGCCCGCGTGGCCGCCCAGGCTTGCAGATCACCAGGCGCAGCATGCTGTGGCCCCAGCGGCTGACCCAGTTCTGATTGGCTTCGGCCAGCAGGTAATCCACCTCATAGACCCGTTCCGGGTCGATCTCACCCAGCGGTTGGCGGGCGAAATCGCTGCCAGCGTTGAGAAATGGCAGGCCTTTGGCGCAGTTGTTCTGTTGGGGCGCCCAGCCGAAGTGGTCGCGCAGGTACTGGTTGAGGGCCGGGCGGCGGCAGCCATAGCTCGGGTCGAGGAGGAAGTACTCCATGTTGACCGCGATGAACTCCTTGGGGCTGCTCAGCTCGTAGCTGTCGGGGCTGCGCACGAACTGGCCGTTGTGCTGTTCGCGCTCGCCGCGACGGCCGACGTATTGCTGCCAGCCGGCCAGGTCGAGCAGGCGTGGGTCATCGCTGAGGGTGAAGCGCCGTTCGGCCTGGCCGCGGCAGTCTTCCGGCAGGCCGACCTTGCCGAGCGATCCTTGCTGGCGCTTGCAACGGGCGATCAGGGAGCGCTCCGCGCTGGGCCAGAGGCGAGCGCGGTCGTAGATATGGGTGAGCTCATGCAGCACGGTGGCTAGCAGCTCTAGGCGCACCGTGCCATGGGGCCGCTGGGTGGCCTCATGCGCAGCGCTGCCGTCTGCCAGGCTGGGCAGCAGACGACGGTTGAGCTCCAAGGTCGAAACCACAGATGCCTGGCCATAGGCATCGGCCGGCATGTTGTCGCTCCAGCTGACCAGAATGCGCCGGTCAAGCTGCTGCTTGAAACGTGGAGGGAGCTTGTTCAGCGCCTCGTCCAGCAAGGCCTGGGTGGCTTGGACCTGTTGTGGTTCCAGGCCGGACGCCTGCAGCGTGAGCTGCAGGTCGGCCATGGCGGGCGTGCCGAGCAGCGTCAGGGCGCAGCCGAGCAGCCAGGCACGCACACGGTTCACAGCGCGAGAATGGCTTCGGCCAGCACCTGGTCGCTGGCGCCGCGCGCTTCGGGTACGCGCTCACGCAGGGTATTGAAAGCAGCTTCGAGCTGGGCGCCACGGATATCGCCGTTACTGGCGACGAAGCTGGCGGCATCGTCATGGGCCTCACGCACGACCTTGGAATCGCGGATCGACGTGGTGGTGTCGGACGTGAAGTCGATCGAGCGGCCAAAGGCACGCACGATGATGTTGCTGGTGGCCACCAGAGTCTGTGCCTGGGCCAGGTCGGCCAGCAGCAACATGCCGAGGGTAGCGGCGATCAGCGGTTTACGCATGGAGCATCTCCGGAGCATACAGGGAGTCAAATGTGGTTATTGGACGAGAATTGCCTCTGCCAGTTCAAGGTCGCCGACAGAGTGGTGACAGTTGTGCCGCAGCGCATCCAGCGCGGCTTCCAGGCGTGCACCGCGGATCATGCCATCGCTTGCGACAAATGCAGCGGCATCGTCGCGTGCTTGCCTGACCAGCTTGCGGTCGAACGGGGCGGTAGTGACCTGGCTGGTTACGTAGCCTGTGATGACCAGGCTTTGCGTAGTGGTGTCCATGGCCTGGGCGCGGGCGATCGCCAACGGCATCGCCATGGCGGTGAAAAACAACGGCAACAGATAACGCATGGGCTTTCTTACGGCTGGAATCGTGATGGGTGCAGGCTACAGCAGTTGCGCAGACAACGGCCAAGGCCCTTGCTGCGCATGGCGCGGAATCAAAGCGCCAGGATGGCTTGGGCCAACTGTGCATCGCTGGCTTGCAGTGCTGGCATGCTTGAACGGATGTGCAGGAAGGCGCTTTCCAGCTTGGCGCCGCGAATCGCGCCCTGGCTGCCAACGTAGCTGGCGGCGTCGTCGCGTGCCGCTTGGACGATCTTGTCATCACGGAACGATGAGGACAGGTCGGAAGTGGCGTCGGTGGTAGCGGCAACGGCACGTACCACGGCATCGGTGGTGACGACGAAGCTGCTGGCGTTGGCAGCGCTGGCCAGGCCGAGCAGCAGGGCGGCGCCAATCAGGTGATTACGGAACATGGTCGTGGACTCCTGGAAAAGGGTCGGGTGGGTCTGCTTATCGGACGCTCACAGGGTTCGTCGCGGTACTTTTGAACAGATGGTTTCTACCAGACTGTTAAGCCAAGCGTATCACGCGGCGGTATTTGCGGAGGTTAATGGATGGCGCGCAAACAAACTGTGTCGGCCATTAATGAAATATTCAAAACTGCACCTGTCGGTGCATCAACCGCTCTAGCGCGCGGCCCAGGCAATAAAAAACCCGCTGCAGTTACCTGCAACGGGTTTGGAATTCGCGGTGCCGGACTAAGCCGGCAACCGATGCTTAGCGCCAGAACGGCTTGCTCAGCTCTTCGTAACGCTGCGATTCGCTGATACCGGCGTCGGCCAGCAGGCGGGCGTCCAGGCGAGCCAGTTGACGGCGGCTGGCCATGCGACGCTGCCACAGCAGCAGGGTGGAGAGCGCGCGCAGCGGCAGCGAAGCGTTAGATTGCTGTGCGTTGTTTTCGAAAACCAGACCGGAACTGAGGGTACGTTCCATGATGCTTCATCCTTCCGCTTGTGGCGGGATTAGGTAGTGATTTAACTGATGCCAATGATCCTCCTCTGTTGTCCATAACAGTAGATACAGTTCAACAGTAATGCGATAGGCCAGTTAACTGTTTAACCGTACTGTTGCACTCGAAACTGGCGCAACTGTACTGGTGCGCACGATTATGGTGCATTTTTCTGTCATATGACCGCGGGAGTAAAGAGAGGTCAGCAAAATAACCAGTACAGTAGTACAGTTATTTTCGAGTTGGTGAGGTCACTGTTACGGCACGGGGTTGCAGCACCGCTTTTCAACGCAAAAAAAGGGCCGCACAGCGGCCCTTGGGATGGCTGGGGCTGGTGGTGCAGCCCCGTCACGACGCCAGGTCGTGATTACAACCGATCAGCTAGCGAGCATGCGCCCAGATTCTTCCAGGTTCTCATGCCAGCTCAGCGCTTCACGCAGAATGTGTGGGGTGTGGCCACCGCGTTGGCAGGCGCGATCGAAATAGTCGTTCAACGCGGCGCGGTAGTCCGGATGCACGCAGTTGTCGATGATCGCACGAGCCCGCTCGCGAGGCGCCAGGCCGCGGAGGTCGGCCAGGCCTTGCTCGGTTACCAGAATGTCGACGTCGTGCTCGGTGTGGTCGACGTGGCTGACCATCGGCACCACGCTGGAAATCGCGCCGCCCTTGGCGATCGACTTGGTAACGAATACCGCCAGGTGGGCGTTGCGGGCGAAGTCGCCGGAGCCACCGATGCCGTTCATCATCCGGGTGCCACAAACGTGCGTGGAGTTGACGTTGCCATAAATGTCGAACTCCAGCGCGGTGTTGATGCCGATAATACCCAGGCGGCGCACGACTTCAGGGTGGTTGGAGATCTCCTGCGGGCGCAGCACCAGCTTGTCCTTGTAGCGCTCCAGGTTGCCGAACACGTCAGCGTTGCGGCGAGTCGACAGGGTGATCGAGCTGCCCGAGGCGAAGCTCAGCTTGCCAGCGTCGATCAGGTCGAAGGTCGAGTCCTGCAGTACTTCGGAGTACATGGTCAGGTCTTCGAACGGCGACTCGATCAGGCCACACATCACCGCGTTGGCGATGCTACCGATGCCCGCCTGTAGTGGGCCGAGCTTGTTGGTCATGCGGCCAGCGTCGACTTCGTTCTTGAGGAAGTTGATCAGGTGGTCGGCGATGGCCTGGGTTTCTTCATCGGGCGGCAAGACGGTGGACGGCGAGTCTGGCTGGTCGCTGATGACGATACCGACGATCTTGGCCGGGTCGATTGGGATGGCAGTGCTGCCGATGCGATCATCGACCTTCACCAACGGAATCGGGGTACGGGTCGGACGGTAGGTCGGGATATAGATGTCGTGCAGGCCTTCGAGGTTGGCGTTGTGCGACAGGTTGATCTCGACGATCACTTGTTTGGCGAAAATCGCGAAGCTGGCCGAGTTACCTACCGAGGTGGTGGGCACGATGTGGCCTTCTTCGGTAATGGCGACGGCTTCGATGACCGCGATGTCCGGCAGTTTCAGCTGCTGGTTGCGCAGTTGCTCGACGGTTTCCGAAAGGTGCTGGTCGATGAACATGACCTGGCCGTCATTGATGGCCTTGCGCAATGTGCTGTCGACCTGGAACGGCATGCGACGGGCCAGCACGCCGGCTTCGGTCAGCTGCTTGTCGAGGTCGTTGCCCAGGCTGGCGCCGGTCATCAGGCTGATTTTCAGTGGCGACTGCTTGGCGCGTTCGGCCAGCGCATGCGGCACAGCCTTGGCTTCGCCGGCGCGGGTGAAACCGCTCATGCCGACGGTCATGCCGTCCTCGATCAAACCAGCGGCATCAGCCGCACTCATTACCTTGCTGTGCAGGGAGGACAAGCGGATACGATCACGGTACATGGATTGTTATCTCGGGCTACTGAAGCTACTGCAGCGCAGTCTAGAGATTTCGCCCGGCGCCGTCCCACGACCATGGTCGTATGAGAAGCCCTGAAATAGAGCCGTTGATCTGGATCAGCCAAAATGAAAAAAAGCCCCGGAAAATACTCACCGGGGCCTTCTTATCGCGTGCAGCGTTCGAGGCGAGAGCGTTACTCGACGGCCTTGACCATGTCTTCGATGACTTTCTTCGCGTCGCCGAACACCATCATGGTCTTGTCCAGGTAGAACAGTTCGTTATCCAGGCCGGCGTAGCCGCTGGCCATGGAGCGCTTGTTGACGATGATGGTCTTGGCCTTGTACGCCTCGAGGATGGGCATGCCAGCGATCGGCGACTTTGGGTCGTTCTTCGCTGCCGGGTTGACCACGTCGTTGGCGCCCAGCACCAGCACGACGTCGGCCTGGCCGAACTCGGCGTTGATGTCTTCCATCTCGAACACTTGGTCGTAAGGCACTTCAGCCTCTGCCAGCAGCACGTTCATGTGCCCAGGCATGCGCCCTGCCACCGGGTGGATCGCATACTTCACCGTGACACCGTTGTGGGTCAGTTTCTCGGTCAGCTCCTTGAGCGCGTGCTGGGCGCGTGCGACGGCCAGGCCGTAACCTGGAACGATGATCACGCTGTCGGCATTGCTCAGTAGGAAGGTGGCGTCGTCAGCGGAACCGGACTTCACCGGGCGCTGCTCCTTCGCACCTGTAGTGGCGCCTGCGTCGGCATCGGCGCCGAAACCGCCGAGGATGACGTTGAAGAACGAACGGTTCATCGCCTTGCACATGATGTACGAAAGGATCGCACCGCTGGAGCCTACCAGCGAGCCGGCGATGATCAGCATCGAGTTGTTCAGCGAGAAGCCGATCCCGGCCGCCGCCCAGCCCGAGTAGCTATTGAGCATCGACACGACGACCGGCATGTCGGCGCCCCCGATCGGGATAATGATCAGCACACCCATGATGAAGGCCAGGACCAGCATCAGGGTGAAGGCGCTGTAGTGGCCGGTGAAGGTGAACAGCAGGCCCAGCGCGAGGGTGGTCAGGCCCAGGATCAGGTTCAGCTTGTGCTGGCCGGTGAACTGTACGGGTGCTCCCTGGAACAGGCGGAACTTGTACTTGCCCGACAGCTTGCCGAAGGCGATCACAGAGCCGGAAAAGGTGATTGCACCAATGGCTGCACCGAGGAACAGCTCCAGGCGGTTGCCGGCGGGGATTGGGTCGCTGATGACGGCAACGATGCCCATGGACTGCGGTTCGAGCACTGCGGCGATGGCGATGAACACTGCCGCCAGGCCAATCATGCTGTGCATGAAGGCGACCAGCTCCGGCATCTTGGTCATCTCCACGCGTTTGGCCATGATCGAACCGGCGCAGCCGCCGATCAGCAGGCCGACGATGACGTAGCCGATGCCGGCGGTCGCCAGCTCTGCACCCAACTTATAGATGAGGCCCACCGTCGTGAGGATGGCGATCCCCATGCCGATCATGCCGAACAGGTTACCGCGCCGGGAGGTGGTCGGGTGCGACAGGCCCTTGAGTGCCTGGATGAAGCAGACCGAGGCGACGAGGTAGAGAAGCGTTACCAGATTCATGCTCATGCTTACTTCTGCGCCTCGTTCTTGGTTTTCTTCTTGAACATCTCAAGCATGCGCCGGGTGACCAGGAAGCCACCGAATACGTTCACTGCGGCCAGGGCCACTGCCAGAGTACCCATCAACTTGCCCGCAGGGGTTACGGTCAGGGCGGCTGCCAGCATGGCACCGACGATGACAATCGCCGAAATGGCGTTGGTGACCGCCATTAACGGTGTGTGCAGTGCCGGCGTGACGTTCCACACCACGTGATAGCCCACATAGATGGCCAGCACGAAGATGATCAGGTTGTAGATGCCATGGGAAATCAGCATGTCTTCCATTGTCGTGCTCCTTAGCCGTTCTTGCGGACGATCTGACCGTCGCGGCACATGAGGCAGGCCGCGACGATGTCGTCTTCGAGGTTGATGACCAGCGCGCCGTCCTTGTCGAACAGCAGCTTCATGAAGTCCAGCAGGTTGCGGGCATACAGGGCCGAGGCGTCTGCACCTACCTGCGCGGGCAGATTGGTCGGGCCGACGATGGTCACGCCGTTTTCCATGACCACCTGATCGGCGACGGTCAGCGGGCAGTTACCACCTTGGGCGGCAGCCAGGTCGATGACCACCGAGCCTGGTTTCATCTGCGCCACGGTTTCGGCACTGAGCAGCGTCGGTGCCTTGCGACCGGGAATCAGTGCGGTAGTGATGACGATATCGGCCTGTTTGGCGCGTTCGTGGACCGCTTGGGCCTGGCGTTGCATCCAGCTGGCCGGCATCGGCCGTGCATAGCCGCCGACACCTTCGGCGCAGGCGCGCTCCTCGTCGCTCTCGTAGGGCACATCGATGAACTTGGCCCCCAGCGATTCGATCTGCTCCTTCACTGCCGGGCGTACATCCGACGCCTCGATGACCGCGCCGAGGCGTTTGGCCGTGGCGATGGCCTGTAAGCCGGCAACCCCTGCGCCCAGGATCAGCACACGGGCAGCCTTTACGGTGCCGGCGGCGGTCATCAGCATGGGCATGAAACGGGGGTAGTGATGGGCGGCCAGCAACACGGCCTTGTAGCCGGCGATGTTGGCTTGGGACGACAACACGTCCAGGCTCTGGGCGCGCGACGTGCGAGGTGCGGCCTCCAGGGCGAAGGCGGTGATACCGCGCGCTGCCATCTTGGCGATCAGTTCGCTGTTGAAGGGGTTGAGCATGCCCACCAGCACGCTGCCGCTGTTGAGCTGAGCCAGTTCCAGGTCGTCGGGCGCGACAACCTTGAGGACCAGCTGGGCGCCATAGGCATCTGCGGCACCGCCCAGGGAAGCGCCCACGGCCTCATAGGCACTGTCCGGAATGCTGGCATTGAGGCCCGCCCCCCGTTGGACCGTGACCTGATGGCCTTGGGCAATCAGTTTTTTGATCGTTTCCGGGGTCGCAGCGACCCTTGTCTCACCGGTCTGCGTCTCGAGAGGAACACCAATGTGCACGACTATTTCTCCTGCGGTGACCTTTTTGTCTTTATAGAAGCCAGCGCACTTCGGATGGTGCGCGGGGTTGGCTATTGAATGCCAGCCCGCCGAATCCTGGGCGGGCGGAGCATTTTGCAGACGAACCCAAAGGGCTTCAACCGGTTCTGGAGCGAAACGAAGTTAAAACTACAAGTCACCCTGTGACCGTATGTCGCAACAATTGGCTCGCAGCCCATCAAGCATGGGCTATTGGCAGATTAGGGGAGATTTGGAATTTTTTTGCGATGATTTCGCAGATTGGCTGTTCGTGGTCGTAAAAGCCTCTGAAGCCCGCGTGTTCACGGGGCTGAAAGTGGTTTTTCGTTTAACCCGAACAGTTGTCTTAAAAGCGACAAAAAAATATATCTGTAGGTGTTTAAAATAATTGACTACAAAAGTCAGGCAGGCGCTTCGCCCTTGTGAGCGGCGATATACAGCTGTGACTGGGCCAGTAGCCAGTCACGGAACGCGCGCAGCGAGGCGGACTCCACTTTGCGCTCCGGGATCATCAGATAATAGGCCTTGGTGCTGGACAGTGCGTGCCTGTTAGCGACCACCAGCCTGCCCTCCTCCAGTTCGCGCTGGATCAGGAACGGCGGGATCAGCGCAACCCCCATCTCATGCATGGCGGCTTGGGCGAGCATGGAAAACAGTTCATAGCGCGGGCCTGTCATGTCGCCGGCGATGGTCATCCCGAGGCCGTTGAACCACTGGCGCCAAGCGTAGGGCCGAGTGGTCTGTTGCAGCAGCGGGAGGTTGGCAATGCGTTGCGCATCAAGCAGGCCCTGCCCGCTCAGCAAGGCCGGGCTGCAGACGGGCATGGGGTTTTCGCCCATCAGGCGATGAGAGTGAGTGCCCGACCAGTCGGCATCACCGAAATAGATGGCGGCGTCGAAGGGCGTGTCGGCGAACAGGAACGGGCGGGTGCGGTTGGTCAGGTTGACGGTGACCTCCGGGTGGCGGTGCTGAAAATCCTTTAGCCGCGGTAGCAGCCACTGGGTGCCGAAGGTGGGGACTACGGCAAGTTCGATCACGTTGGCGCCCTGCTGGCGCATCACCGACAAGGTGTCACGTTCCACCGCATCGAGCTGCGTGGCGACCTGGCGGCTGTAGGACAACCCCGCTTCGGTCAGCTTCACGCCGCGCCGCGAGCGGCGGAACAGTTCCACGTTGAGGAACGTTTCAAGGCTGCCGATCTGTCGACAGACGGCACCCTGGGTCAGTGCAAGCTCCTGGGCGGCCTTGGTAAAGCTCTCGTGGCGCGCAGCCGCTTCGAAACAGACCAGGGCGGTGGTGCTGGGGATCTTGCGGCGCATGTACGTCAACCTCACTCGTATGGCTGTTAACAGGGCGTTCTGGTGTATCACGAAGTGATAAATCATCACTAGTGCGTGCGCAATCCTCGTTTGTCCCCGCTGCCGATCAAGCCTAGGATCAATGGCACAAGAATCTGCTCCCAATTTCCGAGGATTTTGCTCATGGCCGGTAAAGCAAGCTTCAACTGGATCGACCCGCTGCTGCTTGATCAGCAGCTCACTGAAGAAGAGCGCATGGTGCGTGACAGCGCTTATCAGTTCGCCCAGGACAAGCTGGCGCCGCGGGTACTGGAGGCTTTCCGCCATGAGCAGACCGATCCGTCGATTTTTCGCGAAATGGGTGAGGTTGGCCTGCTGGGCGCGACCATCCCCGAGCAGTACGGCGGCAGTGGGTTGAACTATGTGTGTTATGGCCTGATCGCCCGTGAGGTCGAGCGTATCGACTCCGGCTACCGCTCGATGATGAGTGTGCAGTCTTCGCTGGTGATGGTGCCGATCAACGAATTCGGCACCGAAGCACAGAAGCAGAAGTACCTGCCCAAGCTGGCCAGCGGCGAGTGGATCGGCTGCTTCGGCCTGACCGAGCCTAACCATGGCTCCGATCCGGGTTCGATGATCACCCGCGCGAAAAAGGTCGACGGTGGCTACCGCCTGAATGGCAGCAAGATGTGGATCACCAATAGCCCGATTGCCGACGTCTTCGTGGTCTGGGCCAAGGATGATGCTGGCGATATCCGCGGCTTTGTTCTTGAAAAAGGCTGGGAAGGCCTGAGCGCGCCGGCGATTCACGGCAAGGTTGGCCTGCGTGCATCGATCACCGGTGAAATCGTCATGGACAACGTGTTTGTGCCGCAAGAGAACATCTTCCCTGATGTGCGCGGCCTTAAAGGCCCGTTCACCTGCCTCAACTCGGCCCGCTATGGCATCTCTTGGGGCGCCTTGGGTGCGGCTGAAGCCTGCTGGCACACCGCTCGTCAGTACACTCTGGACCGTCAGCAATTTGGCCGCCCGCTGGCAGCCAATCAGCTGATTCAGAAAAAGCTGGCCGACATGCAGACTGAAATCACCCTCGCCCTGCAAGGCTGCCTGCGCTTGGGCCGTATGAAGGATGAAGGCACCGCTGCAGTGGAGATCACTTCGATCATGAAGCGCAACTCCTGCGGAAAGGCGCTGGACATCGCACGCATGGCCCGTGACATGCTCGGGGGCAATGGCATCTCCGACGAGTTTGGCGTGGCGCGCCACCTGGTCAATCTTGAAGTGGTGAACACCTATGAAGGTACCCATGATGTGCATGCGCTGATACTGGGGCGTGCGCAAACCGGCATCCAGGCCTTCTACTGATAAGGAGCCTGTCCATGGGCGCGCTATCTCATCTGCGGGTGTTGGACCTTTCCCGTGTACTGGCTGGGCCATGGTCTGGTCAGATACTGGCGGACCTGGGGGCGGACGTGATCAAGGTCGAGCGGCCCGGCAGTGGCGACGATACGCGCTCATGGGGGCCGCCCTTCCTTAAGGATACGCAAGGCGAGAACACCAGCGAGGCGGCTTACTATTTGTCGGCCAACCGCAACAAGCGCTCGGTGACCATCGATTTCACTCAGCCACAAGGGCAGCGCCTGGTGCGCGAACTGGCTGCCAAGTCGGACATCGTCATCGAAAACTTCAAGGTGGGCGGGCTGGCAGCCTATGGGTTGGACTATCCGAGCCTGAAAGCGCTCAACCCCACGCTCATCTATTGCTCGATCACGGGCTTCGGGCAGACCGGGCCTTATGCCAAGCGCGCGGGTTATGACTTCATGATTCAAGGGCTGGGTGGGCTGATGAGCCTGACTGGGCGCCCTGACGGTGAAGAAGGTGCAGGGCCGATGAAGGTGGGCGTTGCGCTCACCGACATCCTGACGGGGTTGTACTCGACCGTAGCGATCCTGGCCGCCCTCGCCCATCGTGACCAGGCCGGTGTGGGACAGCATATCGATATGGCGCTGCTCGATGTGCAGGTGGCGTGCCTGGCTAACCAGGCAATGAATTACCTGACCACGGGCAACCCGCCTCGGCGCCTGGGTAATGCACATCCTAATATTGTGCCTTACCAGGACTTCCCGACGGCCGATGGCGATTTCATCCTTACCGTGGGTAACGATGGCCAGTTCCGCAAGTTTGCCGAAGTGGCGGGGCAGCCGCAGTGGGCGGACGACCCGCGTTTTGCAACCAACAAGCAGCGAGTGGCCAACCGTAGCGAGCTGATTCCGTTGATCCGTCAGGCTACGGTGTTCAAGACTACGGCGGAATGGGTCAAGCAGCTGGAGGCTGCGGGTGTGCCCTGTGGGCCGATCAATGACCTGGCGCAGATGTTCCAGGACCCGCAGGTGCTGGCGCGTGGCCTTGCAGTCAGTATTCCCCATGCGCTGGGTGGGCAGGTGCCTCAGGTGGCTAGCCCTATACGGCTATCAGAGACACCGGTGGAGTACCGGCGTGCGCCCCCGCTGCTCGGTGAGCATACCGAGGCTGTCCTGGCGGACGTGCTGGGGTTGGGTGCTGAGGATGTTGGGCGTTTACGCGCCGCTGGTGTGCTGTGACGTCATAGGGAGTGCTTGCAAAGCGGGGAGGCCGACAGGCCTCCCCGCTTTGCGCTTGGCGATTTTGCAAGTTATTGAATTTAAAGGTTGACGGGGTTTCGAATCCCCTTATAATGCGCCCCACTTCCAGCGTAGTCGGAACGAGAAACTCCTTGAGATTCAACGAGTTAATCAATCCAGGTAGTGCTGGAGGTGCTTCGGTCGTCTGATCGGTAGCGGTTGAAGCGGTGGTTGACAGCGCTTCTAAACGCTGTATGATTCGCCTCCCGCTGCAAGAGATCGCAGCGAGTC
>NZ_BCBH01000017.1:0-118729 GCF_001320525.1 Pseudomonas sp. NBRC 111131 | reverse complement strand
GTGCAGGCTCAGTGGACCTTAGCGCCCCCCCATGATCGCGATGTAATCCTGGGTCCAGCGGCTATACGGCACGAACTTGCCGCCTTGGGCCTGTGGGGTCTTCCAGAAGGCGATCTTGTCGAAGTTGTCGAAGCCGTTGGTCTTGCAGCCCTCGGCCCCCAGCAGCTCGCTGCCGGTGCAGGCCGCAGGCACGGCTGGCGACGAACCGAACCAGGCTGCCACGTCGCCCTGGACCTTCGGTTGCAGTGACCAGTCCATCCATTTGTACGCGCAGTTGGGGTGCTTGGCCTCGCTGTGCAGCATCGTCGTATCAGCCCAGCCAGTAGCGCCTTCCTTGGGAATGGTCGAGGCCACGGGCTGGTTCTCGGCCTTCAGGCCGTTGACCATGTAGCCCCACGAGCTGGAGGCGACCACACCTTCGTTTTTCACATCGCTCATCTGCACCGTGGCGTCGTGCCAGTAACGGTGGATCAGCGGTTGCTGCTGGCGTAACAGCTCGAGTACGGCCTTGTACTGGGCTTCGTTGAGTTCGTAGGGGTCCTGGATGCCCAGTTCAGGCTTTGCCGATTTCAGGTACAGCGCCGCGTCGGCGATGTAGATCGGCCCATCGTAGGCCTGCACCCGGCCTTTGTTGGGCTTGCCATCGGGCAGGTTCTGCGGCTCGAACACCACGCTCCAACTGGTGGGCGCCTGGGTGAAGGTCTTGGTGTTGTACAACAGCACGTTCGGCCCCCACTGATACGGGGTGCCATAGATGTGTTTGTCGACCACATACCAGCCACCGTTCTGCAGGCGTGGGTCAATGTTCTTCCAGTTGGGGATCAGGGCCGTGTTGATCGGCTGCACTTTCTTGCCGACGATCAGGCGCAACGAGGCATCGCCGGAGGCCGTGACCAGGTCATAACCGCCCTTGTTCATCAGACTGACCATTTCGTCGGAGGTGGCGGCGGTCTTGACGTTGACTTTGCAGCCGGTCTCCTTTTCGAAACCTGTGACCCAGTCATACGCCTTGTCGCTTTCACCACGCTCGATGTAGCCGGGCCAGGCGACGATATCCAGCTGGCCTTCGCTGGCTCCCAGGGCCTTTGGCATTTCGGCGGCCTGCAGGCTGGCGCTGGCCAGCAGGGCGCCCGTCATGGCGCCGAGCAATGCGGTCTTGTGCACTGACATGGTGTTCCCTCTTCTTGGAGATCTTGGTCGGGGCAGTCATCAAGAAAGCAGTAAAGCGGTTGTTATAAGCGTAGTGCGCTTGCGCAGGTTGATGGCGATCTCGAGTCTAGTTGGCTTTTGGCCAGCCAACGCAACATCCAGATGCAAATGCAAGGATGGCCTCTCCCCGGGCAGGCCTTACTCTGCTGATTACCTTCGATACCGTGGAGATGCGCGAATGAACACCCGGGGCCTACTCGATCAACTGCTCAAGTCCGGTCAGGAACTGCTCAACAAGCAGGCCGGCGCAGGCAAGCCAGGCGCTGGTGCCGGTGGCCTGGGCGGGCTGCTTTCCGGCGCTGGCGGCGGCGCCCTGGCGGCAGGGGCCATGGGCTTGCTGCTGGGCAACAAGAAAGCGCGCAAGTATGGCGGCAAGGCCATTACCTACGGTGGCCTGGCTGCGCTCGGGGTGTTGGCCTACAAAGCCTACGGCAACTGGCAGGCACGCCAGGGCGCAGGGCAGGGGGCCGAGCCGCAAACCCTCGATCACCTGCCGCCGGCCGAGGCCGAGCAGCACAGCCAGGCGGTCCTGCAGGCACTGGTGGCGGCAGCCAAGGCCGATGGCCATATCGATGAGCGTGAGCGTGCCCTGATCGAAGGTGAGTTCACTCGCCTGGACAGCGACCGAGCCTTGCAGCAATGGCTGCATGCCGAGCTCAACAAGCCCCTTGATCCGGCTGACGTTGCCCGCGCGGCGCAAACGCCGGAGATGGCCGCCGAGATGTACCTGGCCAGCGTAATGATGGTCGATCAGGAAAACTTCATGGAGCGCGCTTACCTGGACGAACTGGCCCGGCAACTGCGCCTGGACCCGGCCTTGCGCCAGGAACTGGAAAGCCAAATAAGGCTTGCCGAGGCCAATTAGGTGGCAAATGGCCTTCAATTAGGCATGGATGCCTGAAAACCCTGCATTTCAGCCGCAAAAGCGTAGAACGCCTGGGCTATACTTCGGCGATTTTCCCCGCTCGTTGTGAATTCCTGAGGGCTGAATGTGAAGAACTGGACCTTGCGCCAACGGATCCTGGCAAGTTTCGCCGTGATCATCGCCATCATGCTGCTGATGGTCGTGGCCGCCTACTCGCGGCTGGTGACGATCGAAAGTGCCGAGGAGGCAGTGGGGACCGACAGCATTCCCGGGGTGTACTACAGCTCGATGATCCGCAGCGCCTGGGTCGACAGCTATGTCACCAGCCAGCAGTTGGTGGGGTTGTCGCGGCACCGCGAAATCACACCGGCAGACATGGAGCTGTTCAAGAGCTTCGAAGACCGGCTCAAACAGCACATGGCCAGTTACCAGACCACCATCAATGATGCCGACGACCAGGCCAGTTTCGACGCATTCATCAAGCTTGAGGAGGTTTACATCAAGCTGGTAGGCGAGGTGCTTGAAGCCTATCGCCAACACAACTACGCCGAAGCCGAACGGTTGATCATCGAGGTGCTCACCCCGGCCTGGGTGGACGGGCGCAAGCACCTGAACGACACCATCGAGCGCAACCGGCAATCTGCCGACGGCGCCACCCGTGAGATCGTCAGCGCGGTAAGCACGGCCAAGGGCAGCATGGTGATTTCGCTGCTGCTGGCCATCCTTGCCGCAGGTATCTGTGGGCTACTGCTGATGCGCGCCATCACCGCGCCCGTGCAGCGCATCGTGCATGCCCTCGACAAATTGCGCTCAGGTGACCTGAGCATGCGCCTTAGCCTGGATCGCAAGGACGAGTTCGGCGCTATCGAAAGCGGATTCAACGAAATGGCCGAGGCGCTGGCCAACCTGGTGTCCCAGGCCCAGCGTTCGTCGGTACAGGTCACCACTTCGGTCACCGAAATTGCCGCCACGTCCAAGCAGCAGCAAGCCACGGCCACCGAAACAGCTGCCACCACCACGGAAATCGGCGCCACCTCGCGCGAAATTGCTGCCACTTCACGGGACTTGGTGCGCACCATGACCGAAGTCACCAGTGCTGCTGACCAGGCCTCGAGCCTTGCCGGCTCTGGCCAGCAGGGCCTGGCGCGCATGGAAGAAACCATGCACCAGGTCATGGGGGCGGCTGACCTGGTCAACGCCAAGCTGGGAATACTCAACGAAAAAGCCAGCAACATCACCCAGATGGTGGTGACCATCGTCAAGGTTGCCGATCAGACCAACCTGTTGTCGCTCAACGCGGCTATCGAGGCTGAAAAAGCCGGCGAATATGGCCGTGGCTTTGCCGTGGTGGCCACCGAGGTGCGGCGCCTGGCCGACCAGACTGCCGTGGCCACCTACGACATCGAGCAGATGGTGCGGGAAATCCAGTCGGCGGTGTCGGCCGGCGTGATGGGCATGGACAAGTTTTCCGAAGAGGTGCGCCGTGGCATGTTCGAGGTGCAGCAGGTGGGCGAACAACTGAGCCAGATCATTCATCAGGTACAGGCCCTGGCACCGCGTGTGTTGATGGTCAACGAAGGCATGCAGGCCCAGGCAACCGGCGCCGAGCAGATCAACCAGGCACTGGCCCAGCTCAGCGATGCCAGCACCCAGACGGTAGAGTCGCTGCGCCAGGCCAGCTTCGCCATCGACGAGTTGAGCCAGGTGGCCGCCGGACTGCGCGGCGGTGTATCGCGCTTCAAAGTCTGACTGTCATGAACGACCTGCCTCCACAAACGGCAGCAGCCAGTACCAAGGGCTCGCTGTACCTGCAGTTTCGTCTGGGTGACCAGCGCTTTGCCCTGGATGTGCGCGAGGTGATCGAGGTGCTGCCATGCCGGCCACTCAAGCCGATCGCCCACACACCGGCCTGGGTGGCCGGCATCCTGGCCCACCGCGGTGTGCTGGTGCCGGTAATCGACCTGTGCGCGCTGGCCTTCGCCCAGCCCTCAGCCCAGCGCACCAGTACGCGCCTGGTCCTTGTGCGCTACCGTGGCGACCAGCAGTTGGGCCTGATCCTCGAGCAGGCTACCGAAACCCTGCGCTGCCCGTCGGAAGCCTTTCAGCCCTATGGCCTGGACAACGGCGAAGCGCCGTACCTGGGCCCGGTGCGCCAGGACGCCGAGGGGTTGCTGCAGCGTATCGAGGTGGACGACCTGCTAAGCGATGCCGTGCGCCAGTTGTTGTACCCGGATGCGTCGGCGCAGCAGGTGCGGCCATGAACGCACAACCGTTCTTTCGCTTTCTGCAGGAGCGTATCGGCCTGGATGTCGAATCGGTGGGTGTGCCGATGGTCGAGCGAGCCTTGCAGCAGCGCTGTGTAGCGCTGGGGGCGGCCGACCTTGACGATTATTGGCTGCGCCTGCAGCAATCGGTAGACGAACAGCAAGCGCTGATCGAGGCCGTGATCGTTCCGGAGACCTGGTTTTTCCGTTATCCCGAATCATTCACCGCGTTGGTCGGCCTGGCCCACAAACGCCTGGCAGAACTCGCCGGCGAACGGCCGCTGCGGCTGCTGAGCCTGCCCTGTTCTACCGGTGAGGAACCCTATTCGCTGGCCATGGCCCTGCTCGACTCGGGAATCCACCCAGCCTCCTTCCATATCGATGGTATCGATATCAGCCCCAACTCGGTGGCCAAGGCGGTGCAGGGGGTGTATGGGCGCAATTCCTTCCGTGGCAGCGAGCTGGCTTTTCGCGAGCGGCATTTCCACCCGCGCGATGATGGCCATCAGCTCGATGAGCGGGTTCGGCAGCAGGTCAACCTGCAAGTGGGCAACGTGCTCGACCCGGTATTGGCCAGGCGCAACGGCCAGTACGATTTCGTGTTCTGCCGCAATTTGTTGATCTACTTCGATGTGCCGACCCAGCAGCGTGTCTTCGAGGTGCTTAAGGGCCTGGCTCAGCCGCAGGGTGTGCTGTTCATTGGGCCGGCCGAGGGGAGCTTGCTGGCGCGGCTGGGCATGCGCCCGCTGGGGATCGCCCAGTCGTTCGCCTATGTGCGCCAGGTTGTGGAGCCGCCGCCCGCGCCGAAGCCGGTTGCGCGCAGCGTGCCATTACCGTCTGCGCCCATCGGGTCGAGCCGGCCTGCGCCGGCACCGGTGCTGCGGCGTTCGGTACCCGTCGCCGTACCCCGCGTCGAACAAAGCGAGAGCGAAAGCGACTTGCTGAGCATCATCGCGCAGCAGGCCAATGCCGGTGATATCGGCCAGGCGCGCGCCAGTTGCCAGCGTTACTTGGCCCAGTTCGCGCCCAAGGCCCAGGTGTATTACTGGCTGGGGCTGCTCAGCGATACCGAAGGCGATGCCGCACAAGCGCTGACCCACTACCGCAAGGCCTTGTACCTGGACCCGCAGCACCCTGAAGCCTTGCTGCACCTGGCCACGCTGCTGGCTGCCCAGGGCGATGAAGCCGGCGCCCGGCGCCTGCAGGAACGCGCGGCGCGCGCTGGTCGGGAGGCTGAACGATGAATGTTGAACACGCGATCGGGCTGCTCGCTCAGGACGACGAGCGCATCGATGACTGCTGGAACCGTATCGGTGTGCATGGCAACAAGCAGTGCCCGTTGCTGGAGCGGCATATCCACTGCCGCAACTGTGAAGTCTATGCGGCAGCGGCCACGCGCCTGCTGGACCGCTACACCCTGGTCCAGGATCAACAGGCCCCAGCGGCCGCGGTCGAGGTCAGCAGCGGGCGTTCGCTGTTGCTGTTTCGCCTGGGTGAGGAATGGCTGGCCCTGGCCACTGCCTGCCTGGCCGAGATCGCGCCAGTGCAGCCGGTGCACTCGTTGCCCCATCAGCGTTCACGGGTGCTGCAAGGGGTGGCCAATGTACGTGGGGCATTGGTGCCTTGCCTGTCCCTGGGTGACCTGTTGGGAGGGGAACGTTTGCCTGAGCAGCCGCACAGTGGCCGAGCGATGCCACGCATGCTGATCCTGGCTGCGGTGGGTGGCCCGGTGGTGATGGCGGTGGACGAAATCGATGGCATTCATCATCTGGACCTCGAATGGCCGGATGTCGCCGAGGGCGCTGCGCCGTTCACCACGGCCGTACTGCAATGGCGCGGACGCAGCGTGCGCCTGCTGGACGACCAACACTTACTGTCTGCCGTACAGCGGAGCCTGTCATGACCCCGGAGCAAATGCGCGACGCATCGTTGCTCGAACTCTTCAGCCTCGAGGCCGAGGCCCAGACCCAGGTGCTCAGCACCGGCCTGATGGCCTTGGAGCGCAACCCGACCCAGGCTGACCAGCTGGAAGCCTGCATGCGTGCGGCACATTCGCTCAAGGGCGCCGCACGGATCGTTGGCATCGATGCCGGGGTCAGCGTCGCCCATGTGATGGAAGATTGCCTGGTGGCTGCCCAAGAGGGCCGGCTTCAGTTGCGGGCGGACCATATCGATGCACTGTTGCGTGGCACTGACCTGCTGCTGCATATCGCAACGCCCGGCGATCCGTCGGGCGAAGCGGGCGTGCCGGCGTTCCTGGTACAGATGGCGGGCCTGCTCGACCCAAGTGCTGCGCCGGTGCCGCTGCCAACGCTGGCGCCAGAACCTGCAGTGTTCGCTGCGTTGGCCGCCGAGCCGGTGACGGTCGAGGCTGAGCCAGAGGCTGAACCGCCAGCGCCGCGCAAGGCCGGTAAACGCGGCGCAGACGGGGCCGAGCGGGTACTGCGGGTTACTGCCGATCGCCTGAACAGCCTGCTCGACCTGTCGAGCAAATCGCTGGTGGAGACCCAGCGCCTCAAGCCCTACCTGGCCACCCTGCAGCGCCTCAAGCGCATGCATGGCCAGGGCATGCGCGCCCTCGACGGGCTGAAGGCCCAACTCGAAGAAGGCGGCCAAAGCCCTGAAGTGCTCGAAGCACTGGCCCAGACTCAGCGCCTGTTGCTGGAAACCCAGCAGATCCTGCAGCAGCAGGCTGCCGACCTCGACGAATTCGGCTGGCAGGCCAGCCAGCGTGCGCAACTGCTATACGACACGGCGCTGGCCTGCCGTATGAGGCCGTTTGCCGACGTGCTCACTGGTCAAAGCCGTATGGTGCGCGACCTGGGGCGCTCGCTGGGCAAGCAGGTGCGCCTGCAGATCGATGGCGAAAAGACCCAGGTCGATCGCGATGTGCTGGAAAAGCTCGAGGCACCGCTTACCCACCTGCTGCGCAATGCCGTCGACCACGGCATCGAAATGCCCGAGCTACGCCTGCTGGCTGGCAAGCCAGAAGAGGGTGCCATTCGCCTGCATGCCTCGCATCAGGCAGGCCTGCTTGTGCTTGAACTGAGCGATGACGGAGGTGGTATCGACCTTGAGCGGTTGCGCCGCAATATCGTCGAGCGGGGCCTGTCCCCGGCCGATACCGTGGCGCAGATGAGTGAGGCAGAGCTGCTGACCTTTCTGTTCCTGCCGGGCTTCAGCATGCGCGACAAGGTGACTGAGGTGTCCGGCCGTGGCGTTGGCCTGGACGCAGTGCAGCATATGGTGCGTGACCTGCGTGGCTCGATTGAACTGACCCAGGTAACGGGCCAGGGCTGTCGTTTTCACGTGCAAGTGCCGCTGACCCTGTCGGTGGTGCGCAGCCTGGTGGTGGAAGTGGGCGGTGAGGCCTATGCATTCCCGCTGGCGCATATCGAGCGCACCCTGGAAGTGACCGCCGAGCAGATCGTGCAGATCGAAGGCCGGCAGCATTTTTGGCACGAGGGCAGGCACATCGGCCTGGTTGCTGCCAACCAGTTGCTCAACCGGCCGACCGCACCGGGGGATGAACGCAGTTTGCGGGTAGTGGTGATTCGCGAGCGCGAGCAGTTGTATGGGGTGGCGGTGGAGCGCCTGATCGGCGAGCGGGTCTTGGTGGTGATGCCGCTGGACCCGCGCCTTGGCAAGGTTCAGGACATCTCGGCGGGGGCACTGCTGGACGATGGTTCCGTGGTGCTGATCGTCGACGTGGAAGACCTGCTGCGCTCGGTGGAGAAGCTGCTCAGCACCGGCCGCCTGGAACGCATCGAGCGCGGCGTACAAGGCGGGCGTGGGGTCAGCCGCAAGCGCATCCTGGTGGTCGACGATTCGCTCACGGTGCGCGAGCTGCAACGCAAGCTGCTGGGCAATCGCGGCTACGATGTTGCCGTTGCGGTCGATGGCATGGACGGTTGGAACGCCCTGCGCAGTGAAGACTTCGACCTGTTGATTACCGATATCGACATGCCGCGCATGGACGGCATCGAGCTGGTCACCTTGGTGCGCCGTGATCAGCGGCTGCAGTCGCTACCAGTGATGGTGGTCTCGTACAAGGACCGTGAAGAAGATCGGCGGCGTGGCCTGGATGCCGGGGCCGACTACTATTTGGCTAAGGCGAGCTTCCACGACGATGCGTTGCTGGACGCCGTGGTGGAATTGATCGGAGGTGCTCAGGGATGAAGATCGCCATCGTCAATGACATGCCCATGGCCGTGGAAGCCTTGCGCAGAGCCTTGGCGTTCGAGCCTGCGCACGAGGTGGTGTGGGTGGCCAGCAACGGTGCCGAGGCGGTAAGCAAGTGTGCCGAGTTTACCCCCGACCTTATTCTCATGGACCTGATCATGCCGGTGATGGGCGGTGTCGAGGCAACGCGGCGGATCATGGCCGAGACGCCCTGCGCCATCGTCATCGTCACTGTCGATCGCAAGCAGAACGTGCACCAGGTGTTCGAAGCGATGGGCCATGGTGCCCTGGATGTGGTCGACACCCCGTCCCTGGGTGCTGGTGATGCGCGCGCTGCGGCGGCGCCATTGCTGCGCAAGATACTCAACATCAGCTGGCTGATCGGTCAGCAGCGCCCAGCGGCCACCAAACCGGTCGCGGCGCCGCTGCGTGACAGTGCGCAGCGCCGTGGGCTGGTGGCGATTGGCTCGTCGGCAGGCGGGCCCGCCGCGTTGGAAGTGTTGCTCAAAGGGCTGCCCAAGGGATTTGCGGCGTCCATCGTGCTGGTCCAGCATGTCGACCAGGTGTTCGCTGCCGGCATGGCCGAATGGCTTGGCAGCGCGTGCGGGCTACCGGTGCGTCTGGCCCGTGAGGGGGAGCCACCGCAGCCGGGGCAAGTGCTGCTGGCCGGCACCAACCACCATATCCGCCTGATACAGAATGGCCAGTTGGCCTACACTGCCGAACCTGTCAATGAAATCTACCGGCCCTCGATCGATGTGTTCTTCGAGAGCGTGGCGCGCTACTGGCGCGGCGATGCGGTGGGCGTGCTGCTCACCGGCATGGGCCGCGACGGCGCCCAGGGCCTGAAACTGATGCGCCAGCAGGGCTTCCTGACCATTGCTCAGGACCAGGCCAGCAGCGCAGTCTACGGTATGCCCAAGGCGGCCGCGGCAATCGATGCAGCGGTGGAGATCCGTCCGCTGGAGCGAATCGCCGGGCGCTTGATGGAAATCTTTGCAAAATGACGATATGTGAATCACGCTGCGGCTGTGGTCAGGTGAATAGGGATGAATGATCTACCGATGGATGGTTTTGCGACCACCAACGAAAATTCGGCGATGGTGCTGCTGGTCGATGATCAGGCGATGATCGGCGAAGCGGTGCGTCGTGGCCTGGCCCACGAGGAGAACATCGACTTCCACTTCTGCGCCGACCCGCACCAGGCCGTGGCCCAGGCGATGCGCATCAAGCCCACGGTGATCCTCCAGGACCTGATCATGCCGGGCCTGGATGGCCTGACCCTGGTGCGCGAGTACCGCAACAACCCGGCCACCCAGGACATCCCGATCATCGTCCTGTCGACCAAGGAAGACCCGCTGGTCAAGAGCGCGGCATTTGCCGCCGGGGCCAACGATTATCTGGTCAAGCTGCCGGACACCATCGAACTGGTGGCACGCATTCGCTATCACTCCCGTTCCTACCTGACGCTGCTGCAGCGTGATGAGGCCTATCGCGCGTTGCGGGTGAGCCAGCAGCAGTTGCTCGACACCAACCTGATGTTGCAGCGGCTGATGAACTCCGACGGCCTGACCGGGCTGTCCAACCGCCGCCACTTCGACGAGTACCTGGAGCTGGAATGGCGCCGGGCGATGCGGGAACAGCAGCAGTTGTCGCTGCTGATGATCGATGTCGACTACTTCAAGGTCTACAACGACAGCTTTGGCCACCTGGCCGGTGACGAGGCCCTGCGCCAGGTCGCAGAAGCCATTCGTGGCTCCTGTTCGCGGCCGACCGACCTGCCAGCGCGCTATGGGGGCGAGGAGTTCGCCTTGGTGCTGCCCAATACCTCGCCCGGCGGGGCGCGCCTGGTCGCCGAGAAGCTGCGCCAGACCGTACATGGCCTGGCTATCCCGCACACTGCGCCGCAGGCCGATTCGCGCCTGACCGTCAGTATTGGCCTGGCGACGCAGACGCCACCGCTGGGCAGCCATTGCCGGCAGTTGATCTCGGCGGCGGACAAGGGCTTGTACCTGGCCAAGGACAGCGGCCGTAACCAGGTGGGGATTGCCTGAACGGGCCTCACCGTCGGCTCGCCGACGAGGAGGCCATTCGGATTTCTACCGCCCGGCGGGTCTGCCGCCGAGCCCCAGACTCAGTTATACTCCCCGGCTTTTCACCGAATTCGCGCGAGTAGCCAGCCCATGGAAATCCAACCGATCCTGAACACCATCAAGGACCTCACCGAGCGTTCCCAGTCCATTCGGGGGTATCTTTGACTACGATCACAAGCATGACCGCCTGATCGAAGTCAACCGCGAGCTGGAAGACCCGGCCGTCTGGAACAAGCCCGAGTATGCCCAGGCCCTGGGCCGCGAACGTGCCATGCTGGCCCAGGTCGTCGAGACCCTGGACAAGCTGTCTGGCGGCCTGGCCGACTGCAAGGACCTGCTCGACATGGCTGTCGAGGAAAATGACGAAGGCGCGGTAAGCGACGTCGTGACCGAGCTGCAAAGCCTGGAAGAGAACCTGGCTCAGCTTGAGTTCCGTCGCATGTTCAGCGGCGAGATGGACATGAACAACGCGTACCTGGACATCCAGGCCGGCTCGGGGGGGACCGAGGCGCAGGACTGGGCCAACATCCTGCTGCGCATGTACCTGCGCTGGGCCGACAAGCGCGGTTTCGACGCCACCATCATCGAGCTTTCCGAAGGTGAGGTCGCCGGCATCAAGGGCGCCACCGTGCACATCAAGGGCGAGTACGCCTTCGGCTGGCTGCGCACCGAGATCGGTGTGCACCGTCTGGTGCGCAAGAGCCCGTTCGACTCCGGTGCCCGTCGCCACACCTCATTCTCGGCGGTGTTCGTGTCGCCCGAGATCGACGACAAGGTCGAAATCGAGATCAACCCGGCCGACTTGCGTATCGACACCTACCGCTCCTCGGGCGCCGGCGGTCAGCACGTGAACACCACCGACTCCGCGGTGCGTATCACCCACGTGCCGACCAACACCGTGGTGGCCTGCCAGAACGAACGCTCCCAGCATGCCAACAAGGATACCGCCATGAAAATGCTGCGGGCCAAGTTGTACGAGCTGGAAATGCAGAAGCGCAACGCCGCCTCTCAGGCGCTGGAAGACAGCAAGTCGGATATCGGCTGGGGTCACCAGATTCGCTCCTACGTGCTTGATGACTCCCGCATCAAGGACCTGCGCACCGGCGTCGAGCGCAGCGATTGCCAGAAGGTTCTGGACGGCGACCTCGACCAGTATCTGGAAGCGAGCCTCAAGCAGGGGCTGTAAGCCGCACACCACCGCCGCGATACCAGGCCGCCCGCCGGTATCGCGTGCCCTGCCCGAAAAGGGCAACGAATACCTGATGGAAAGAATGACGACATGAGCGACCTCAAGACCGAATCGCAAGACCTGCAACAGGAAGAAAACACCCTGATCGCCCTGCGCAAGGAAAAGCTTGCCGCTGAGCGCGAGAAGGGTCAGGCCTTCCCCAACGACTTCCGCCGCGACAGCTACTGCAACGACCTGCAGAAGCAATACGTCGACAAGACCAAGGAAGAGCTGGAAGCTGCAGCGATCCCGGTCAAGGTTGCCGGTCGCATCATGCTCAACCGTGGCTCGTTCATGGTCATCCAGGACATGACCGGCCGTATCCAGGTCTACGTCAACCGCAAGACCCTGCCGGAAGAGACCCTGGCTGCGGTCAAGACCTGGGACCTTGGCGACATCATCGCCGCAGAAGGTACCCTGGCGCGTTCCGGTAAAGGTGATCTGTACGTCGAAATGACCAACGTGCGCCTGCTGACCAAGTCGCTGCGCCCGCTGCCGGACAAGCACCACGGCCTGACCGACACCGAGCAGCGCTACCGCCAGCGCTACGTCGACCTGATGGTCAACGAAGAAACTCGCCACACCTTCCGTGTGCGTTCGCAGGTGATCTCGCACATCCGCAAGTTCCTCACCGAGCGCGACTTCCTTGAAGTCGAAACGCCGATGCTGCAAACCATTCCCGGTGGTGCTGCCGCCAAGCCGTTCGAAACCCACCACAATGCCTTGGACATGGCCATGTTCCTGCGTATCGCGCCGGAGCTGTACCTCAAGCGCCTTGTGGTCGGCGGGTTCGAAAAGGTCTTCGAGATCAACCGCAACTTCCGTAACGAAGGCGTTTCGACCCGGCACAACCCCGAGTTCACCATGCTCGAGTTCTACCAGGCCTATGCCGACTACCGCGACAACATGGACCTCACCGAAGAGCTGTTCCGCGAGCTGGCGCAGTTGGTGCTGGGCAGCACCGACGTGCCGTACGGCGACAAGGTGTTCCACTTCGGTGAGCCGTTCGTGCGCCTGTCGGTGTTCGACTCGATCCTCAAGTACAACCCGCAGTTGTCCGCCGCCGACCTGCAGGACGTCGACAAGGCCCGTGAGATCGCCAGAAAAGCCGGTGCCAAGGTGCTTGGCCATGAAGGCCTGGGCAAGCTGCAGGTGATGATTTTCGAAGAACTGGTCGAGCACAAGCTGGAGCAGCCGCACTTCATCACCGAATACCCGTTCGAAGTGTCGCCGCTGGCCCGTCGCAATGACGACAACCCGGCCGTGACCGACCGCTTCGAGCTGTTCATCGGTGGCCGCGAAATCGCCAACGCCTATTCCGAGCTCAACGATGCCGAGGACCAGGCCGAGCGCTTCCTGGCCCAGGTAGCGGAGAAGGACGCCGGTGACGACGAGGCCATGCACTACGATGCCGACTTCGTTCGCGCGCTGGAGTACGGCATGCCGCCGACCGCTGGTGAAGGCATCGGCATCGACCGCCTGGTGATGCTGTTGACCAACTCGCCGTCGATTCGCGATGTGATCCTGTTCCCGCACATGCGTCCGCAGGCCTGAGTGAACTGAACAAGCCGCCTTTCGAGGCGGCTTTTTCTTGCCTGAAGCTTTATGTTGTTTGTACTGACCCATGAGGTACCCCCCGTGACACCCGCCATGCCTCACCAGGGCGCCGCCGGCATCGCCACCGCCGTCGCCGAAAGCGTGCAGTACCAGGGTCGCAAGACCGCCCGCCAAGGCAGCGAGCAGCGCCGCCAGCTGATCCTCGATGCCGCCATGCGCATTGTCGTGCGTGATGGCGTGCGCGGGGTGCGCCACCGTGCGGTGGCCGCCGAGGCCGGTGTGCCGTTGTCGGCCACCACTTACTACTTCAAGGATATCGAGGACCTGCTCACCGATACCTTCGCCCAGTACGTCGAACGCAGCGCGGCCTATATGGCCAAGCTCTGGGCCAACACGGAGGTGGTCTTGCGCCAGCTGCTTGCCCAGGGCGACAGCAGCGCGCAATCTCGGGCACGGCTGGCAGACGAAGTGGCGCGCATGACCGCCGACTACGTTTCGCGGCAATTGCTCAACCGCCGCGACTTCCTCATGGCCGAGCAGGCCTTTCGCCAAGAGGCGCTGCTATGCCCGCGCCTGGCCGAACTGGTGCGCGCCCATGAGCAGATTCTGCTGCATGGCACACGGCAGCTGTTGCAGGTGGTCGGCTCGCAACAACCGGAGCAGGACGCCCAGATGTTGACGGCGATTATCGAGCAGATGGAATATCAGGGCCTGCTCAAGGATGCCGATGCGCAAGCCGATGGGCAGATGCTCGCTATGCTTACCCGTTACCTTCACCTGGTGTTGGCATCGGCCTGAGCCTGGTGCGAACTTTTCAAGGAGAACCTGATGAAAGCCTGGCGTGTGGTGTTGTTGACGTTGTCATTCCTGCTGCTGGGCGGTTGTCTGGTGACCTTCCACGAGCCGCTGCCGAGCAATCAGGCGGCGCCCAAGGCGTTGCTGGGCAAGTGGAGCAGCAAGGATGCCTGGGGCGAGCCCCTGAAGCTGGTCATCAGCCGCACGGGCGGCGATGCCTACAAGGCCGTGGCGACCGCCAAGGGTAAGAAGCCTGAAGAATATGTCTTCACCGTGTCGCGCCACGGCAACCGCTGGTACATTTCGGCCGGTGTGCCCAAGCGCCTGGGTGGCAACTTCCTGATTGGTGGTTTCGATATCGTCGATGGCAAGGAACTGGTGGTCTACAACCTTGACGTCGAGCAGGTGCAACAGGCGGTCGAGAAGAAGGAACTGACCGGGCGCAGCGTCGAAGTGCCCGAGGACAACGGTGACGGCGTGCTGATCGACAGCCCGTCGGCGCGCGTGCTGGCGTATCTGGATGACCCGGCCAACTCCGACCTGTTCGTCGAGGTGGCGCGCTTCCAGCGCAGCGGCAAATGACCCTGCCGGCGTTTTTGCCGGCATGCAAGGAGTCCTGAGTGGACGAGTATCAGCAGACCATCCGCGCACTGTCCGACCGCATCGTGGCGGCGCAAACCCCGATCCGTGTGCTTGATGCGGTGAAGTGGGATGACAACATCCGCCAGGGCTTCCTCAAGGCCAAGGGCAAGGAGCCGCCGGCGGTGGACCGTGCCTATTACCAGTCGCGCCCGCTGGCGTTCGATTCCAGCGCGGTCAAGGCCGAATTCCAGAGCATCGAGCGCGACATCACCCGACGGCTGGGCCAGTTCAACCCGGTCGGGCAGATTATGCGGCGTATGTGCAAGGAGTACCGCATGGTGGTGCGTATGCTCGAAGCACGCGGCACCGAGGACTTCGGGCTGATCTCTCAGGAACTGTACGGCGCCGCCTCCGACGCCTTCCACGCCGGTGACCCGACCCTGGCCGACCTGGGCCTGATGCTGTCGGACTACCTGAACAACATCGATGGCCGTGGCGACCTCAAGGATGAACCGAAGAACCTGACCGCCAAGGAGGCCGTGGATATTCTCCAGCGCCGCCTGAACAAGGTGTTCGGCGAGGCCGAGGAAACCATCCGCGTATTCGAGTCCGATGGGATTGTTGCCGATGCGGCGGCGGGTGCCGACTACATCAAGGTCCGTGCCGACGCCATGTTCAACAGCCGCGACGTGCGGGCGCTGGAGGTGCATGAAGGGCTGGTGCACGTGGGCACCACGCTCAACGGCCTCAACCAGCCGATCTGCACCTTCCTGGCCAAAGGGCCGCCTTCGTCGACGGTGACCCAGGAAGGCCTGGCGATTCTCATGGAGGTGATTGCCTTCGCTTCCTACCCCAGCCGCCTGCGCAAGCTCACCAACCGGACCCGCGCCATCCACATGGTCGAGGAGGGCGCCGATTTTCTGCAGATCTTCGAGTTCTTCCGCGCCCAGGGCTTCGAGATGGCGCAGAGCTACAGCAATGCCAGCCGGGTGTTCCGCGGCTCGGTGCCCGATGGCCTGCCATTCACCAAGGACTTGTCCTACCTCAAGGGCTTCATCATGGTTTACAACTACATTCAGTTGGCTGTGAAGAAAGGCAAGCTCGAGCAGATTCCGCTGCTGTTCTGCGGCAAGACCACCCTTGAAGACATGCGCACCTTGCGCCAGCTGGTCGAAGAGGGGCTGGTCGAGCCGCCCAAGTACCTGCCGGAGCAGTTCCGTGACCTCAATGCGCTGTCGGCATGGATGTGCTTCTCCAACTTCCTCAACCACTTGAGCCTGGACCGTATTGAAGCCGACTACGCGAACATTCTCTGAATGCTGCCGTTGCCTGGCCCTGAGCTTGGCGTTGTTGGGCCTGGGTGGCTGCAGCAGCCTGTTGTTCTACCCGGAGCCGGGCCAGCCGTTCACCCCTGAGCGGGCCAGGCTCGAGTACCGTGATGTCACCCTTGTAACTGCCGACGGCATCCGCCTGCACGGCTGGTGGCTGCCGGCCAAGGCAGGCGTCCAGGCCAAGGGCACGGTCCTGCACTTGCATGGCAACGGCGGCAACCTCGCCGGGCACTTGGGCGGCAGCTACTGGTTGCCGGAGCGGGGTTATCAGGTCCTGATGATCGATTATCGAGGCTATGGGCTGTCCCAGGGCAAGCCCAGCCTGCCGCAGGTCTACGAGGACATCGCAGCGGCCATGGCCTGGCTTGACCAGGCCCCGGAGGTCAAGGGCAAGCCCTTGGTGCTGCTGGGCCAGAGCCTCGGCGGCGCGATGGCCATTCATTACCTGGCGGCCCATCCGGAACAACGCCAGCGCTTCAGCGCACTGGTGTTCGACGGTGTGCCGGCCAGTTACCGGGATGTAGGGCGTTTCGCCCTGAGCACGTCATGGATGACCTGGCCGCTGCAGGTGCCGCTGTCGTGGCTGGTGCCGGACGGCGACAGCGCGATCCGCTCGATCGAGCGCCTGAGCAGCCCTCCCAAGCTGTTCTTCCACAGCATCGACGACGACCTGGTGCCCATGGACAACGCTATCCGCCTTTACCAGCACGCACCGCCGCCGCGGGTGCTGCAACTGACGCGGGGCGGTCACGTGCAGACCTTCGCCGACCCGGTGTGGCGCCAGGTGATGCTGCGCTTTCTCGATGACCCGAGCCATTTCAACGGCCTGCGGCGACTTGCCGAAGTGCCCAATTACCCTGACGAGAAGAATAAGCAATGAGTGAAGAACGCAACGCCATCCCGCTGATCCTGACCGGTGTCGGCAGCATCATCGTGACGGTGGGGGCCCTTTGGTACTACGGCTACCTGCATTTCGCAAAGCCCGAGGATGCCCTGCTGCTGCAAGAGTTCACGATGCTCAAGACCGTGCCAGGGGAGGATTACAAGGTGTCGTTGGACCCTGCGCCGCAGGTCGCGCAGTGTATCGACGGCGTGCTGGTGCTGTTCGATACCCAGCAAAAAGGCCTGACGGGTGTGTTGGTGGACGAGCGCAAACGGGCTGTGCGTTGCATGGGGGAAGAAACCCCGCAACAACAACAGTGAGCGACGTGTACCCAGGCGCGCCTGGCTTTTGGAAAGGTCGCCCATAAAAAACCCCGCCATCACGGCGGGGTTCTGCTTTCAGCTAACCAGGCTTATTGCGCTTGGCTTACCGAACGCGGTGCCACTGGCTGGTTGTCGTTGGAGATGGTCACCTCCACGCGACGGTTTTGCGCACGGCCAGAGTTGCTGGAGTTGTCCGCTACCGGATACTCCTTGCCATAGCCCTGGGCGACGATGCGCGCCGGGTCGACGCCAGCACGTACCAGTGCCATGCGCACGGCACCGGCGCGACGCTCCGAGAGGGTCTGGTTGTAGTTGGCCGAACCTACGCTGTCGGTGTAACCCTCGACGATCACCTTGCGCTCAGGGTTTTCCTGAAGGAACTGAGCCAGCTTGGTGACGTTGGGCAAGGCGCTGCTCTTGAGCTCGGCCTTGTTGAAATCGAACAGCACGTCGCCGAAGGTCACCAGGGTGCCACGGTCGGTCTGCTTGGCGTTGAGGCTGTCCCGCAGCTTGGCGATCTGCGCATCGCGTGCATCGAGCTTGGCCTGTGCGCGCTGGGCGGAGGCGTTTTTCAGCTCGTTTTCGGCGGTACGCAAGGCGATGGTCTGCTTGGCCACTTCGACGCGCTGGTTGGTCAGGTAGGCCAGCTGGTCGACTTTCTTGGTGTCTTCACGGTCCATGTAGGCCTTGTCGGCCTTGTTCAGCCAGTCCTGGGCGTCCTTGGTTTCAAGGGCGGCGACTTTGCTCGATTGTGGATCGCTCTGCAGCGCCGAGAAGTTGGTGCGGGCCGATTCCAGGTTGGCGTTCGGGTCGTGCGAGCAGGCAGCGAGGCCGACGCTCAGGGCCAGCAGAGCGGGAATCATGACGTAATTGCGCATAGTGTTCATCCTTTGATCGAGTGCGAAGGCTAAGGCAGGCGGGGCAGGGCTCACTGAGCGCTGCGCAGGCCTTCCTCACGTACGTCCTGAACGCCCTGGCGGGCATCCTGCACGGCCTTCTGGGCCTTGGCCGCCTGGGCCTTGCGTTCGGCGAGGCGAGCGTCCCATTCGGCCTGTTCGGCCAGACGCTTGGCGTCGTCGTACTTTTTGTCATGCATGGCGATTTCGGCCTGCTTGAACTTGTCCTGTGCCGCTTTCATTTCAACGGCAGCGTACTCAGTACCGCCAGCGCTGACGGCAGAGTTCACGGCGGACTGGGTAACGGCGTACTGCTCGGTGGGCGGGTTGCCCGCACAGCCGGCCAGGACCAGGCTACTGCCCAGGGCCAGCGCGGCCAGCTTGAACCCGCGCACATGAGTGGATGAAAGTTTTGAAGTGCGGGTCTTCATGGTGGTCAGCTCCATTGGATCACTCCTGATAACGACGATGTCCGTAGCAGTCCATCGCTCAATCCCTGACATTCCGCGGTGTTTCAGCCTAACGGTGCACAACGCAGGTGTGCAGGGTTTTAGCGTGATGGCTATTGGCTGTGACTGATAGCTTTTTAGAATAGTTCAGAAAAAATTGCCAATTTTGAGCGGGAATTTGTGACTAATAAGTCACTTATCACGGCGCCTGCGTGCCGATAAAACCGTGTAGGTGCGTGGCCCGTTGCGGGCTGGCGAACAGCTTCGCAACGGCCCATGCGCAGGTTATTCGTCGGTGTTGCTCAGTGCTTGCAGATGGCGCCGTGACAAGGCCAGAAAGCGCGGAGTAGAGCCTATGTCTTCGTACAGCGGGTCGCCCTCTTCGTCGGTAGAAATGACCTTCTGGCCCTGTACGTAAGGAAAGCTGGCTTCCAGTTCTTCCAGCGCGGCAGCAACCAGTTCACCGAGCAGCTCCTCAGCGGTGCGCTTGGGGTACATGTCGATGAGCGCGGCCAGCCTGGCCTCCGATTCGAGGTCCAGGTGCAAGGTATGGCCGGTTGGGCTCAAGGTGCCGGCGGCATTCTGTTCCCAGTGCTGGGCGAGTTCGCGGATTTTCATGATGACCTCTGTAAACGCCTGCAAAGGCTGCATTGCATCGGACTGTCGTGCTCTCACTTTAGTTTGCTTTGCCTGATCGTGGCTTGCCATGGGACCCCGCCTGTGGGCACTCTTGAACCCGTGCTGTTTTCTGAACAGAGCGCGGGCGAGCCGCGCCGAAGAGAGGGCCAATGACCGATATCGATGTACGCCTGCGTGAAGACGTCCATGTGTTGGGGGAGTTGCTCGGCGAGACCATTCGCCAGCAGCACGGTGAGGCGTTCCTGCAGAAGATCGAGGACATCCGCCACAGTGCCAAGGCCGACCGCCGCAGCGCGGGCGAGCAACTGAGCTCGACCCTGGCCGACCTTGCCGAAGAAGACCTGCTGCCGGTGGCGCGGGCTTTCAACCAGTTCCTCAACCTGGCCAACATCGCTGAGCAGTACCAGTTGATTCGCCGCCGTGATACCGAGCAGCCCGAGCCTTTCGAAGCCCGCGTCCTGCCCGAATTGCTGGCGCGCTTAAAGCAGGCCGGGCACAAGGACGATGCCCTGTCTCGGCAACTGGCCAAGCTCGATATCCAACTGGTGCTTACGGCGCATCCGACCGAAGTGGCGCGGCGCACGTTGATCCAGAAGTACGATGCCATCGCCGGCCAGTTGGCGGTGCAAGACCATCGTGACTTGACCTGCGGCGAGCGTGAGCAGGTGCGTGAGCGGCTGCGACGGCTGATCGCCGAGGCCTGGCACACTGAAGAAATCCGCCGCACCCGGCCGACCCCGGTGGATGAAGCCAAGTGGGGTTTTGCAGTTATCGAGCATTCCCTGTGGCAGGCCATACCCAACCATCTGCGCAAGGTCGACAAGGCGTTGTTCGAGGCCACCGGCCTGCGCCTGCCGCTGGAAGCCGCACCCATCCGCTTCGCCTCCTGGATGGGCGGCGACCGTGACGGCAACCCCAACGTCACCGCCGCCGTTACCCGTGAGGTGCTGCTGTTGGCACGCTGGATGGCTGCCGACCTGTTCTTGCGTGACATTGACGCGTTGGCCGCTGAGCTGTCGATGCAGCAGGCCAGCAGTGCGGTGCGCGAGCGGGTGGGGGACAGCGCCGAGCCATACCGCGCCGTGCTCAAGCAACTGCGTGACCGCTTGCGGGCGACGCGTGCCTGGGCCCATTCGGCATTGACCAGCAGCCAGCCGGCCAGCGCCGACGTGCTGGTGGACAACCGCGACCTGATCGCCCCGCTGGAGCTGTGCTATCACTCGCTGCATGAATGCGGCATGGGTGTGATCGCCGATGGCCCACTGTTGGACAGCCTGCGCCGGGCGGTAACCTTCGGGCTGTTCCTGGGCCGCCTGGACGTACGCCAGGATGCAGCACGACACCGAGATGCGCTGTCGGAGATCACTGATTACCTGGGCCTTGGTAGCTATGCCGATTGGGACGAAGACACCCGTATCGCGTTTCTGCAAACCGAACTGAAAAACCGTCGGCCACTGCTGCCAGCGCATTTCCATCCCCAGGCTGACACCGCCGAGGTGCTCGCCACCTGTCGTGAAATCGCCGCAGCGCCAGGGGCATCGCTGGGCTCGTATGTCATCTCGATGGCGGGTGCCGCATCCGATGTGCTGGCGGTGCAGTTGCTGCTCAAGGAAGCTGGCCTGACTCGGCCCATGCGGGTGGTGCCGTTGTTCGAAACCCTGGCCGACCTGGACAACGCCGGGCCGGTGATGGAGCGGTTGCTGGGCCTGCCGGGCTATCGCGCCGGGTTGCGCGGGCCGCAGGAGGTGATGATCGGCTACTCCGACTCGGCCAAGGATGCCGGCACCACAGCGGCGGCCTGGGCGCAATACCGCGCCCAGGAGCACTTGGTACGCATCTGCCGCGAGCATCAGGTCGAGCTGCTGTTGTTCCACGGCCGTGGCGGTACCGTCGGCCGAGGGGGTGGCCCAGCCCACGCGGCAATCCTGTCGCAGCCGCCGGGCTCGGTGGCGGGGCGTTTTCGCACCACCGAGCAGGGCGAGATGATCCGTTTCAAGTTCGGCTTGCCGGGCATCGCCGAGCAGAACCTCAACCTTTACCTGGCAGCGGTGCTGGAAGCCACCTTGTTGCCACCTCCACCGCCGGAGCCTGCCTGGCGTGCGCTGATGGACCAGCTGGCCGCCGATGGCGTCAAGGCCTACCGGGCCGTTGTGCGAGAGAACCCAGATTTTGTCGAGTACTTCCGCCAATCCACGCCGGAGCAGGAGTTGGGGCGGCTGCCGCTGGGCAGCCGACCGGCCAAGCGGCGCGCTGGCGGTATCGAAAGCCTGCGCGCGATTCCGTGGATTTTCGGTTGGACCCAGACGCGCCTGATGTTGCCAGCCTGGCTGGGCTGGGAAACGGCCCTGAACAATGCCCTGGCCCGTGGGCAAGGCGAGTTGCTTGCGCAGATGCGTGAGCAGTGGCCGTTCTTCCGCACCCGCATCGACATGTTGGAAATGGTGCTGGCCAAAGCCGACGCGCAAATCGCCGAGGCCTACGACGAACGTCTGGTGCAACCGGGCTTGCTTGCTTTGGGGGCGCATTTGCGCGACCTATTGTCGCAGTCCTGCCAGGTGGTACTGGGCTTGACGGGGCAGCCGGTGCTACTGGCGCACAGCCCTGAAACCTTGGAATTCATCAGTCTGCGCAACACCTATCTGGACCCACTGCACCGCCTGCAGGCTGAGTTGCTGGCCCGTTCGCGCAGCCGTGAAGCCGCTCTGGACAGCCCATTGGAGCAGGCCTTGCTGGTGACGGTGGCCGGGATTGCCGCGGGCTTGCGCAACACCGGCTGAGGTCAAGAGGCTGCGCCTGTACCCAGTGGCGTGGGATCGGCCGAGGCAGTGTCGGGAGGGTGGTTGCACCGGGCGCAACCACCCGCAACCCAGCGTGCGCGTGGGACATTCCTGCACCTTTGGGACGCTTGTCTGGCTGCCGGGCGCTGTGTATCTTGAGCAGCCTTCTGACCGATTTATGGTCATACCCGATTTTCCGGACTTGGCCCTGGTCGCCGAATCCATTGAATTTCATAAAAAAATTTGAGGAGCACGAGATGCGCGTAATTCTGCTGGGAGCTCCCGGGGCCGGTAAAGGTACTCAGGCAAAGTTCATCACCGAGAAGTTCGGTATTCCACAGATCTCCACCGGTGACATGCTGCGTGCCGCCGTCAAGGCCGGCACCCCGTTGGGCCTGGAGCTCAAGAAAGTCATGGATGCCGGCCAGTTGGTTTCCGACGAGCTGATCATCAGCCTGGTCAAGGAGCGCATCGCCCAGCCGGACTGCGCCAACGGCTGCCTGTTCGACGGTTTCCCACGCACCATTCCGCAGGCTGAAGCCATGGTCGCTGCCGGTGTCGACATCGACGCCGTGGTCGAGATCGCCGTGGACGACGAAGAGATCGTTGGCCGCATGGCTGGCCGCCGCGTGCACCCGGCCTCGGGCCGTACCTACCACATTCAGTACAACCCGCCGAAAGTGGAAGGCAAGGACGACGTTACAGGCGAAGACCTGATTCAGCGTGACGACGACAAGGAAGAAACCGTGCGTCATCGTCTCTCGGTCTACCACAGCCAGACCAAGCCGCTGGTGGAGTTCTACCAGAAGCTCTCGGCCGCCAACGCCGGCAAGCCCAAGTACAGCCACATCGAAGGCGTAGGTTCGGTCGACTCGATCACCACCAAGGTGCTGGCTGCTTTGAGCTGATCCATCACCGTGCGTCACAACGGCCCGCTTGCGGGCCGTTGTCGTTTCAGGGCTGCAATCCACGGCCCGCCGCGGCCCTTGTAGGAGCGGCCTTGTGCCGCGATGGGCCGCAAAGCGGCCCCGGCAATTTCTGCGGCGAAGCTGAAATCGTGGGGCCGCGTTGCGGCCCATCGCGGCACAAGGCCGCTCCTACAAGGGCCGCGTTGCGCCCCATCGCGGCACAAGGCCGCTCCTACAAGGGCCGCACAGCGCCCCCTCGGGACACAACGCCGCTGCTGCTCTATACTGCCGCTCTTTTCATTCGCACCTGGATACCCGTTCGATGACCACCCTGCTGGCCCTGGATACCGCCACCGAAGCCTGTTCCGTTGCGCTGCTGCATGATGGCAAGGTAACCAGCCATTACGAGGTGATCCCGCGCATGCATGCGCAAAAGCTGCTGCCAATGATCAAGCAGTTGCTGGCGGATGCCGGGGTGGCCTTGAACGACCTCGACGCTATCGCGTTTGGCCGTGGCCCTGGCGCCTTCACCGGCGTGCGTATTGCCATAGGTGTAGTGCAGGGTCTGGCTTTTGCATTGGAGCGCCCGGTCTTGCCGGTCTCCAACCTGGCGGCACTGGCTCAGGGCGCTCTGCGTGAACAAGGCGTGCAGCAAGTCGCAGCGGCGATTGATGCTCGTATGGGCGAAGTCTATTGGGGCTGCTACCAGGCGGTGGCCGGGGAGATGCGCCTGCAAGGGCTGGAGGCGGTGCTGCCGCCGGAGCGCGTGGCGTTGCCAGAGGGCAGCCATGGTCAATGGTTCGGCGCCGGCACGGGCTGGAGCTACGCCGAGCAGTTGGCGGTGCAGGCCAGTGCCAGCAACCCCGCGGCGTTGCCCAATGCCCTGGATATTCTCACCCTGGCCAATTTCGCCTGGGCCCGCGGCGAGGCCATCGCCGCCGAGCAGGCGCAGCCGGTCTACCTGCGTGACAACGTCGCCACCCCCAAGGCACGTTGAGTGCTGTTCGTCGGTTATCGCACTTGACGATAAGACCTTTGCTGCGAAGTGTGGTCCAGTTATCACGGGAGCATTAGCGGCGCGGGCCGGATGCTGCTAAATTGCCATCACTGGTCCTGAGTACTCATTCATGCGTATCGACGGTTTCTCATCGCAGTCTTATCCCATCAAGCGCATGCCGCGAAAGGCGCCGGTGCGCGATGAGACGATTGACGATGGCGAACTGATCGAAGAGGGGGACGCCGCCCAGGAGGCGACTCCACGTCCCCGTTCGGGAGGTTTGCCAGCTCGCCAGCAGGACATGGTGTTCCCTCGCGCTCGCGATCGGCGCACGGCAACCGCCCTTGCCAGTTACCTCAGTACTGCAGGCTTTACTGACTGGGAAATGGAAGTACTGGGGCTCGACCTGTACATTTGAGGGATGACTCTATCCCACCTGCCTTATTTTCTCGGTTGTCCGTCGTGGAGTGAAAACGCCTGGCGCGACTATCTGTATCCCGCTGATGCCCGCACCAACGAGTTCCTGGGTCTGTACAGCCAGGTGTTCAACGCGGTGGAGGGTAACACCACCTTCTATGCCCGCCCTGCGCCGGCTACCGTCGCACGCTGGGCTCAGGTGATGCCTGCGCACTTTCGCTTTACCGCGAAGTTCCCCGGTGACGTAAGCCACGAGGGCGACCTGCGTGACCGGCTCGAGTCAGCCTTCGACTTCACACGGCTGCTGGCGCCGCTTGGCCAGCGGGTATCGCCGTACTGGCTGCAACTGCCGGCCCAGTTCGGCCCAGCGCGTTTGGCAGAGCTGGGCGCCTTTCTCGATCAGATTGGGGTACCGGTGGCGGTGGAGGTGCGCAACCAGGCGTTCTTCGCCAAAGGTGAAGAAGAGCGCCTGCTCAACCGCTTGCTGCATGAACGTGGCGTGGAGCGCATCTGCCTGGACCCGCGTGCACTGTTCAGTTGCGCCTCGCGCGAACCTGCCGTGCTTCATGCCCAGGCCAAGAAACCCAAAGTGCCGCCGCGCCCGGCGGCGTTCAGTCAGCACCCGCAGGTGCGTTTCATCGGCCACCCCGAACTCGAAGCCAACGAACCCTTCCTCACGCCGTGGGTGGAAAAGGTCGCCCGCTGGGTAGAGGAGGGGCGCAGCCCCTATGTCTTTCTGCATACCTCTGACAATCGCCTGGCTGCCGCGTTGGCCCAGCGCTTCCATCAGCGGCTGATGGCCCGCCTGCCTGGCCTGGCGGCTTTGCCGGAATTGCCGCGCGCCCCTGAGGTCGAACAACTGGGACTACTCTGATCTTTCCCCGACCACCCGGAGGTTGTGACCATGGATGTACAAACCCTGCGCGCTGAAGCCTTCAAGGCGCTGCACGAGCGTGATGGCGCCTTCGTCATCCCCAACCCTTGGGATGCCGGCTCCGCCAAGCTCCTTGCAAGCCTTGGCTTCGAGGCGCTGGCCACAACCAGTGCGGGCCTCGCCTTCAGCCTCGGGCGGCCGGACGCCGAGGGCGCCTTGAGCCTGGATGAAACACTCGACAACGCCGGGCATATCGTTGATGCGACGGCCCTGCCGGTTGCGGCCGATCTGGAAAATGGCTTTGGCGACCTGCCCGAGGCCTGCGCCCAGACCATTCTGCGCGCCGCCGAAACGGGCTTGGTGGGAGGGTCGATCGAAGATGCCAGTGGCCACAGCGATGCGCCTATCTATGACTTCGGCCTGGCGGTGGAGCGGGTGCGTGCCGCCGTGCAGGCCGCGCGCAGCTTGCCATTCCCGTTCACGCTCTGTGCCCGTGCGGAGAACCTGCTGCACGGGCGCATGGACCTGGACGACACCATCCTGCGCCTGCAGGCCTATGCCGAGGCGGGCGCCGATGTGCTGTATGCGCCAGGGCTGCGCAGCGTTGACGAGATCCGTGCGGTGGTGCAGGCCGTGGCGCCGAAACCGGTGAACGTGCTGATGGGGCTGGCAGGCGTGCCGCTGAGCGTCAACCAGTTGCAGGACCTGGGCGTGCGCCGTATCAGCGTAGGCTCGTCGTTGGCCCGCGTGGCACTCGGGGCACTCCAGCGCGCGGCGCTGGAGATACGCGATCAAGGTACGTTCGGTTATGGGGAGCAGGCGTTGCCCTTCGCCCAGCTCAACGACCTGTTCCGCCGCTGAGGCGGCGTGCGCACACTGGCTTGGCTGGGTGGGCTGCTGCTGATCGCGGCGGGCCTGGCCTGGCACCATGGCTGGCGCCTGCCGGACGCCTGGAACCCTTGGGCGGTGCTGGATGTGCGCCAGCCACCCAACCTGTTGACCCCTTACAAGCTGGCACGCCTGCGCGACGATCCAGGGTTGTGTCGCCAGGCGCTGGAAACCAGCGATCTGCGCTTCAAGGCGCAGGCCGACAGCCCGGCAACGGCCAACTGCCCGCTGCGCAATGTGTGGCGTATCGAGCGGGGGCAGGCGCGCCTGGGCAGCAGTTTTCTCGCCACCTGCCCGCTGGCGGTGGCGTATGCCTTGTTCGAGGTGCACGGCCTGCAACCCGCGGCGCAAAGGGTATTCGGCGAGCCCGTGGCGCAGGTCGAGCACCTGGGCAGCTTCGCTTGCCGCAACGTCTACCACCGCAAGCAGGGGCGGCTGAGCCAGCACGCCACGGCCAATGCCCTGGACATCAGCGGCTTTCGCCTGCAGGGCGGTGAGCGCATCGTGCTGGCGCGGGACTGGCAGGCCGGTGGGCAGAAGGCGCAGTTTCTGCGCGAGGTTCAACAGGCGGCGTGCGAAAGCTTCAGTACGGTGCTGGGCCCGGACTACAATGCCGCCCACCACAACCACTTTCACCTGGACATGGGGCGCTGGCAGGCGTGCCGCTGATCTCAGGCGTGGACGCGGACGTTGTTCAGCACCACTGGACGTGCCCAGTGAATGTCGAATTCCAGGTCGTTCTGCTGCTTGGCTATTGACGCGTCGTCGAAGGGTTCTGGCGCCGGGTCGAGCAGGTTCATTTCCAACTCGGCGATCGGCAGGTGCAGCGGACGCGGTGACGGCCCCGGGCCAGGTTCAGGCAGTGGGTGGCCCTGGCTCATGACCACCGGGCGCAACCAGCTGTTGCTGAGGTCGAGCTGGCGCTGTTGCTGGATCAGTTCGGCAGCACTGAAGGGCTCTGGGGCAGGTTCGAGCAGGTTGGCCTCGAGTTCGGCCTTGGGCAGGAACAGCGGCTCGGGTGGCGCAACGATGGTGTCGTGCACTGGGCAAGCGCGCTGGGCGTCAATCAGGGCCAGGGCCTTGGCCCCGCCCAGTGGCTCGCCGCTGTCTTTGTCGTATTGCATCAGCGCCTGGCTGACGCTGTCTGTCCCATCCCCTTGCTGTTCGGCCATGGCACGGGCGAAGAAATCCTGCCACAGGTGGCTGACGCCCCCGAGTGCCTGGGTATTCTGCCGACCGTAGTTGCCGACAGGCGACAGGTAGGTCAAGCCGATGGGAAGAGTATCTGTCATGGCAGTCGCGCGCGTTGTGCTCTGGCAGAATAGCGGGATATTGCCTGTATCGGCCGATGCTGCCGATTCATTAAGGGCTTGGTTTGATTTTTTAGGTGTGGACGATGGAAGAGCAAGGCACGGGGATCAGGGTCGAAGCGATGTCGGCTGAGTACGCGCAACAGGCTACGGCATGGGCCGAGCGCCTGGGCCTGCCGCTGCAGGACGCTACCGCCGGCTTCGCCGTACAGGTAGGTGCTCAAGGCCTGCAGATCCAGCAACTGGGCCCGCAGGCGCCTGGGCCGGTGCGTGTGGACTTCGTTGAAGGCCAGGCCGCGCACCGCCGCCAGTTTGGCGGTGGCAACGGCCAGATGATCGCCAAGGCCGTGGGTATTGCCCAAGGTGTCCGGCCGCAGGTGCTCGATGCTACGGCTGGGTTGGGCAAGGATGCGTTCGTGCTGGCCAGCCTGGGCTGCCAGATGACCCTGATCGAGCGCCAGCCGCTGGTTGCCGCGCTGCTGGAGGATGGCCTGGCGCGGGCGCGATCGGATGAAGAGGTGGGGCCTATCGTCGGGCGCATGCGCCTGTTGACGGGAAACGCCATCGAGCGCATGCGCGCCTGGGAAGGGGAGGCGCCGCAGGTGATCTACCTCGACCCGATGTTCCCGCACCGGGACAAGAGCGCCTTGGTGAAAAAGGAGATGCGCGTGTTCCGGCCATTGGTGGGTGATGACTTGGATGCCCCGGCTTTGCTCGAGGCCGCTCTGGCCCTGGCCAGCCACCGGGTCGTGGTCAAGCGCCCACGCAAGGCGCCGATCATCGACGGGCCCAAGCCCAGCCATAGCCTGGAGGGCAAGTCGAGCCGGTATGACATCTACCCGAAGAAGGCGTTGAAGGGCTAGCCTGCACGCAGAGCGCCTCAGGCGCTCTTGCGGTGTCGCGAATAGTGCTGGAGCCGCTTTGCGGCCCTGCACAGCACAAGGCTGCTCCTATAGGGGGGCGCACACGTCAAGCGGTAGATCTTTCAAGGGTGGAACGCTCGCAAGAACACCCCCACCACCTCGCGCACATGCGCCTCGGCCTCGTCCCGCTCCAGTGGCCCCGCACACCCCAGCAACAACCGATAATCGGGTGCACCCTTGACCAGGCAGAAGAAATGCTCGGCCGCCTGCAATGGGTTGGCAATGCGCAATAGCCCACGCTCATCAATCCCGCGCAGCAGCGCTTCCATGCCTGCCAGCACCCGTTTGGGTCCCGCTTCGTAGAAGAATTCGCCAAACCCCGGGTCCTGGCTGCCCAGGGCCATGATCAGCCGGCTCAGCTTGACTGCCTCGTCGCTGCTGACCAGCGCCTGGAAGCTGCGTGCAATGTTCAGCAGCACGTCCTCCACCGCCGCGCCTTCGGGATACTCGAAGATCAGGTCGGGGAGTTGGTTCTGGCAGGTCGCCATTACCGCCGAACTGAACAGGGTCTGCTTGTCGTTGAAGTGGCTGTACACGGTGAGTTTTGAAACACCTGCCGCCGCAGCGACCGCATCCATGCTGGTGTTGGCATAGCCAAGGCTGAGGAACAGTGTCTTGGCGGCTTCGAGGATCGCCTCGCGCTTGGCGAGGTCCTTGGGCCGGCCGGGGCCGATGGGTGCGTCGTTGGGCATTGGAGTCCGCATCTGGGTGAGAAGGCGCTCATCTTACCGGCTAAGGCGGCTTCCGGCTGCAAGGAACGACCAATCGCTGAGGGTGATTTTCTTTCCGACGCTGGCTTCCCGGCTTCGGTTCCCTGACTTAATATACTCGCCAGTATAAATATTCGATGCGCCCGTCGCGAAAGGATTCATCATGTTGCGTCATGCCTTGTCCCTCGCTCTGCCCGTTGCCGCCACGCTGCTCCTGACAGCCTGTGGCCAGCAAGCCGCTCCGCCAGCAGCACCTCGCCCGGCGCTGGTCGTTCAGCCGCAGCCGGCGCAAGCCGCGGCGGACAGCTACCCCGGTGAAGTACGGGCGCGGCTCGAGCCGGAACTGGCATTTCGTATCGCCGGCAAGGTCACCAAGCGCCTGGTCGAAGAGGGCCAACGGGTGAACGCCGAGCAGCCGCTGGCTGAACTCGACCCCCAGGACGTGCGCCTGCAACTGGAAGCCAACCGCGCCCAACTGGCGGGCGCCGAGGCCAACCTGGCGCTGGTGCGTGCCGAGCGTGACCGCTACCAGAAGCTGCTGGACCGGCAGATGGTCAGCCACTCGCAGTACGACAATGCCGAAAACCTGTTCCGTGCCGGCCAGGCGCGGCTGAAGCAGGCGAAGGCCGAGTTCGAGGTGGCCGGCAACCAGGCCGAATACGCCGTATTGCGTGCATCGCAGGCGGGTGTCATAGCCAAGCGCCAGGTCGAGGTCGGCCAGGTGGTTGCCGCCGGGCAGACAGTCTTCACCCTGGCCGCGGACGGTGAGCGGGAAGTGGCCATCAGCCTGCCGGAACAGCAGTTCGCCCGCTTCGCCGTGGGCCAGCCGGTCAGCGTCGAGCTGTGGTCGCACCCCAATGAGCGGTTCCCGGGGCGCATCCGTGAATTGTCACCTGCTGCCGACCCTCGTTCGCGCACCTTTGCCGCTCGCATCGCCTTCACCTCGGTCAAGGCACCGGCCGAACTGGGCCAGAGCGCGCGGGTGTTCATCGCCCATGACGGGATGGTCCCACTGGCGGTGCCGTTGTCGGCGGTTACCGCTGAAGACGGGCAGGCCTATGTCTGGCGGGTCAACCAGGAACGCCGTGTCGAGCGGGCCGTTGTGCGCCTGGGGCCGTATGGCAGCGAAACTGTACCGGTACTCGAAGGCTTGAATCCTGGCGACTGGGTGGTCGCCGCTGGCGGCCATGTGTTGCGAGAAGGGCAGGAGGTGCGGCCTGTGGACCGCACCAACCGCGTTGTGAACCTGACGGCCAAGGAGTAAGTCCCGATGGGTTTCAACCTTTCCGCCTGGGCGCTGCGTAATCGCCAGATCGTGCTGTTCCTGATGATCCTGCTGGCGGCAATTGGCGCCATGTCCTACACCAAGCTTGGCCAGAGCGAAGACCCGCCCTTTACCTTCAAGGCCATGGTCATCCGCACCCTGTGGCCGGGCGCCACCGCCGAGGAAGTGTCGCGCCAGGTCACCGAGCGCATCGAGAAGAAACTGATGGAAACCGGTGAGTACGAGAAGATCGTCTCGTTCTCCCGGCCCGGTGAGTCGCAGGTGACCTTCATGGCCCGCGACTCGTTGCATTCCAAGGACATTCCCGAGCTGTGGTACCAGATCCGCAAAAAAGTCGCGGACATTCGCCACACCTTGCCGCCTGAAATCCAGGGGCCGTTCTTCAACGACGAATTCGGCACCACCTTCGGCAACCTCTACGCACTGATCGGCGCCGGTTTCGACTATGCGGTGCTCAAGGACTATGCCGACCGTATCCAGATCCAGCTGCAACGGGTCAAGGATGTGGGCAAGGTGGAGCTGCTCGGCCTGCAGGACGAGAAGATCTGGATCGAACTGTCCAACCTCAAGCTGGCCACCCTTGGCGTGCCGTTGGAGGCCGTGCAGCAAGCGCTGCGTGAACAGAACGCCGTCAGCACCGCGGGCTTCTTCGAGACGCCTAGCGAGCGCCTGCAGTTGCGGGTAAGTGGGCGTTTCGCCAGCGTTGACCAGATCAGACAGTTCCCCATCCGTGTCGGTGACCGCACCTTCCGCATCGGTGATGTGGCTGACGTACACCGTGGTTTCAACGACCCTCCCGCACCGCGCATGCGCTTCATGGGCGAGGATGCCATTGGGCTGGCGGTGTCGATGAAAGATGGCGGCGACATCCTGGTACTGGGCAAGGCCCTGGAAGGCGAGTTCGAACGCCTGGCGCGCAACCTGCCGGCCGGCATGGAGCTGCGCAAGGTTTCCGACCAGCCCGCTGCGGTCAAGGCAGGCGTAGGCGAGTTCGTCCAGGTGCTGATCGAAGCGTTGGTGATCGTCCTGCTGGTGAGCTTCTTCTCGCTCGGCTTGCGCACCGGGCTGGTAGTGGCCCTGGCTATCCCCCTGGTGCTGGCCATGACCTTCGCTGCCATGCATTACTTCGGCATTGGTCTGCACAAGATCTCCCTCGGGGCGCTGGTGCTGGCCTTGGGCTTGCTGGTGGACGACGCGATCATTGCCGTGGAGATGATGGCGATCAAAATGGAGCAGGGTTTCGACCGCCTCAAGGCGGCCAGTTACGCCTGGACCAGCACGGCCTTCCCGATGCTCACCGGCACCCTGATTACCGCCGCCGGCTTCCTGCCCATCGCTACTGCCGCCTCGAGCACGGGTGAGTACACCCGTTCGATCTTCCAGGTCGTGACCATTGCGCTGTTGACCTCCTGGGTAGCGGCTGTGGTGTTCGTGCCTTACCTGGGCGAACGTTTGTTGCCTGACCTGGCAAAGTTGCATGCGGCCCGCCATGGGGACGGCGCGCCAGACCCTTATGCCACCCCGTTCTACCAGCGCGTGCGGCGTGTGGTGGAATGGTGCGTGCGTCGGCGCAAGACGGTCATCCTGCTGACCGTCGCAGCGTTCGTCGGCAGCATCCTGTTGTTCCGTTTCGTGCCCCAGCAGTTCTTCCCGGCATCCGGGCGCCCGGAGCTGATGGTCGATCTGAAGCTGGCCGAAGGCGCGTCGCTGGCCAACACCACCGAACGGGTCAAACAACTGGAAGCGCTGCTCAAGCAGCAGGAGGGCATCGACAACTATGTGGCCTATGTCGGCACTGGGTCGCCACGCTTCTACCTGCCGCTGGACCAGCAACTGCCGGCGGCCAGCTTTGCCCAGTTCGTGGTGCTGGCCAAGTCGATGGAGGATCGGGAGCGCCTGCGCAGTTGGCTGATCGACACCGTGGACCAGCAATTCCCCGACCTGCGTGCCCGCGTCACCCGCCTGGAAAACGGCCCGCCCGTGGGCTACCCGGTGCAGTTCCGGGTTACCGGCGAGCATATCGAGAAGGCCCGCGCGTTGGCCCGCGAGGTGGCCGACAAGGTGCGCGAGAATCCCCATGTGGTGAATGTGCACCTGGACTGGGAGGAGCCAAGCAAGGCGGTATTCCTGGAAATCGATCAGGACCGGGCTCGTGCCCTGGGGGTGAGCACCGCGCACCTGGCCAGCTTCCTGCAAAGCTCGCTGACCGGCACCACGGTCAGCCAGTACCGCGAGGACGACGAGCTGATCGAGATCCTTCTGCGCGGCACGCTGAAGGAGCGCAGCGAGCTGGGTAACCTTGGCAGCCTGGCCTTGCCCACGGACAACGGCCAGAGCGTCGCGCTGTCGCAAGTGGCGACCCTGCAATATGGCTTCGAGGAAGGCATTATCTGGCACCGCAACCGCCTGCCGACGGTAACCGTGCGCGCCGATATCTACGACAAGGAGCAACCGGCGACCTTGGTGCGCCAGATCGAGCCAACCTTGAACGAGATCAAGGCCAGGCTGCCGGATGGTTACCTGCTGGAAGTGGGGGGCACGGTAGAGGATGCCGAGCGCGGGCAGAAGTCAGTGAATGCCGGCATGCCGCTGTTCATCGTCGTGGTGCTGAGCTTGCTGATGATCCAGCTGCGCAGTTTCTCGCGCACGGTGATGGTGTTCCTCACCGCGCCCTTGGGGCTGATCGGCGTGACCCTGTTCCTGCTGGTGTTCCGCCAGCCGTTCGGGTTCGTCGCCATGCTCGGCACCATTGCCCTGGCAGGGATGATCATGCGCAACTCGGTGATTCTGGTGGACCAGATCGAACAGGACATTGCTTCGGGGCTGGACCGTTGGCAGGCGATCATCGAGGCTACCGTGCGGCGCTTCAGGCCGATCGTGCTGACGGCACTGGCGGCGGTGCTGGCGATGATTCCGTTGTCGAGGAGTGTGTTCTACGGGCCGATGGCGGTGGCGATCATGGGGGGGCTGATTGTGGCCACGGCGCTGACCTTGCTGTTCCTGCCGGCATTGTATGCGGCTTGGTTTAGGGTTAGGAAAGGTTGAGGGTATAAGGGGGAGGGCGTTGCCCTCCATCGCGGGGCAAGCCCGCTCCTACAGGACTCTGTGGCGTGGGCCCAGTGAATGGGCTGCCAAGCAGCCCATTGGCGATCAGAGGGCGCCAAACACCTTCTTGGCCAGGCTGGTGGCCGCCTGTGCCGGGTTCTGGCGGATGCTCTGTTCCTGCTTGCCGATCATCTCGAACAGCCCGTCCATGGCTTTCTCGGTCACGTAGTTCTCGATGTTGGCATCGTCCTTGATCAGCCCCAGGCCCTTGGCCTGCCCAGCGAAGCTGTTGTACTGCTGGGCCAGGCCGACCTTGTCGGTGGCTTGCTTGACGATGGGCAGGAACTTGGCGCGGATCTGTTCGCGGCTGCTCTTGTTCAGGTACTGGGTGGCCGAATCGTCACCGCCGCTGAGAATGCCCTTGGCATCGGTCACGCTCATGTTCTTCACCGCATTCACCAGGATTGCCTGCGCTTGCGGGACCGCTGCTTCGGCGGCCTTGTTCATGCTGGTTTCCAGGGCTTCGACCTGGTCACCCTTGCCGAACATCTTCATGGCTTTGGCGGCTTTGCCGAGGTTGCCTGGAAGTTCGATGCGTACATCCGGGTTGTTGCTGAAACCGCCGGGGGTGCTCAATTGCTTGACGGCGATCTGGGCACCCTGGGTGAGGGCGTCTTTCAGGCCACCGGTGGCGTCTTTCTGGCTCAGGTCGCCAAGCGACAGGGCCAGCGCGCTGGCTGACAGCAGCAGGCCGGCGCACAGCGCAGTGAAGCGCAGGGAGGAGCGGATCATGAAGCGTTCCTTTTCAACAGAAGTAGGCGGAAATCAGCGCACTGGGTCGACTTTGACCCGTACTGGCTGCGCATCGCTGCCATCGAGCGCAACGCCGTGGTGTTCGGTATTGATGAACAGCAGGTTGCCGTCCAGTTCGATCCGGGCACTGACCGCATAGCGGTGGCCGGGCTTGACCTGGGCCGAATCATAGGTGAGGTGGAACGGTAGCGGCACGTTGCCTTTGACCGGGCCGGCCTGGCGGGCCAGGGTCACGGCGGGGGCGTCCATCAGCGACACATCTTGCAGTTCCACGCTCAAGGTGGCGGCGGGCGGCAGCGCGATGCGCTGCAGGTAGAAGACTTCGCCATCCAGGCTGGCCTGGGTCGACGGGGTGTGGCTGGAGCAGGCCGCGAGCAGGGATGCGCAACACAGCATAACGAGCTTTTTCATGGAATCTCCGTTGTCCTTGGAGCTGGCTTGTGGCCAACCCCAGGGACTTTAGCGGATTTTTCCTGCCGATGAAGCCCTAGATGATCGATGCTTCCAGCGAGTCCTCGCGGTGCAGCGCCACTTGGCGAATCGACAGGCGCAGCTCAGCCGACAACACGCGCTTGGCTACGCCCTCGGCAAGTTCGCCAAGCTTGTCGTGGTAACCCAGCTTGCCGTTGCTGTCCGGGCGCAGCACACCTTGTTCGATCAAGGTCTGGATGAAGTGGCGGAACAACGTCTTGTCGAAGAACTCCGGGGCGTTCAGGCCATGCAGGATCGACAGGCGCTGGGCCATCATCACGCACAGGTCTTCCAGCGCCTCGGCACTGAGGGTGTTCTGCCCGCTGTTGAGCAGCAGCGACGTGGCCATGTAGAAGCGCTGCAGCGTCTGGGTAACGGTGCGGGCGAGCAAGGTCAGCAGGACGAATTGCCGCGAGCTCGGTGCCGGGCGTATGTAGACATCGCCTTCCTGGCGCAGCAGGCCCTGTTCGACCAGTGCCGCCAGCCACTGGTCAATCACCGCGTCCAGTTGCTCGGGCGCCCAGCGCAGGAACAGCTCGGCCTGCAGGTACGGGTACAACGCCTGCACGTACTGGCCAAGCAACTGGCGGCTCATTCGCGAACTGCTGTGAAAGAAACTCGCCAACAGCGCCGGCAGGGCAAAGATGTGCAGGACGTTGTTGCGGTAATAGGTCATCAGGACCGCGTTGGCTTCATCCAGGTAAAGGATGCGGCCCAGAGCGTCGTTTTGCTCGGCCAGCAAGTCCATGCCCCTGACGTGTTCGATCAACGCCTTGCCGTCACCCTCTGGCAGGGTCGTGTGCTCGGAGTACGGCACCTTGCGCAGCAAGGTCAGGTACAGGTCCAGCACCCGGTTCAGAGCGTTTTCGTCCAGGGCCAGGCGGCTGGTGGAGAGCAATGCCAGTGCCACCAGGTTGACGGGGTTGACCGCCGCAGCCTCGTTGAGGTGACGAGCCACGGTTTCGCCCAGGCGGGTGGTGGCCTCGTTGAGCCAGGCAGGGCGGAACTGCGGGCCAAGCGCCTGTTCGCGCCAGCCGGGTTGCTGTTGGTCGAGAAAGCCCGCCAGGCGGATCGGTTCGCCGAAGTTGACGTAGACCTGGCCGAAACGCTGCTTCAGTGCGCCGATGACTTTGAAGATGTCGAAGATCGATTCCTTCTTTTTGCTGGCACCGCGCAATTCGCCCAGGTAGGTGCGGCCCTCGAGCACCCGCTCGTAGCCGATGTACACCGGCACGAAGACGATCGGCGTGCGCGAGGAGCGCAGGAAGCTGCGCAGGGTGATCGCCAACATCCCGGTTCGTGGCTGAAGCATACGCCCGGTGCGAGAGCGTCCGCCCTCGACGAAGTACTCTACCGGGAACCCTTTGGTGAACAGGGTGTGCAGGTATTCGTTGAATACCGCGGTGTAGAGCGGGTTGCCCTTGAACGTGCGACGCATGAAGAATGCGCCGCCCCGGCGCAACAAGCCGCCGATCACCGGCATGTTGAGGTTGATGCCCGCAGCGATGTGCGGCGGCGTCAGGCCGTTGCGGAACAGCAGGTAGGACAGCAGCAGATAGTCAATGTGGCTGCGGTGGCACGGCACATAGATCACTTCATGGCCGGGGGCGATGCCTTGCACTTGCTCGATGTGGTTGACCTTGATGCCGTCGTAGATCTTGTTCCAGAACCAACTCAGCACCACTTCGAGGAAGCGGATCGCCGTGTAGGTGTAGTCCGAGGCGATTTCGTTACCGTAGCGCAGCGCCTGCGCCTCGGCTTTGGCCAGGGGGATGTTCTCGCGCTGCGCTTGCTCGGTGATGGCCTGGCGGACCAGTGGGGCATGCACCAGGCCTTTGACCAGATTGCGCCGGTGAGAGATGTCCGGGCCGATGACCGCGGCCTTGAGGTTGCGAAAATGCACGCGCATCAGGCGCTGGGCCATGCGCACGGTGCGTTCGTGGCCTTTGTTGTGCTGCACCAGTTCGCGGACATGCATCGGCGCCGAGAACTGCACGCGGGTCTTGCGCCCCAGAATCAGGATGGTGAGCAGCCGGCGCAGGCGGCCGGTGACCGCCCAGCTGTCGGCGAACAGCAGCTTCCACGGGCTGGATTCACTGGCGGGCGTCTGGCCCCAGAACACGCTGACCGGAATGATCTGGGCGTCTTCTTCGGCATGCTGGGCCACGGCTGCGACCACGCGTTCGAGGGTGGGTGGCGCACCGCGTTTGTCCTGGCGGCCGAGCCAGTCCGGGGCGGGAGTGAGGTAGAAGAACCCGGCAGGCTCGTGAAGTGAACCTACCGCGACCGGCAGCACCGGGCGTGGTAACCCGGCCTTGGTGCATTCGTGATCGAGCACGGCAAGGTCGGTGAGCGAAGGCGATGGCAGGGCATAGAAAACAGGGCGGCTGCGGTCGAGCTGCAGGCTCAGAGACGACTGGTTGATGGTCTCGGAGCGCACCCACAGGTACAACAGGCGACGCAAAGCGCCGAAGATCAGGCGGCGCAGGGGGGAACGGGTCATGGGGTGTGTGCCCTGGGTGTGATTTCAGGTGAATGTGCAGTCAATTAGTCTGCCGTATCTGCGTAAGTTCAGCAAAATCCTGCAGTGATGGGTGCAGTCATGAAATTTTTTTGTTCTGTGTCATATACTCGGCCTGCCACTTGCAGGATATTTCGGCAAGCGGCGTCGGCACAGGGGGGAGACTCTGTGTCTACAAGGCGATCTTCACAATAAAAATCCGGAGTAGTTCAGATGTCGTCTCGTGAGACTGGGAATGTAAAGTGGTTCAACGATGCCAAGGGCTATGGCTTCATTCAGCGTGAAGGGGGGGCAGATGTCTTCGTCCACTATCGCGCCATCCGCGGTGAGGGGCATCGTACCCTGGTCGAAGGGCAGCGGGTGGAGTACGCCTGTGTGCAGGGCCAGAAAGGCCTGCAAGCCGAGGATGTAGTGGGGCTCTGAGCCTCGAGGCTACAAGCTTCAAGCTGCAAGTTGACCGTGTAACTTGCAGCCTGATGCGACCGCTCCTGATGGTGGCCGCCTAAGGCTTGCAGCTTATGACGTGCGCCAGGTGATCTCTTCTTCTCCGTCGGCACTGATGCGAATCCAGCGATCGGCGTCTTCCTCGCCATCTTCTTCGACCCAGCCACCCGGTGCGCAACGGACTTCGACGCCCAGTGCAGCAAAGGCAGCGCGGGCGCAGGCGACATCATCGGCCCATGGGGTCTGGTCGCTTTCCAGGTACAGGCTGTTCCATTTCCCTACAGCCTTGGGTAGCCAGGTGACCGGAATGTTACCGGCCTTGCATTTGAACGTCTGGCCTTTCTGTTGCCACTCGCTGCACGGGCCGACCGCTTCGCCGAGCCATTGGGCAATCTGCTTGTGGTCGACGTCGGCGTCCTTCAGGTAGATCTCGATATCAGGTTGGCGCATAAGGGCTCCGGGTGTGCTCAGTCTTGGCGCACAAAATAGTCATAACGCATGGAAACCGTGACCTCGAAGGGCTCGGGCTGCTCGATCACCCGTGCGCGTTTCTCGGCGCTGGCGCGCCAGCCGTGTGGGGTCATGGCCAGCAAGTCGGCGCGGGCCTTGGGCGCGGCCAAGCTCAGGCGGAACTCGAGGATTTCGCTGTGGGCGTGGGCCATGCCCTCTGGCACCAAGGCCAGGTGCTTGTCATCGGCGTAAGGGCGTACTTCATCGTAGAGCACTTCGCGCAGCTCCATCAGGTGGCCGCTGGTCGGGCCCACCCGCATCAGGCCGCCGCCGGGGCTGAGCAGGCGCTTGGCTTCAGCCCAGTCCAGCGGGCTGAACACGCTGGCGATGAACTGGCAACTGGCCTCGGCCAATGGCACGCGGGCCATGCTGGCGACCATCCAGGTCACCCCAGGGTCTCGGCGGCAGGCGCGCTTGACCGCCTCGCGGGAGATGTCCAGGGCGTAGCCGTCGGCCTGGGGCACTGCCTGGGCGATCTGTGCGGTGTAATAGCCTTCGCCGCAGCCGATGTCGAGCCAGGCGCCGGGCTGGTACGCGGCGGCCAGTTCGGCCAGGCGCTGAGCTACAGGGGCGTAGTGGCCGGCGTCGAGGAAGTCACGGCGGGCCTCGACCATGGCCTGGTTGTCGCCGGGGTCGCGGCTGTTCTTGTGCTGCACGGGCAGCAGGTTCAGGTAACCCTGGCGGGCGCGGTCGAAGCGGTGGCCGGCCGGGCACACTGCACCGTTGTCGAGCCGCGTCAGGGCCGCCTGGCAGATCGGGCAGGCGAGCATCAGGCGAGCAACCGGACCAGGGTCTGGTAGTAGATTTCGGTCAGCAGGTCGAGGTCGCTGGCCAGGATGCGTTCGTCGACCTGGTGGATGGTGGCATTGACCGGGCCGAGCTCTACGACCTGGGTGCCCATGGTGGCGATGAAGCGGCCATCGGAGGTACCGCCGCTGGTGGACGGCTGAGTGTCGCGACCGGTGACACCCTTGATGCTCGCCGCCACCGCGTCGAGTAGTTCGCCAGGTTCGGTGAGGAATGGCAGGCCCGACAATGCCCAGTCGATCGACCAGTCCAGCTCATGCTTGTCGAGGATGGCCGAAACCCGCGCCTGCAGGCCTTCGACGGTGGACTCGGTGGAGAAGCGGAAGTTGAACAGCGCGACCAGCTCGCCTGGGACCACGTTGGTGGCGCCGGTGCCAGCGTTGAGGTTGGAAATCTGGAAGCTGGTAGGCGGGAAGAACGCATTGCCTTCGTCCCAGTGCTCGGCAGCCAGTTCCGCCAGGGCCGGCGCGGCCAGGTGGATCGGGTTGCGCGCCAGGTGCGGGTAGGCGACGTGGCCTTGCTTGCCACGCACGGTCAGCGTGGCGCCGAGCGAGCCACGACGGCCGTTCTTGACCACGTCACCGAGCAAGGTGGTGCTCGATGGTTCACCGACGATGCACCAGTCCAGGCGCTCATTACGGGCCTGCAGGCGTTCGACGACAGCCTTGGTGCCGTGGTGGGCCGGGCCCTCTTCGTCGCTGGTGATCAGGAAGGCGACCTTGCCACGGTGGTCGGGGTAGTCACGCACGAAGCGCTCGCTGGCCACCACCATCGAGGCCAGGCTGCCCTTCATGTCGGCAGCGCCGCGGCCGCAGAGCATGCCCTGGGCATCGATCAGCGCCTCGAATGGCTCATGCTGCCACTGCTGCACCGGGCCGGTCGGGACCACGTCGGTGTGGCCAGCGAAGCACAGCACCGGGCCTTCCTGGCTGCCATGGGTGGCCCAGAAATTGTCGACGTCCTCGATGCGCATCGGTTCGAGCTGGAAGCCCACGGCGCCCAAGCGATTCATCATCTGCGCCTGGCAGTCGGCGTCGACGGGAGTGACCGAGGGGCGACGGATCAGGTCGCAGGCCAGTTGAAGGGTAGGCGAGAGCTCGGCAGGGGCCGTCATGGGGAACTCCGGGGCAAGGCAAGGCGGAAAAACGAGGGGCGTTATCTTATATCAAACCGGGGTTGTCGGCACGGGCCAATGGGGCTGCACAGCAGCCCCATGGGTTTCACGTTGCCTGGGCTTGCACAACGTTGTCGCTTGGCTTGGGCAGCGACGACAACAGTGCCATCACCAAGGCTGCCAGATATGGCAGCGACTGCACCAGCAGCATCGCCACCCAGAAGCGCATGTCAGAGCTCGGCAACCCTTGTACCAGGTAGATCCCCGCCGCCGCGCCCCACAGCAGCAACATGATGAACAGCTCTTCGCGCGCTTCGGAAATTGCCACCAGCACGCCATGGCTGTCGGCATTCTTGGGGGTGCGGAAGAACGGCATGCTGCTGGTGAAGAACCCGTACAGCACCGCCTTGGCAATGGTATGCGACAACGCCAGCCCTGCCAGTGCGGCGGCGAACGCATCCTTTAGGTTGACCCCCACCGCCCGGCGGTACAGGAAGATGATCTTGCCGACCTTGAAGAAGAACAACGCCAGCGGCGGGATCGCGAAGATCATCAGCGGTGGGTCGACCCGGTGCGGCACGATGATCATCGCCGCCGACCACAGCAGTGCGCCGACGGTGAAGAAAATGTTCATGCCGTCGGCAATCCAGGGCAGCCAGCCGGCCAGGAAGTGATAGCGCTGGCCGCGGGTCAGCTCGCTGCCTTTGCCGCGTAGCAGCGCGGCGGCATGGTGCTTGATGATCTGGATGGCGCCGTAGGCCCAGCGGAAGCGTTGCTTCTTGAAGTCGATGAAGGTGTCGGGCATCAGGCCCTTGCCGTAACTATTGTGGGCGTAGGCTGCCGACAGGCCTTTTTCGAACACGCGCAGGCCCAGTTCGGCATCCTCGCAGATGCACCATTGCGCCCAGCCCAGCTCTTCGAGCACAGTGCGCCGGGTCATGGTCATGGTGCCGTGCTGGATGATCGCGTCACGGTCGTTGCGGGTGACCATACCGATGTGGAAAAAGCCTTTGTATTCGCTGTAGCACAGCTTCTTGAAGGCGCTTTCGTGCTGGTCGCGGTAGTCCTGCGGCGATTGCACCACGGCGATCTTCGGGTCGGCGAAGTGCGGCACCATGTGCTTGAGCCAGTTACGGTCCACGCAATAGTCCGAGTCGATCACCGCAATCACCTCGGCATCCTTGGCTGTGTGCGGAATCAGGTAGTTCAGTGCGCCGCCCTTGAAACCTGCCAACGGCGCGACGTGGAAGAACTTGAAGCGCTCACCGAGTTTTTCGCAATGGGCCTTGAGCGGCTCCCACACAGCCGGGTCTTTGGTGTTGTTGTCGATCACCAGCACTTCGTAATCGGGGTAGTCCAGTGCCGCCAGGGCGTCGAGGGTCTGTTTGACCATCTCCGGTGGCTCGTTGTAGCACGGCACGTGTACCGAGACCTTGGGCCGATAGGCGCTGTCGCCCTGCACCGGGAGGAATTCCCTGCGCCGTTTGTGAATCCACACCGCCTCGGCCAGCTCGTGGGCCTCGGTCAGCAGCACGATGAAGACGCCCAGGGCGCCCAGCGCCAGCAGCACGCCCACGGTCAGGCTGAACCAGGTGCTGTATTGTTGGCTGTAGTCATAGGCAATCCAGACCAGCACCGAACCGCAGAGGAAGGTGATGAAGGTCAGGAACGTCCGGCCACGCTGGCGCAAGGCCGAGCCGTCGATCAGCAGCACGGTCAGCGCGATCATCGCCAGCACCACCGAGGCGACCGCCAGCGCGCGCCATTGCGGGATGGCTACCACGGGCCCGTCGAAATTGAATTTCTGTTGGCGCTCTGCGTTGAACACGCCCCAGTAGGCGCCCACCGAACCCTCGTCGCTGGCTTTCCATGGCTGGTCGTAAGCTTCGATGACGAAATAGTTGTAGCCGCGGCGGTTAAGGGTATTGACCAAAGTGCGCAGGTAGATGGCCTGGTCCGCCTGTGTGGCGTCGGCACCGCCGCGCATGCGGCCGTTGCTCGGCCAACCGACCTCCGAGAGCAGCAAGGGCTTGCGCGGGAACTGCTGCTTGAGCTCGCGGGCGCGGTCGAGCACGAACTCCACCGAGTCCTTCATCGGCACGAACTCCCAGTAGGGCAGGATGTGCGCGGCGATCAGGTCGACGTGCTTGGCCAGCTCCGGGTGTTCCTTCCAGATGTGCCACTGTTCACTGGTGGTAACTGGTACCTTGACCGCGGCTCGTACCCGGTCCAGGTACTGGATCAGCGCTTCGGGGGTGACCTCTTCGCGGAACAGCGCTTCGTTGCCCACCACCACCCGCACCACGCTGCGCGAGGTATTGGCCAGTTCGATGGCCTTGGCGATCTCGCGCTCGTTGCGCTCAAGGTCCGGGCTGATCCAGATACCCAGGGTGACGCGCAAGCCGAGCTCCTCGGCCAACCGCGGAATTTCGGCCTGGGTGCCTTCGACGGTATAGATGCGGATGTTGTCGGTCAGCTTGTTCATCTGCTCCAGGTCCTGGCGCATCTCGTCATCGGTGGGGTACTGGCCCTTTTGCGGGCTTTCTCCAAGACGGAAGGGCGAGTACGAGAAGCCAGAGATCTGCTCCGGCCAGGCAGGCGCGGAGACCGGGCGGTTGATCAGGGCCCAGAAGCCGGTGAACAGTGCGGCGATGGCCAGGACAACCACCAGGTTCAGGCCGAATTTGCGTGATGACATTGTCGTCCAAATCTGTCGAAGAGGTAGGACATTAAAGCAGGGTTGGTAGGGACTTACCTAACGATGGAGGCCATCGACGCTGCTGGCATATAATGCGCGCCGATTTTGCGGTATGAGCTTCGGGGTACCATCATGAGCACAGAAGATCCACGCTTCGCCGGCGTTGCCCGGCTGTACGGTGACGAGGGTTTGCACCGCCTGAGCCAGGCCCATGTTGGCGTGGTGGGTATCGGCGGCGTCGGGTCCTGGGCGGCCGAGGCGCTGGCGCGCAGCGGCGTGGGCGAAATTACCCTGTTTGACCTGGACGACGTCTGCGTCAGCAACACCAACCGCCAGGCCCATGCCCTGGAGGGCCAGGTGGGGCGGCCCAAGGTCGAGGTCATGGCCGAGCGCCTGCGGGCGATTAACCCGGCGTGCACGGTGCACGCAGTGGCTGACTTCGTCACCCGGGACACCATGGTCGAATACATCACCGAAAACCTCGATTGCGTGATCGACTGCATCGACAGCGTGATGGCCAAGGCTGCGCTGATCGCCTGGTGCCGGCGGCGCAAGATCGCCATTGTCACCACCGGTGGCGCGGGTGGGCAGATTGACCCGACGCAGATCCAGATTGGCGACCTCAACAAGACCTTCAATGACCCGCTGGCTTCGCGGGTACGCTCGACCTTGCGCCGCGATTACAACTTCTCGCGTAACGTCAGCCGTAACTACGGGGTGCCTTGCGTGTTTTCCAGCGAACAGCTGCGCTACCCCAAGGGCGATGGCAGCGTGTGCCTGCAGAAGAGCTTCGTCGGGGAAGGGGTGCGCCTGGACTGCTCCGGTGGCTTTGGCGCGGTGATGATGGTGACCGCTACGTTTGGCATGGTGGCGGCCAGCAAGGCAGTGGAAAAACTGGTGGCGGGGGCCCGGCGGCCTTCGGAGCGGGTCAAACCCGCGTCCGTTTCAACTGGCTGAAACCAGTTCAGCCATTCGCTGCAATACCGCATGCAACCCGTTGCTGCGTGAGGGTGACAATTGCCGCTCCAGCCCCAACCGGGTAAACCACTCGCCCAGGTCAAGCCCCGCCAGCGCGCCACTGTCGAGGCCCTGCACCCTCACCAGCAGCAAGGCCAGCAACCCGCGCAGCAAGCGTGCGTCGCTGCTGGCCTTGAACCGCCACTGGCCGTCATGCTGTTCAGCCACCAGCCACACCAGGCTTTCGCAGCCATGTACGCGGTTGCTTTCCGACTTTTCCCCCTCGGCCAGGGGGGGCAACTGGTCGCCCATCTGCATCAGCAGGCGCGCGCGCTGCTCCCAGCCGCGGGCCTGGTCAAAGCGCTCCAGGGCCGCCTGGGCGTCGGCGGGCAGGCTCATCGCAGCAGCTCCAGGCCTTGATCGAGCGCATCGAAGAAGCGCTGCAGGTCGTCGCTGTCGTTGTATAGGCCCAGCGACACGCGAATGGCACCGTCCAGGCCCAACCCCCTGAGCAGCGGCATGGCGCAGTGATGGCCGGCGCGTACGGCGATGCCCTGCTCGGTCAGCAGGTGCGCAATGTCGGCATTGTGTACGCCTTCAATGACAAAACTGGCCAAGGCGGTGTGCGGCGTGCCGAGCAGGCGCACACCCTCCCGGTCGGCCAGGCCACGCAGAAGATGCTGGTGCAGGCTGGTTTCATGGGCCTGAACGGCGTGGGCATCGAGCCCGCCCAGATAGTCCAGGCTCGCGCCTAGGCCGATGACGCCAGAGATGGGCGGTGTGCCCGCCTCGAAGCCCAGCGGTGCAGGGCGGAAGCTAGCACCCTGGTAGTCGGCCAGTTGCACCATCTCGCCGCCGAACTGCCAATGGCGCAGCAGCTCCAAGGCCTGCGGGCGGCCGTAGAGCACACCGACACCCTCGGGGCCATATAGCTTATGGCTGGAGAACACATAGAAGTCGCACCCCAGCTGCTGGACATCATGACGGCCATGCACCACGCCCTGGGCGCCATCGACCACGGTCAGGGCGCCCTGGGCATGGGCGTGGGCCAGCAGCGCGGCCAACGGTTGCCAGGTGCCGAGCACATTGGACAACTGGCTGACGGCAAGCAGCCGAGTACGCGGCCCGATCAGTTGCAGTGCCTGGTCCAGGTCGATGCGGCCATGCTCGTCCAGCGGCAGTACGACCAGGCGCAGGTTGCGGCGCCGCGCCAGTTGCTGCCAAGGCAGCAGGTTGGCGTGATGCTCCAGGGCGCTCACGGCGATTTCGTCGCCTGCTTCGAACCGGTGTTCCAAACCGTAGGCCAGAAGATTCAGCGCGGAGGTCGCGCCGTGGGTGAAGATGATCTGGCGGGATTCGGCGGCATTGAGCCAGGCGGCAACCTTGTCGCGGCTGGCCTCGAACGCCTGGGTCGCCAGCGCGCCAGGCAGGTGTTGGGCACGGTGCACGTTGGCCGCGCCATGGCCGTAGTAATGGCTCAGGGCATCGAGCAGGGCCTGGGGCTTCTGGGTCGTGGCGGCGCTGTCCAGGTAGGTCTGGTGCTGCCGTTGCAGGGCGGCGATGGCGGGGAAGTCGACACGCCAGGGGGAGGGCTGGAACATGATCACGGGGCCTGGAATGAAAATCGGGTCTGGCGTGAGTACGCCAGACCCGATCTTAACACTTCGAACCCGTAGGGCGTTCTCAGTTGTGGGCGTGCAGCGCCTCGTTCAGCTCGATCGCCGATTTGTGCGTCTTGCACTCGACCGCACCGTTCAGCGAGTTGCGGCGGAACAGCAGGTCGGTCTGGCCGGCCAGGTCGCGGGCCTTGACCACCTTGACCAACTCGTTGTTCTCATCGAGCAGGTTGACCTTGGTGCCAGCTGTAATGTACAGGCCGGCTTCGACGGTGTTGCGGTCGCCCAGCGGGATGCCGATACCAGCGTTGGCACCGATCAGGCAGCCTTCGCCGACCTTGATGACGATGTTGCCGCCACCGGACAGGGTGCCCATGGTCGAGCAGCCGCCGCCCAGGTCCGAGCCCTTGCCGACGAAGACGCCCGCCGAAACGCGGCCTTCGATCATGCCTGGGCCTTCGGTGCCGGCGTTAAAGTTGACGAAGCCTTCGTGCATGATCGTGGTGCCTTCGCCGATGTAGGCGCCCAGGCGCACGCGTGCGGTGTCGGCGATACGCACGCCGGCCGGGACCACGTAGTCGGTCATCTTCGGGAACTTGTCCACCGAGAACACTTCCAGCAGCTCGCCTTTGAGGCGCGCTTCCAGTTGCAGCTCGGCCAGTTCGGCCAGGTCGATTGCGCCGTGGTTGGTCCAGGCGACGTTCGGCAGCAGCGGGAAGATGCCTGCCAGGCTCAGGCCGTGCGGCTTGACCAGGCGATGCGACAGCAGGTGCAGCTTGAGGTAGGCCTCCGGGGTGGAGGTCAGGGCGATGTCTTCGGCCAGCAGGGTGGCGACCAGCGGCTTGTGGCTTTCGGCCAGGCGGGTCAGCAGGGCGGCCTGGGCGGCATCGACACCTTTGACGGCTTCAGCCAGCTGCGCGGCCTGGGCGTTGCTGAAGGCGATGGCCTGGTTGCCACCTTCATAACCGAGGATCGGCGCGACGGCGGCGACCAGCTCGGCGCTAGGCTTGAGCAGCGGTTGTGCGTAGAAGACTTCCAGCCAGGTGCCCTGGCGGTTCTGGGAGCCGACACCGAAGGCCAGGCTGAACAGGGTATTGGACATGTGATTACCTCGTGCGAAATAGGGTAAGAAGCGTAAGCGGGCTCAGGCCAGGGCGGCGGCGTACAGGTCGGGCTTGAAGCCGACCAGTGTGCGTGTGCCGAGGTCGAGCACCGGGCGCTTGATCATCGACGGCTGGGCCAGCATCAGTTCGACGGCCTTGGCTTGATCGAGGCCGGCCTTGCTGGCGTCGTCGAGCTTGCGGAAGGTGGTGCCGGCACGGTTGAGGATGACTTCCCAGCCGTGTTCGTCGCACCAGCGGTTCAGGCTGTCACGGTCGATGCCTTGGGCCTTGTAGTCGTGGAATTCGTAGGCGACGGTGTGGTCTTCGAGCCAGGTGCGTGCCTTTTTCATGGTGTCGCAGGCTTTGATGCCGTAGAGCGTGTAGGTCATCGTGTACATTGGGGCCACAGGTATCCCCAATCTCTCCATTTTCCGAAAGTCAGTCGCGGGATTATGCGGGATCGGTCCTTCGAGCGCCACGGGTGTGCAAGCCTTGAGGCTCGCAGAGTGGCGCAGGCGCCATTTAGCTGCTTCGGGATTGCCAGCACCGATGAAATCGCGTCATGCATCCGTCAGTCACAACCGTCAGTATCATCGTGTTACATATTCGCGGTTGTCCTGCGACTATCGTGCAGCGGCCCAGGATCGCCACTGGCCGCTAACATATTGTTTCAATGGCGATGTCTCGCCCCGCTGTAGTTCTTGGTTCACAAAGGAAGCTTTAACGGATGCAGTCAGCCTACACCGTCCTTATTCTGCTCACGCTGGTCAGTGTGTCGAAGCTGGTCGGGCGGGTTATCCCGCTACCGCTGCCCTTGGTGCAGATCGCCGCCGGTGCGCTGCTGGCCTGGCCAACCCTGGGGCTGCATGTTGCCCTTGACCCTGAGCTGTTCCTGTTTCTGTTCCTGCCGCCGCTGTTGTTTGCCGACGGCTGGCGCATCCCCAAGCGCGAACTGTGGCGCATCCGTGGTCCGGTGGTGGCCCTGGCCGTGGGGCTGGTGCTGTTCACCGTGGTCGGTGCCGGCTACTTCATCCACTGGTTGCTGCCCAGTATTGCGCTACCTGTGGCATTCGCCCTTGCGGCGGTACTGTCGCCCACGGACGCCGTGGCCGTCTCGGCCATAACCCAGGACCGCCTGCCTACGCCGCTGATGCACATGCTCCAGGGCGAGGCGCTGATGAACGATGCGTCGGGCCTAGTGACCTTCAAGTTCGCCCTGGCGGCTGCAATCACCGGCGTGTTTTCCCTGGCTGATGCAAGTTTCAGTTTTGTGCTGGTCGCCCTGGGCGGCCTGGCGGTAGGTGTTGCCCTGAGTTGGCTGATCGGCCGCTTGCGCGCATGGATGATCGCCCGCGGCTGGGATGACCCGGCCACCCATGTGGTGTTCATGCTGTTGCTGCCGTTTGCCGCCTATGTGCTGGCAGAGCGCCTTGGGGTGTCGGGCATTCTCTCGGCGGTGGCAGCCGGCATGATGCAGAGCTGGCTCGACCTGCTGCCACGCCAGACCAGTACCCGCCTGCTCAACCGCAGTGTCTGGTCGTTGCTGGAGTTCGCTTTCAACGGTCTGATCTTCCTGCTGCTGGGCCTGCAGTTGCCGGACATCATCAAGGCTGTGGTCAGCCACGAAACGACCGTGTGGCCGACCCTGGCCTGGCGATGCCTGGATGTCCTGGCGATTTTCGGCGCGTTGATCCTGCTGCGGTTCATCTGGGTACAAAGCATCTGGCGGGCCATCGGTGTGGTGCGGCGTTGGCGCGGTAAGCCAGCACTCGTCCTGATGCCGACCGCGCGCTCCTGCTGGCTGCTGACCCTGGGTGGCGTGCGGGGAGCGGTGACGTTGGCCGGTGTGATGTCGGTGCCGCTCTTGATCGGTGCAGGCAAGGCCTTCCCCGAACGGGACTTGCTGATTTTCATTGCCGCCGGGGTCATCCTGCTGTCGCTCATCAGCGCGTGCATCGCCTTGCCGATCCTGCTGCGCGGTATCACCAAAAGCCCTGACGAGCGGTTGCATCAAGAAGTCCTGGAGGCTTGGCGACGCACCGTCGAGGCGGCGATTCATGCACTGGAAGCGGAAGAGGTGATTGACGCCAGCGCACCGCAAGATGCGGCTCAGGCGACCATGGCCACTGAGCTCAAGGCAAGGTTGATGGCCGAGTATCGCGATGAATTGAACAGTTACAACGACACGGCCGAGGCGCGGGCCCTGGCCGAGCAGATGGACTTGCTGGAGCGGCGTTTGCGCTTGCGGGCGCTGCGGGCACAGCGGTTGGAGCTGTACAACCTGCATCGCCAGCATCTGGTGGGCGATGAGGTCGTGCGGCAGGTGTTGGGGGAGCTGGATATGAGTGAAGCGAACCTGGGGGCCGTCAAGTAGAGCGGCGGGGTGGCGATCGCCGGCAAGCCGGCGAATGGGCCGCAGAGCGGCCCTGATCAATCAGCGGGTGTGCAGGAACGCACGAATCCGCTCAGCCGCTTCGATGCATTCGGCCAGCGGTGCAACCAGTGCCATGCGCACCCGTCCAGCACCCGGATTCACCCCATCCACTTCACGTGACAGGTACGAACCAGGTACCACGGTCACATGCTGCGCCTCGAACAGGTCGCGGGTGAACTCGGCATCACCGCCCGGCACCTTGGCCCACAGGTAGAAGCTACCATCGGGGCGTTGCACGTCCATCACCGGCTGTAGAATATCCAGCACCGCATCGTACTTGGCGCGGTACTGGTCCCGGTTTTCACGTACATGCGCCTCATCCTGCCACGCGGCAATGCTCGCCAGCTGGGTCTGCACCGGCATGGCGCAACCGTGATAGGTGCGGTACAGCAAAAATGGCTTGATGATCTGCGCGTCACCCGCGACGAAGCCCGAGCGCAGGCCAGGCAGGTTGGAGCGTTTGGACAGGCTGTGGAACACCACGCAGCGCTTGAAGTCGCTGCGGCCCAGCTCAGCGCAGGCGCTGAGCAGGCCCGGCGGCGGTGCGTCTTCGTCGAAGTACAGCTCGCTGTAGCATTCGTCGGCGGCGATCACGAAGTCATGTTCGTCGGCCAGTGCAATCAGCTTCTTCAGGGTCTCCATCGGCACCAGCGCGCCGGTAGGGTTGCCCGGCGAGCACAGGAACAGGATCTGGCAGCGCTTCCACACGTCGGCAGTCACTGCGTCGAAGTCCGGGTTGAAACCGTTGTTTTCCAGGCACGGCAGGTAATGCGGGGTGGCGCCGGCCAGAAGGGCCGCACCTTCATAGATCTGGTAGAACGGATTGGGGCTGACCACCAGGCCGTCGTCGGCACGGTTGACCACTGCCTGCGTGAAGGCGAACAGCGCTTCGCGGGTACCATTGACCGGCAGGATATGGCGCTCCGCATCAAGCCAGCCAGCCGGTACGCCGAAACGACGCTCGCACCACTGACCAATGGCCTGACGCAAAGCGGGCAGGCCGAGGGTGCTGGGGTAGACCGCCAGCTTGTCTAGGTTGTCGGCCATGGCCTGGGCGACGAACGCCGGCGATTCGTGCTTCGGCTCACCGATCGAAAGGGCGATGGCGCGCTTGTCCGCCGCAGGCTTCACGCTGCCCAGCAGGGCACGGAGTTTCTCGAACGGGTAAGGCTGAAGCTGGGTCAAGGCATGGTTCATCGGCGCAAGGTCTCGTCAATCGTCTAATCGTTAAAAGGTCACGCGGGTCGGGCTGGCGTCGCTGGTCTGGCCGGCCTGCAGTTGCTGCACGATGGCCTCCTGCAGGCGGCTGCACAGTTGCGGGTCGGACAACGGCTGGTTGTCGGCGTCGGTAATGAAGAACACGTCTTCCACGCGCTCGCCGAGGGTGGCGATCTTGGCATTCTGCAGCGACAGGTCGAACTCCAGGAAGATCCGCCCGATCCGTGCCAGCAGGCCAGGGCGGTCCGGCGCGGTGATCTCGAGGATGGTCACCGGACGCTGCGCATCGTTGAGAATGGTCACCTGGGGGGGGAAGTTGAAGTGCTTGAGCTGGCGCGGCACCCGACGCTGGATGATGGTCGGGTAATCCTCGGGGTTGCGCAGCGCTTCGGTGAGACCGGCGCGGATCTGCTTGACCCGCTGCGGGTTGTCGCCGATCGAGCCGCCGTCGTTGTCCAGCACGATGTAGGTGTCGAGGGTGAACTGGCTGCTCGAAGTGATGATGCGCGCATCGTGGATGTTCAAGTTCAGCTGCGACATGGCCGCCACGGTCACGGCGAAGAAGTCGTGCTGGTCGGGCGCGTAGATGAAGATCTGCGTACCCCCCTCGAATTCGCGCTGGGTGGTTTCCTTGATCAGTACCAGCGGCCCGCCATCGGCAGGTTGCTGCAGGATGGCGTCGCTGTGCCAGGCCACGTCGGCGGCGTTGTGCTTGAGGAAGTAATCGTCGCCCAGTTGCGACCAGAGTTGTTCCACGTCGTCCGGGTCGGTGCCTTCACGCACCAGGATATCCAGCGCGGCGCTCTGGGTCTGACGGATCTGCTCCTCGCGGTCCAGCGGGTTTTCCAGGCCCCGTCGCAAGGCGCGCTTGGTCTCGGTGTAGAGCTGGCGCAGCAGGCTGGCGCGCCAGGAGTTCCACAGGCTGGGGTTGGTGGCGTTGATGTCGGCCACGGTCAATACGTAGAGGTAGTCCAGGCGTGTCTCGTCGCCCACGTGCAGGGCGAAATCGTTGATCACCTGCGGGTCGGACAGGTCCTTGCGCTGGGCGGTGGTCGACATCACCAGGTGGTTCTGTACCAGCCAGACAATCAGCCGGCTGTCCCACGCTGGCAGCTGGTGGCGTTCGCAGAACTTCTGGGCGTCCACCGCGCCGAGCTCGGAGTGGTCGCCCTGTCGGCCTTTGCCGATGTCATGGTAAAGGCCCGCCAGGTAGATCAGCTCAGGCTTGGGCAGTCGGCCCATGAGCTTGCTGGCCAGCGGGAATTTCTCGGAGACCGGTGTGTACTGCAGTTTGCGCAGGTGCTTGATGAGGTTGAGGGTGTGCGCATCGACCGTATAGATGTGAAACAGATCGTGCTGCATCTGCCCGACGATCAGGCCGAACTCCGGCAGGTAGCGACCGAGAATGCCGTAGCGGTTCATCCGCCGCAGGTTGCGGTGGATGCCGATTTCGCATTTGAACAGCTCGATGAACAGGCTGGTGTTGCGGATATCGTTGCGGAAGGTATCGTCGATCAGGTGCCGGTGTTCGCGCAGCAGCCGCACCGTGTCGGCGCGCACGCCCTTGATCTCGGGGTGCTGGGCCATCAGCACGAAGATTTCCAGCATGGCGAACGGCGTACGCTTGAATACGTTTGGTTTGACCGCCTCTATATAGCCGTCATGCAGGCGGAAGCGCGCGTTCAACGGCTGCGTGGTGCCGCTGTCATCGTCGGCAAGGATGACCTCCTCGAAGTGCTGAATGATCAGGTCACACAGCTGGCTGATGCTCATCACCACCCGGTAATACTGCTGCATGAACTGCTCGATGGCACGCTTGGGGTTTTCGTCGGTGTAGCCCAGCAGCGTGGCGATGCTGCGCTGGTGGTCGAACAGCAGGCGGTCCTCGGAGCGGCCTGCGAGCATGTGCAGGGCGTAGCGGACCTTCCACAAAAAGTCCTGGGAGGAAGCCAGCAGTTCGTTTTCGCTTTCCAGCAGGAAGCCCTCGCCGGCCAGCGCGTGCAGGTTCAGGGTGCCGTACTGGCGCCGAGCCACCCAGAGCACCGTCTGGATGTCGCGCAGGCCGCCGGGCGAGCCTTTGACGTTGGGCTCAAGGTTGTATTCGGTGTCGTTGTACTTGTGATGGCGGGCCTTGAGTTCGGCCCGTTTGGCCAGGAAGAATTCCTTGCTGGGCCACATGTGCGCCGTGCTGGTGACCTCCAGCATGCGCTGGCGCAGCTGTTCGGGGCCGGCGACGGTGCGGCTTTCCATCAGGTTGGTGATGACCGTGAGGTCGGCGCTCGCCTGCTCGGCGCATTCGTCGACTGTGCGCACGCTCTGGCCGACTTCCAGCCCGATGTCCCACAGTAAGGTCAGAAAACGCTCGATGGCCTCGCGGTACTGTTCGTGCTCAGCCGCACCGAGCAGGATCAGCAGGTCGATGTCCGAGTGCGGGTGCAGTTCGCCACGCCCGTAGCCACCGACGGCGACCAGGGCGATGCCGTTGGCGTCGCCCCAGTCGAACTGGTTCCAGGCCTGTTGCAGGATATTGTCGACGAGCCACGCCCGGTCCTCGATCAGCCGGCGGATTTCGCAGCCGCCGCGAAAACGCTTGTCGAGCACCTCGCCGGCCTGGCGGATGGCTTTCTTGAAGGCGGCGATGGGGCTCGCCTTGAGGGCCAGTTCCGCCTGGAACTGGCCGCGATCGAACAGCTCGGGATCCACCTGGGGCATCGCGTCGCGTTCCTGTCGTTGAGGTTGCCTTGGGGCGAAATCAGGCCGAGGTGCGCGGGATGGTATCGTCCTTGCGCAGGGTGAAGATCTCGTAACCGGTAGCCGTCACCACCAGGGTGTGCTCCCACTGGGCCGAGAGCTTGCGGTCCTTGGTAATGGCGGTCCAGCCGTCGCCCAGTACCTTGGTATCGGCCTTGCCCTGGTTGATCATCGGCTCGATGGTGAAGGTCATGCCTTCTTTCAGTTCCATGCCGGTGCCGGCGCGGCCATAGTGGAGGATCTGCGGCTCTTCGTGGAATACCTTGCCGATGCCATGGCCGCAGAACTCGCGTACCACCGAGAAGCCGTTCTTTTCAGCGTGCTTCTGGATCACTTCACCGATGTCGCCCAGGCGGCAACCCGGCTTGACCAGCTCGATGGCCTTGTACATGCATTCCTGGGTAACCTTGGACAGGCGCTCAGCCCATACCGGCACGGTACCGACGTGGAACATGCGGCTGGTATCGCCGTGGTAGCCGTCCTTGATCACGGTGACGTCGATGTTGAGCGTGTCACCGTCCTTGAGTGGCTTGTCGTTGGGGATGCCGTGGCAGACCACATGGTTGATCGAGGTGCAGATCGACTTCGGGTAGCCTTTGTAGTTGAGCGGCGCCGGAATGGCCTGTTGCACGTTGACGATGTAGTCATGGCACAGGCGGTCGAGCGCTTCGGTGGTGACACCGGGCTTGACGTGTTCTTCGATCATTTCCAGCACTTCGGCGGCCAGGCGGCCGGCGATGCGCATCTTCTCGATGTCTTCTGCGGTCTTGATGGTGACGGTCATTACAGGCTCTCTACGGCGCGGTATACCGCGCGAACAAACGGGAAAGGCCGGATTCTAGCAGAGCAGGGCGGCAGTCTGTCGGGATAAAGGCGGCCATACTGCTGTCTACAGGGGGCATTCTGGCCTGTTTGGCGGGGTGCTGCAAAAGCCGCTGACGGACGTGATGTTTGCTGGGTTCCGTTCGTTCTCGGTCTGTGGTATAAAATGCGCCGCTTTCGGGGACGACCCCGTAAGCCCTAAACCCACACACGTGTCGACACGATGACCTGGGTGCCCCGTATTCTCGAACTTCGTGTTCAGGTGCGTGGGTTGGTCATTGGGATACGTGGAGGCCCAACCCGACTTATCAAGGAACTATCATGTCCCAAGTCAACATGCGCGATATGCTGAAGGCCGGTGTGCACTTCGGCCACCAGACCCGTTACTGGAACCCGAAAATGGGCAAGTACATTTTCGGCGCGCGTAACAAGATCCACATCATCAACCTGGAAAAAACCCTGCCTATGTTCAACGACGCCCTGGCGTTCGTAGAGCGTCTGGCTCAGGGCAAGAACAAGATCATGTTCGTCGGCACCAAGCGTTCCGCCGGCAAGATCGTCGCCGAGCAAGCTGCTCGTTGCGGTTCGCCATACGTTGACCACCGCTGGTTGGGCGGCATGCTGACCAACTACAAGACCATCCGCGCTTCGATCAAGCGTCTGCGCGACCTGGAAACCCAGGCCGAAGACGGCACTTTCGCCAAGCTGACCAAGAAAGAAGCCCTGATGCGTTCCCGCGACCTGGAAAAACTGGATCGCAGCCTGGGTGGTATCAAGGACATGGGCGGCCTGCCTGATGCCCTGTTCGTGATCGACGTTGACCACGAGCGCATTGCTATCACCGAAGCCAACAAGCTGGGCATCCCGGTTATCGGCGTTGTCGATACCAACAGCAGCCCGGAAGGTGTTGACTACATCATCCCAGGTAACGATGACGCCATTCGCGCTATCGAGCTGTACATGACTTCGATGGCTGACGCCGTCATCCGCGGCCGCAACAACGTTGCTGGCGGCACCGAAGTCTACGCTGAAGAAGCGGCTGCACCTGCTGCTGAGTAATAGGCGCTAGCGTCTACTTGGCACGCGAAAAGGGGGCTTAGCCCCCTTTTTGCCACCTTGAAATCCTGCTGTCAGCAACGGCCCCGCATCATGGGTCGGCTGAGTTGAAAACAGCGGATTTGCAGAATTTAACGCCCGTGTCGAGCGGGTGGAATGGTTGAAAAACTTTCCAAGAGGATTTTGAAATGGCAGCAATTACTGCGGCGCTGGTCAAAGAACTGCGCGAGCGTACCGGCGAAGGCATGATGGATTGCAAAAAGGCCCTGGAAAAGGCCGGCGGCGACATCGAGAAAGCCATTGACGACATGCGTGCCTCGGGCGCCATCAAGGCTGCCAAAAAGGCTGGCAACGTCGCTGCTGAAGGCGCTATCGCCGTCAAGACCGACGGTAAATCCGCCGTCCTGCTGGAAGTGAACTCGCAGACCGACTTCCTGGCCCTGCAAGACGACTTCAAGAACTTCGTTGCTGAAAGCCTCGAAGAAGCCTTCGCTCAGAAGCTGACCGACGCTGCTCCGCTGATCGCTTCGCGTGAAGCCGCTCGTGAAGCCCTGGTCGCCAAGTGCGGCGAGAACGTCAACATCCGTCGCCTGGTCCGCGTTGAGGGTGACGTTGTCGGTGCTTACCTGCACGGCAACAAGATCGGTGCCGCTGTCGTCCTCAAGGGCGGCGACGTCGAGCTGGCCAAGAACATCGCCATGCACGTTGCAGCTTCGAACCCTGAGTTCCTGCTGCCGTCGGAAGTGTCGGCCGAAGCCATCGAGCGCGAGAAAGGCGTCTTCCTGCAGCTGAACGAAGAGAAGATCAAAGGCAAGCCTGAGAACATCGTCGAGAACATGGTCAAGGGCCGTATCTCGAAGTTCCTGGCCGAAGCTTCGCTGGTCGAGCAAGCCTTCGTCATGAACCCGGAAATCAAGGTCGGCGAACTGGCCAAGAAAGCCGGTGCCGAAATCGTTTCCTTCACCTACTTCAAAGTGGGCGAAGGCATCGAGAAGCCGGTTGACGACTTCGCTGCTGAAGTTGCCGCTCAGGTAGCAGCTGCCAAGCAGTAAGACAGCCCCGTCTGTCGCCCCAAAGAGGCTGCCCGCTCACGCGCGCAGCCTCTTTGTCAAAGCGGAACAGCGTTTATCCAGCCCGTTCCGCTGGCACCAAAATGGTGCCACGCTACAGTTAGCAGGCTGCAAGCAGCCCGCACGAATTTTCTAAAGTACGCCGCAGGAGAGACTCGCAATGGCTCAGCAGGTGAGTGGTCGCCAACCTCGCTATAAACGCATTTTGCTCAAACTTAGCGGCGAGGCCCTGATGGGCTCGGAAGACTTCGGTATCGATCCGAAGGTGCTGGATCGCATGGCCCTTGAAGTTGGCCAGCTGGTAGGGATCGGTGTCCAGGTCGGCCTGGTGATCGGTGGTGGCAACCTGTTCCGTGGTGCCGCGCTCAGCGCAGCCGGCATGGACCGTGTCACCGGCGACCACATGGGGATGCTGGCTACCGTGATGAACGGCCTGGCCATGCGCGATGCGCTGGAGCGCTCGAACATCCCGGCCCTGGTCATGTCGGCCATTTCCATGGTTGGCGTCACCGATCATTACGATCGTCGCAAAGCTATTCGCCACCTCAACTCCGGGGATGTGGTAATTTTCTCCGCCGGTACCGGCAACCCGTTCTTCACCACCGACTCGGCAGCCTGCCTGCGCGCCATCGAAATCGATGCCGACGTGGTATTGAAGGCGACCAAGGTCGATGGTGTGTACACTGCCGATCCATTCAAGGACCCACATGCCGAGAAGTTCGATCACCTGACCTACGATGAGGTCCTGGATCGCAAGCTCGGCGTCATGGACCTGACCGCAATCTGCCTGTGCCGTGACCACAAGATGCCATTGCGGGTATTCAACATGAACAAGCCTGGCGCCCTGCTGAATATCGTGGTGGGTGGCGCTGAAGGTACTCTGATCGAGGAAGGTCAAGCATGATCAACGACATCAAGAAAGACGCCCAGGAACGCATGGGCAAGTCCATCGAGGCCTTGGGCCGCAACCTGGCAGCCATCCGCACCGGTCGCGCCCACCCAAGCATCCTGGACAGCGTCAAGGTCCCGGCTTGGGGCAGCGAAATGCCGCTGAACCAGGTGGCCGCGATTTCCGTCGAAGATGCGCGCACCCTGAAGATCGTCGCCCACGACAAGAACCTCAGCGCTGCCATCGAGAAGGCCATCCTGACCTCCGACCTGGGCCTGAACCCGTCCAGTGCCGGCACCACTATCCGCGTACCGATGCCCGCCCTGACCGAAGAAACCCGCAAGGGCTACACCAAGCAGGCCAGCGGCGTTGCCGAAGATGCCAAGGTTGCCGTGCGCAACGTGCGCCGTGATGCCCTGGCTGACCTGAAGAAGCTGACCAAGGACAAGGAAATCAGCGAAGACGAAGAGCGTCGCGCCGCTGACGAGATCCAGAAGCTGACCGACAAGTACGTCGCCGAAATTGACGCTGCGTTCAAAGCCAAGGAAAAGGACCTTATGGCCGTCTAAGGCCGAGGTTTTTTAATGGAAAAGACCAAGCTGGTGGCACCGTCTTCGGTGCCGCGTCACGTCGCGATCATCATGGATGGCAACAATCGCTGGGCGAAGAAGCGCCTGTTGCCCGGCGTTGCCGGGCATAAGGCCGGCGTGGATGCTGTGCGTGCGGTTATCGAAGTCTGCGCCAAGTCCGGGGTCGAGGTGCTGACCCTGTTCGCCTTCTCCAGCGAGAACTGGCAGCGCCCGGCCGAAGAGGTCGGTGCGTTGATGGAGTTGTTCTTCTCGGCGCTGCGCCGCGAGGCCAAGCGCCTCAATGAGAACAACATCAGCCTGCGCATCATCGGCGACCGCTCGCGGTTCCATCCCGAGTTGCAGGCCGCCATGCGCGAAGCTGAAGCGCTGACGGCTGGCAATAATCGCTTCATTCTGCAGATCGCCGCCAACTACGGCGGTCAGTGGGACATCGCCCAGGCTGCACAGCGGTTGGCGCGTGAAGTCCAGGCCGGTCATCTGCGCCCGGACGACATCACCCCAGGCCTGTTGCAGACCTGCCTGGCCACCGGTGAGCTGCCGTTGCCGGACCTCTGTATTCGCACCGGTGGCGAGCACCGTATCAGCAACTTCCTGTTGTGGCAGTTGGCCTACGCCGAACTGTACTTCTCCGACCTTTACTGGCCGGACTTCAAACACGAGGCCATGCGCAATGCCCTGGCCGATTTCGCTTCGCGCCAGCGCCGCTTTGGTAAGACCAGCGAGCAGGTCGAGGCTGGAGCTCGTGCTTAATGCTTAAACAACGCATCATTACCGCGCTGATCCTGCTGCCGGTCGCGCTGGGTGGCTTCTTCCTGCTCAACGGCGGGGATTTCGCCCTGTTCATCGGCTTCGTGGTGACCCTTGGCGCCTGGGAATGGGCACGTCTGGCCGGGCTGATGGCCCAGTCGCAGCGCATCGTCTACGCCGCCGTGGTCGCCGGAGCGCTGATGCTCCTCTACCTGATGCCCGACCTGGCGCCCTGGGTGTTGGGGGCTTCGGTCATCTGGTGGGGGCTGGCAACCTGGCTGGTGCTGACTTACCCGCGTAGCGGCGAGTTGTGGGCCAGCGCTGCCTGCCGTCTGCTGATCGGGCTGCTGATCCTGCTGCCGGCCTGGCAAGGTCTGGTGCTGCTCAAGCACTGGCAGTTGGGTAACTGGTTGATTCTCTCTGTCATGGTGCTGGTGTGGGCTGCCGATATTGGCGCCTACTTCTCCGGCCGAGCATTCGGCAAGCGCAAGCTGGCCCCGCAAGTCAGCCCGGGCAAGAGCTGGGAAGGTGTCTATGGCGGGCTGGCTGTCAGCCTGGTGATTACCCTGGTGGTCGGCATCAGCCGGGATTGGGGTATTGGCCAGCTGCTGCTCGGGCTTTTGGGCGCGGCGCTGGTGGTAATGTCGTCGGTGATCGGTGACCTGACCGAGAGCATGTTCAAGCGCCGCTCTGGCATCAAGGACAGCAGCAACCTGTTGCCTGGCCATGGTGGGGTGTTGGACCGCATCGACAGCCTGACAGCGGCCATCCCAGTCTTCGCCGTGCTGCTGTGGGCTGCTGAATGGGGTGTGATGTGAGCGCAGTGCAGCGTATTACTGTGCTGGGCGCCACCGGCTCGATCGGCCTGAGCACCCTGGATGTCATCGCCCGTCACCCCGAGCGCTACCAGGTATTCGCATTAAGCGGCTACTCGCGTATCGACGAGTTGCTTGCCCTTTGCGTGCAGCATCGCCCGGCCTATGCCGTAGTGCCCAATGGCGAGTCAGCCGCGCGCTTGCGTGCTGCGCTGGCAGCCGCTGGCAGCTCCACCGAGGTGCTTGAAGGGGAGGCGGGCCTTTGCGCGATAGCCTCCGCCCCTGAGGTCGATGCAGTAATGGCGGCCATCGTCGGCGCTGCCGGCCTGCGCCCCACCTTAGCCGCCGTCGAGGCGGGCAAGAAGGTGCTGCTGGCCAATAAAGAAGCGCTGGTAATGTCTGGCGCATTGTTCATGGACGCGGTGCGGCAAAGCGGTGCCGTGCTGTTGCCCATCGACAGCGAACACAACGCGATCTTCCAGTGCCTACCCGCTGACTATGGCCGTGGCCTGAACCAGGTGGGTGTACGCCGTATCCTGTTGACTGCTTCGGGCGGCCCGTTCCGGGAAACGCCGCAGGCTGGCCTGGCCGATGTGACGCCCGAGCAGGCATGCGCCCATCCCAACTGGTCCATGGGGCGCAAGATTTCCGTGGACTCGGCAAGCATGATGAACAAGGGCCTCGAGCTGATCGAGGCGTGCTGGCTGTTCGATGCGGCGCCGGCCAAGGTCGAGGTGGTGGTCCACCCACAAAGCGTCATTCACTCCCTGGTGGATTACGTCGACGGTTCGGTACTGGCTCAGTTGGGTAACCCGGATATGCGCACCCCTATTGCCAATGCCCTGGCCTGGCCAGAGCGCATCGACTCCGGGGTAGCGCCACTGGACTTGTTCGCGATTGCTCGCCTGGATTTCCAGGCGCCCGACGCGCTGCGCTTCCCTTGCCTGCGCCTGGCGCGTCAGGCGGCAGAGGCGGGTAACAGCGCGCCGGCCGTGCTCAATGCGGCCAACGAGATCGCGGTCGAGGCATTTCTTGAGCGGCGTATCCGCTTCCCTGAGATCGCGGGTATGATCGAACAGGTGCTCGAGCAGGAACCTGTGGTGCCATTGCCTTCGCTGGAGGCTGTATTTGCTGCCGACCAGCGTGCCCGGGAGCTGTCCCGCGAGTGGCTGAGGCGCCACGGCCGCTGATGGCGGCCTGCTGCAGGGTTGCGCTGAACGTGATTCGGAGATGGGTATGACTGCGCTCTACATGATTATCGGCACCCTGGTAGCCCTGGGTGTTCTGGTCACGTTCCACGAATTCGGCCACTTCTGGGTGGCCCGGCGCTGTGGCGTCAAGGTGCTGCGTTTCTCGGTGGGCTTCGGCACGCCGCTGCTGCGCTGGCATGACCGGCACGGCACCGAGTTCGTGGTGGCCGCGATTCCCCTGGGTGGCTACGTCAAGATGCTCGATGAGCGCGAAGGCGATGTTCCGCCGGCGCTGGCTGACCAATCGTTCAATCGCAAGTCGGTGCGCCAACGCATTGCCATCGTTGCCGCAGGTCCGATAGCCAACTTCCTGCTGGCTATCGTCTTCTTCTGGCTGCTGGCGATGCTGGGTACACAGCAAGTCCGCCCGGTGATCGGTGCAGTCGAGTCCGGGAGCATGGCCGCTACGGCTGGGCTGCTGGCTGGCCAGGAAATTGTATCGATCGATGGCAAGCCGACCAACGGCTGGTCAGCGGTCAATCTGCAGCTGGTCCGTCGTTTGGGTGAAAGCGGAACCCTGCAGGTGGGGGTGCTCGATGAAGGTGCCAGTGCGCCGCGTCAGTTGCAGGTCAAGCTCGACAGCTGGTTGAAAGGTGCCGATGAGCCGGACCCGATCCAGGCCTTGGGGCTGCGGCCATGGCGCCCGGCGGTAGTGCCCGTGGTGGCTGAGCTCGACCCGAAAGGCCCGGCTGCCGCTGCCGGGCTGAAGCTGGGCGACACACTGCTGGCACTCGACGGTGTGGCGTTGAGCGATTGGCAGCAGGTGGTCGACACGGTGCGGGCCCGCCCTGACGCCAAGGTCGTGGTGCGTGTCGAGCGCGATGGTGCAGCCCTGGACGTGCCGGTAACCCTGGCTCACAAGGGTGAAGGCAAGGCCGCCGGTGGTTACCTGGGGGCTGGCGTCAAAGGCACCGAATGGCCTGCCGGCATGCTCCGCGAGGTCAGTTATGGCCCGCTGGAGGCCGTGGGCGAGGGCGTCTCGCGCACTTGGAACATGAGTGTCCTGACCCTCGAATCGTTGAAGAAAATGCTGTTCGGGGAGCTCTCGGTAAAAAACTTGAGCGGACCGATAACCATTGCTAAAGTGGCGGGCGCTTCAGCCCAGTCCGGCATCGGGGATTTCCTGAATTTCCTCGCCTACCTGAGCATAAGCCTGGGGGTTCTTAACCTGCTGCCCATCCCGGTACTGGATGGGGGGCATTTGCTGTTTTACCTGGTCGAGTGGGCGCGCGGTCGTCCGCTGTCGGATCGGGTGCAAGGTTGGGGGGTCCAGATCGGTATCAGTTTGGTCGTAGGGGTGATGTTGCTCGCCCTGATCAACGATCTGGGTCGACTATAAAAGCTTCGCATTGCGAACCTGCCGCCTTTTCGCGGCAGGTTGTTTATTGCCAGTTGGAATAAAAGGACTTCATGAAACGTCTGCTGCTAACTGCGGTCCTCTCCGCACTGATGATCGCTGAAGTTCACGCCGAGTCCTTCACCATCTCCGATATTCGTGTCAACGGCCTGCAGCGGGTTTCCGCTGGCAGCGTCTTCGGCGCCTTGCCCCTGAACGTGGGCGATCAGGCCGACGACCGGCGTCTGGTGGAGTCGACCCGTTCGTTGTTCAAGACTGGCTTCTTCCAGGACATCCAGCTGAACCGCGACGGCAATGTCCTGATCATCAACGTGGTCGAGCGCCCGTCGGTGTCGAGCATCGAGATCGAAGGCAACAAGGCGATCAGTACCGATGACCTGATGAAGGGTCTGAAACAATCGGGCCTGTCCGAAGGCGAGATCTTCCAGCGTGCCACCCTCGAAGGTGTGCGTAACGAGCTGCAACGCCAGTACGTGGCCCAGGGCCGCTACTCGGCCGAGGTCGATGCCGAGGTCGTGCCACAGCCGCGCAACCGGGTCGCGTTGAAGATCAAGATCAACGAGGGCACCGTCGCCGCCATCCAGCACATCAACATCGTCGGCAACACCGTGTTCGGCGATGAGGAGCTGTCGCAGCTGTTCGAGCTGAAGACCACCAACTGGCTGTCGTTCTTCAAGAACGACGACAAGTATGCCCGCGAGAAGCTCTCCGGTGATCTGGAGCGCCTGCGTTCCTACTACCTGGACCGCGGCTACATCAACATGGACATCGCCTCTACCCAGGTGTCGATCACCCCGGACAAGAAGCACGTCTATATCACCGTCAACGTCAACGAAGGCGAGAAGTACACCGTCCGCGACGTGAAGCTCTCCGGTGACCTCAAGGTGCCGGAAGACCAGGTGAAATCGCTGCTGCTGGTGCAGCCTGGCCAGGTGTTCTCGCGCAAGGTAATGACCACTACCTCCGAGCTGATTACCCGCCGTCTGGGTAACGAAGGCTATACCTTCGCCAACGTCAACGGCGTGCCCCAGCCGAACGACCAGGACCACACCGTCGACATCATGTTCGTGGTCGACCCGGGCAAGCGTGCCTACGTCAACCGCATCAACTACCGTGGCAACACCAAGACTGAAGACGAAGTGCTGCGCCGCGAGATGCGCCAGATGGAAGGCGGCTGGGCTTCGACCTACCTGATCGACCAGTCCAAGACGCGCCTCGAGCGCCTGGGCTTCTTCAAGGAAGTCAACGTTGAAACCCCGCCGGTGCCAGGCACCGACGACCAGGTCGACGTCAACTACAGCGTGGAAGAGCAGGCATCCGGCTCGATCACCGCAAGCGTCGGTTTTGCCCAGAGCGCCGGCCTGATCCTTGGCGGCTCGATCAGCCAGAGCAACTTCCTCGGTACCGGTAACAAGGTCTCCATCGGCCTGACCCGTTCCGAATACCAGACCCGCTACAACTTCGGCTACGTGGATCCCTACTTCACCGCCGACGGCGTCAGCCTGGGTTACAACGCGTTCTACCGCAGCACCAACTACGACGACCTCGACGTCGATGTGGCAAGCTATGCGGTAGACAGCCTGGGCGCCGGTATCAGCCTGGGCTACCCGATCAGCGAGACTTCGCGCCTGACCTACGGCCTGAGCGTGCAGCAGGACAAGATCAAGACCGGTAAGTACACGGTTAACGAGATCTTCGACTTCCTCGAGAAAGAGGGCGACAACTTCCTGAACTTCAAGGCCTCGGTCGGCTGGTCCGAATCGACCCTGAACAAAGGTGTGCTGGCGACCCGTGGTCATTCCCAGAGCTTGACCCTGGAAACCACCATTCCGGGCAGCGACCTGTCGTTCTACAAACTCGACTACCGTGGCCAGCTGTTCAAGCCGATCACCAACAACTACACCCTGCGCCTGCACACCGAACTGGGCTATGGTGATGGTTTCGGCGGCACCTCGGGCCTGCCGTTCTACGAGAACTACTACGCGGGTGGCTTCAACTCCGTTCGCGGCTTCAAGGACAGCAGCCTGGGTCCACGCAGTACACCTAGCATCGGTGCTAACGATCCCAGTGGCAATGGTAAACCAGGAACCATCCGTGACCCGGACCAGGACCCATTGCCGTTCGGTGGTAACGTGCTGGTGCAAGGTGGTGTAGAACTGCTGTTCCCATTGCCGTTCGTCAAGGACCAGCGTTCGCTGCGCACCTCCGTGTTCTGGGACGTGGGTAACGTGTTCGACACCAATTGCGGCAGCAAGCCGGATTGCGAAAAGGTCGGCTTCTCGGGCATGGCCAGTTCGGTCGGCCTGGGTGTCACCTGGATCACTGCCCTGGGCCCGCTGAGCTTCAGCCTGGCAATGCCGGTGAAGAAGCCGGACGATGCCGATACCCAGGTGTTCCAATTCTCTCTGGGCCAGACCTTCTAAGGTCGGCCCTTGCTTAACGACAACGGTTTATCCAGGAGTGCATCGTGCGTAAGTTGACTCAACTGGCCGTAGTGGCCGCGGCGCTGGTCGCCACCCCGGCTTTCGCCGAAATGAAGGTTGCCGTTCTGAACTATCAGATGGCGCTGCTCGAATCCGATGCCGCCAAGAAATACGCGGTGGATGCCGAGAAGAAGTTCGGCCCGCAGCTGACCAAGCTCAAGACCCTGGAGAGCAGCGCCAAGGGCATCCAGGACCGTCTGATCAAGGGCGGCGACAAGATGGCCCAGCCTGAGCGTGAGCGCCTGGAACTTGAATTCAAGCAAAAGGCCCGTGACTTCCAGTTCCAGTCCAAGGAGCTGAACGAAGCCAAGGCCGTTGCCGACCGCGACATGCTCAAGCAGCTTAAGCCGAAGCTCGACGGTGCTGTCGAGGAAGTGATCAAGAAAGGCGGTTACGACCTGGTCCTCGAGCGTGGTGCGGTCATCGATGTCAAACCTCAGTACGACATCACCCGCCAGGTCATCGAGCGTATGAACCAAGCCCGTTGATATGACCGTGACCATGACGCTCGGCCAGTTGGCCGAGGCCCTCGGGGCCACACTGAAAGGCTCCGAGGCGCTGCAGATTACCGGGCTGGCCACCTTGCAGGAGGCTGGCCCCGGTCAATTGAGCTTCCTCGCCAACCCGCAGTACCGCAAGTACCTGGATAACAGCCAGGCGGCGGCGGTGCTGCTCAAGGCTGCGGATGCCGAAAGCTTTGCCGGCAATGCCCTGATCGTGGCAGACCCGTACCTGGCCTATGCGCGTATTTCTCACCTGTTCGACCCCAAACCCAAGGCTGTAGCGGGAATCCATCCCAGCGCCGTGGTTGCCGAGGACGCCCAGGTGGACGCCAGTGCCAGCGTCGGGCCGTTCGCGGTCGTCGAGAGCGGCGCACGTATTGGCGCCAACGTCAGCATCGGCGCGCACTGCGTGATCGGTGCCCGTTGCGTGGTAGGCGAGGGTGGTTGGCTGGCTCCGCGGGTCACGCTGTATCACGACGTGACTATCGGCAAGCGCGTGGTCATTCAGTCGGGTGCTGTGATCGGCGGCGAGGGCTTCGGCTTCGCCAACGAGAAGGGCGTCTGGCGCAAGATCGCGCAGATTGGCGGCGTCACCATCGGTGATGATGTCGAGATCGGCGTCAACACCGCCGTAGACCGTGGCGCGCTGTCCGACACGCGGATCGCCGACGGGGTCAAGCTCGACAACCAGATCCAGATCGCCCACAACGTACAGATCGGTGAGCATACGGCCATGGCTGCCTGCGTCGGGATTTCCGGCAGCACGCGCATTGGCAAGCATTGCACCATTGCTGGCGGCGTTGGCATGGTGGGTCATATCGATGTCTGCGATAACGTATTCGTATCCGGGATGACCATGGTGACCCGTTCTATCACCGAACCGGGTGCCTACTCTTCCGGTACTGCCATGCAGCCACTGGCTGACTGGCGCAAGAGCGCTGCGCGTATCCGCCAGCTGGATGACATGGCCAAGCGTCTCCAGCAGCTGGAAAAACGTGTCGATACCGTGACCTCAGGTGGCCAGCCGGCATCAGAAGGCTGATACCATTTCCTGAGCAAGAGTGAACAGTCGCTAGCTGGCTCCTCTTTGGATTGCAAAAGGAGCGTGTGGTCAGCACCTGCGCTCCCTATTCTTATTACAGGCTTCCCCCCGAAATGATGGACATCAACGAGATTCGCGAATACCTGCCTCACCGCTACCCGTTCCTGCTGGTAGATCGCGTGACGGATCTGGACTTCGAGGCCCAGAGCATTCGTGCCTACAAGAATGTCAGCATCAACGAGCCGTTCTTCAATGGCCACTTCCCGGCGCACCCGATCATGCCGGGCGTCCTGATCATCGAGGCCATGGCCCAGGCGGCCGGCATCCTCGGCTTCAAGATGCTCGATACCAAGCCGGCCGATGGCACCCTGTACTACTTCGTTGGCTCCGACAAGCTGCGTTTCCGTCAACCGGTATTGCCGGGTGACCAGCTCGTCCTGGAAGCCAAGTTCCTCAGCCGCAAGAGCATGATCTGGAAGTTCGAGTGCCGTGCCCTGGTCGACGGCAAGCCGGTCTGCTCGGCTGAGATCACCTGCGCGGAACGCTCCCTATGAGTTCGATTGATCCGCGGGCGATCATCGATCCGTCGGCCAAACTGGCCGATGGTGTCGAGGTTGGCCCGTGGTCGATCGTTGGCCCCGATGTGGAAATCGGGGAGGGTACCGTCATCGGTCCCCATGTGGTGCTGAAGGGGCCGACCCGAATCGGCAAGCACAACCGCATCTACCAGTTTTCCTCGATTGGCGAAGACACCCCTGACCTCAAGTACAAGGGTGAGCCGACGCGTCTGGTAATCGGTGATCACAATGTGATCCGCGAAGGTGTGACCATCCACCGTGGTACGGTCCAGGACCGTTCGGAAACCACCCTGGGCGACCATAACCTGGTCATGGCTTATGCACATATCGGTCATGACAGTGTGATTGGCAACCATTGCATCCTGGTCAACAACACAGCGCTGGCCGGCCATGTGCATGTGGGCGACTGGGCGATCCTTTCCGGTTTTACCCTGGTGCACCAGTATTGTCACATTGGTGCTCATGCGTTTTCCGGCATGGGTACGGCAATCGGCAAGGACGTTCCGGCCTTCGTCACGGTGTTCGGCAGCCCCGCCGAAGCCCGCAGCATGAACTTCGAAGGCATGCGCCGTCGTGGGTTCAGCGATGAAGTGATTCATGCACTGCGCCGCTCCTACAAGATCGTCTACCGCCAGGGCCTGACCGTTGAAGAAGCGATCAAGGAACTCGATGAGTTGGCGAACAAACACCCCGAGGTCGACCTGTTCCGTCAGTCGATCGTGAATTCCGCCCGCGGCATCACCCGCTGACATGGCCCAGCTTTGCGTAGCGCTGGTTGCGGGTGAAGCCAGTGGCGATATTCTTGGCTCCGGTTTGATGCGCGCCTTGAAGGCGCGCCATCCCGATGTGCGCTTTATCGGCGTCGGCGGTCCGCTGATGGAAGCCGAAGGCCTGCAGTCTTATTTTCCCATGGAGCGTCTGGCGGTCATGGGCCTGGTCGAAGTGCTGGGGCGCCTGCGCGAGCTGCTCAAGCGGCGCAAGGCACTGATCCAGACCCTGATCGCTGAAAAGCCCGATGTGTTCATTGGCATCGACGCCCCTGACTTCACTCTCAATATCGAATTGAAATTGCGTCAGGCGGGTATCAAGACGGTGCATTACGTCAGCCCATCAGTCTGGGCCTGGCGGCAGAAGCGCGTGCTGAAAATCCGTGAAGGGTGCGACCTGATGCTGACGCTGCTGCCCTTCGAGGCGCGGTTCTACGAAGACCAGGGTGTACCGGTGCGGTTTGTCGGCCATCCGCTGGCCGATACCATTCCCTTGACCGCTGATCGTCAGGCTGCGCGCAGTGCGCTTGGTCTTGGCGAAGGTCCGGTGGTGGCATTGATGCCCGGTAGCCGTGGCGGTGAGGTCGGGCGCCTGGGGGCGTTGTTCCTCGATGCTGCCCAACGCCTTCAGTCGCAGATTCCGGATGTGCGCTTCGTCTTGCCCTGCGCCAACGCCGCGCGGCGTGCGCAGGTTGAGCAAATGCTCGAAGGCCGCGACTTGCCATTGACCTTGCTCGATGGCCAGTCCCACCAAGCCCTGGCAGCCTGCGATGCGGTGCTCATCGCCTCCGGCACCGCCACCCTGGAGGCGTTGCTGTACAAACGCCCCATGGTTGTGGCCTACCGCCTTGCGCCGTTGACGTACTGGATACTCAAGCGCCTGGTAAAGAGCCCTTACGTGTCGCTGCCAAACTTGCTCGCTCAGCGTGAGCTGGTGCCCGAGCTGCTGCAGGATGCTGCCACCAGCGACGCCTTGGCCCAGGCCCTGGCGCCGCTGGTGGCCGATGGCAGTCGGCAGACCGAAGGCTTCGACGAGATTCACCGTACCTTGCGCCGCGACGCCTCTAACCAGGCAGCCGACGCGGTGCTGGCCTTGCTCAAGGACCGCTGACATGCAGATAGGACTGGATTTCAACCTCGTCGAGGACCTGGTCGCAGGCGTGGACGAGGTGGGCCGCGGCCCGCTGTGCGGCGCGGTGGTTACGGCGGCAGTGATTCTCGACCCGGCTCGGCCGATCCTGGGCTTGAACGACTCGAAGAAGCTCACCGAAGCCAAGCGCGAAGCGCTGTTCGATGAGATCTGCGAAAAGGCCCTGAGTTTTTGCATCGCCCGCGCCGAGGTCGATGAGATCGACCGCCTGAACATTCTGCATGCCACCATGCTGGCCATGCAGCGAGCCGTTGTGGGGCTGCATGTCACGCCCAAGCTCGCACTGATCGACGGCAACCGTTGCCCCAAGCTGGCGGTGCCTGCTGCGCCAGTGGTCAAGGGGGATAGCCAGGTACCGGCCATTGCTGCGGCCTCGATCCTCGCCAAGGTGACCCGGGACCGTGAGATGAGCGCGTTCGAGCTTATTTATCCTGGCTACGGGATCGGCGGGCACAAGGGGTACCCCACGCCGGTGCACCTGGAGGCCTTGGCCCGGCTTGGGCCTACACCCATTCATCGGCGTTCCTTTGCGCCGGTACGGGCAGCCTGGGAAGCCCGCGAGGGCGTTACCGACTCACTGATCTAGTGCACCGGGGCCGCTTTGCGGCCCTTTCGCGATACACGGCCGCGGCTACTCAACTGGCGTGATCCGCGGTAGCAGTCGCCTTGTGTCGTGATGGGCTGCGAAGCAGGCCCAAATCCCTCACGCATTTACGCTACAATCCCGCCCTTGTCGTTCAGCACTGCTACAGGATTCTCCATGTCGGTTCCCTTCGTTCACCTGCGCGTCCACTCCGAATTCTCGCTGGTCGACGGCCTGGTGCGGATCAAGCCGCTGGCCAAGGCGCTGGCTGGAATGAACATGCCGGCGGTGGCGATCACTGACCAGAGCAACATGTGCTCGCTGGTGAAGTTCTACAAGACCGCCATGGGTGCCGGGATCAAGCCGATCTGCGGTGCCGACCTGTGGCTGGCCGGTGCCGACCCTGAGGCACCGCTGTCGCGCCTCTGCCTCTTGGCCATGAACCCTGCGGGTTACCGTAACCTTACCGAGCTGATTTCGCGCGGCTGGACCGACGGCCAGCGCAATGGCCTGGTGATTCTCCAGCGTGACTGGATCGCTCCGGCCAGCGAGGGGCTGATTGCCCTGTCCGCAGGCAAGGAAGGCGATATCGGCCAGGCCCTGATGGCCGGCCGGAGCGACGAAGCCGAGGCGCTGCTGCGCGACTGGCTGGGCATGTTCCCCGAGCGTTTCTACGTCGAACTGCAGCGTACCAACCGTGCCGGTGATGAAGAGTACGTGCACGCCGCCGTGGCCCTGGCCGACCAGCTCGGTGCGCCGCTGGTGGCAACCAACGATGTGCGCTTCATCAAGCAATCAGACTTCGATGCCCACGAAAGCCGCGTCTGCATCGGCGAGGGCTGGACCCTGGACGACCCGCGGCGCCCGCGGATGTACAGCGACCAGCAATACCTCAAGAGCGCTGAGGAAATGGCCGAGCTGTTCAGCGACCTGCCCGACGCCATTGCCAACACCGTCGAGATCGCCAAGCGCTGCAACATCCAGGTGCAACTGGGCAAGTACTTCCTGCCCGACTTCCCGACGCCCAATGGCATGGGCATTGATGACTACCTGCGCCATGTTTCCCATGAAGGTTTGGAGGAGCGCCTGGCGGTGCTCTGGCCCAAGGAGACCACGCCCAATTACGAAGAGAAGCGCCAGGTCTACCTGGATCGGCTGAAGTTCGAGCTGGACATCATCATCCAGATGGGTTTCCCCGGCTACTTCCTGATCGTTATGGACTTCATCAAGTGGGCCAAGAACAATGGCGTGCCGGTCGGCCCAGGCCGAGGATCGGGTGCCGGTTCGCTGGTGGCCTATGTTCTGAAGATCACCGACCTCGACCCGCTGGCCTACGACCTGCTGTTCGAGCGCTTCCTCAACCCTGAACGTATTTCCATGCCCGACTTCGACGTCGACTTCTGCATGGATGGCCGTGACCGAGTGATCGATTACGTGGCCGAAGCGTACGGTCGCAACGCGGTAAGCCAGATCATCACCTTCGGCACCATGGCCGCCAAGGCGGTGGTGCGTGACGTGGCGCGGGTTCAGGGCAAGTCCTACGGCCTGGCTGACCGCCTGTCGAAGATGATCCCGTTCGAAGTGGGCATGACCCTGGAGAAAGCGTACGAGCAGGAAGAAATCCTGCGTGATTTCCTCAAGGGGGACGAAGACGCCCGCGAAATCTGGGACATGGCGCTCAAACTCGAGGGGGTGACCCGGGGCACCGGTAAGCACGCCGGTGGCGTGGTAATCGCCCCGACCAAGCTCACCGATTTTTCGCCGATTGCCTGTGACGAAGAGGGCGGTGGCCTGGTAACCCAGTTCGACAAGGACGACGTCGAAGCCGCCGGCCTGGTCAAGTTCGACTTCCTCGGTTTGCGTACCCTGACCATCATCAAGTGGGCAATGGAGACAATCAACCGCGAGCAGGCCAAGAACAACCTGCCCGACGTCAACATCGACTTCATCCCGCTGGATGACCGCAAGACCTACGAGCTGTTGCAAAAAGCCGAGACCACGGCGGTGTTCCAGCTCGAATCGCGCGGCATGAAAGAGCTGATCAAAAAGCTCAAGCCCGACTGTCTGGAAGACCTTATCGCACTGGTGGCACTGTTCCGCCCGGGCCCGCTGCAATCGGGCATGGTGGACGACTTCATCAACCGTAAGCACGGCCGCGCCGAACTGGCCTACCCACACTCGGACTACCAGTACGAAGGCCTGAAGCCTGTTCTGGCGCCAACCTACGGCATCATTCTGTATCAGGAACAGGTGATGCAGATTGCGCAGGTGATGGCGGGTTATACCCTTGGCGGCGCCGACATGCTGCGCCGGGCCATGGGTAAGAAAAAGCCCGAAGAGATGGCCAAGCAGCGCGGTGGTTTCATCGAAGGCTGTGTCGCCAACAACATTGATGCAGACCTGGCCGGCAACATTTTCGACCTGGTGGAGAAGTTCGCCGGCTACGGCTTCAACAAATCCCACTCGGCCGCCTATGGCCTGGTTTCCTATCAGACCGCCTGGCTCAAGACACACTACCCGGCGCCGTTCATGGCCGCGGTACTGTCGGCGGACATGCACAACACCGACAAGGTGGTCGTGCTGATCGAAGAGGTTCGCAGCATGAAGCTGCGCCTCGATGCGCCGGACGTGAACGCTTCGGAGTTCAAGTTCACGGTCAATGACGACGGCCGCATCATCTATGGCCTTGGCGCCATCAAGGGGGTCGGGGAGGGGCCGGTCGAGGTCATCGTCGAGGCACGTGCTGAAGGCGGCCCGTTCAAAGACCTGTTCGATTTCTGTGAGCGGGTCGACCTCAAGCGCGTCAACAAGCGCACCCTCGATGCGTTGATCCGCAGCGGTGCCCTGGACCGCCTCGGTCCGCACTTCCATGACGAGATCAAGGCGTACCACGCCAGCATCGACATCAACCGTGCCACCTTGCTGTCAGCGTTGGAAGAAGCCATCAAGGCCGCTGAGCAGACCGCACGCACCGCTGACAGTGGTCATGTCGACCTGTTCGGTGGCCTGTTCGTCGAACAGGACTCCGACGTCTATGCCAACCACCGCAAGGTACGTGAACTGACGCTCAAGGAGCGCCTGAAGGGCGAGAAGGACACCCTTGGGGTGTACCTCACCGGCCATCCGATCGACGAGTATGAAGGTGAGATCCGCCGGTTTGCCCGCCAGCGCATCATTGACCTGAAACCGTCCCGCGAAACACAGACCATCGCCGGAATGATCATTGCGCTGCGGGTGATGAAGAACAAGAAGGGTGACAAGATGGGCTTCGTCACCCTGGACGACCGCTCAGGGCGTATCGAGGCGTCGCTGTTTGCCGATGCCTATATGGGCGCCCAGGCACTGTTGCAGAACGACGCAATGGTGGTCGTCGAAGGTGAGGTCAGCAACGATGACTTCTCCGGTGGCCTGCGCCTGCGGGTGAAGCAGGTGATGACCATGGAAGATGCGCGCACCAAGCTGGCCGAAAGCCTGCGCCTGAAGGTTGCCCATGATGCGCTCAAGGGTGACCGCCTGGCCTGGCTGGGCGAGTTGATCACCCGCCACCGTGGCGGATGCCCGATCACCCTCGAATACACCGGCAGCGACGCCAAGGCCATGCTGCAGTTCGGCGACCAATGGTCGATCGACCCCGCCGATGGCCTGATTCAGGCGCTGCGTGACCAGTTCGGGCGTGAGAACGTCTTCCTGCAATATCGTTGAACCGACGAAATTTAATCTCGACCTGAATGCGCCTGATCCCTTAAGGTAGGGCGCCAAACGGATCAACCGGCCGGCCGCCTGGCCGTAGACCCAAGACGGATGACTATGAACCCGAATTTTCTCGATTTCGAACAGCCGATTGCCGACCTGCAAGCCAAGATCGAAGGGCTGCGCCTGGTGGGCAACGACAATTCGCTGAACATCAGCGATGAAATTGCCCGTCTGCAAGACAAGAGCAACACCCTGACCGAAAGCATCTTCGGCAACCTGACCAGCTGGCAGATCGCTCGTCTGGCCCGTCACCCACGTCGTCCATATACCCTGGACTACCTGGAGCACATTTTTACCGAATTCGAAGAGCTGCACGGCGACCGCCACTTCTCGGACGATGCCGCTATCGTGGGCGGTACCGCGCGACTGGATGGCAAGCCGGTCATGGTCATTGGCCATCAGAAAGGTCGCGAAGTGCGCGAAAAGGTCCGCCGCAACTTCGGTATGCCTCGTCCTGAAGGCTACCGCAAGGCTTGCCGCCTGATGGAAATGGCCGAGCGTTTCAAGATGCCGATCCTGACCTTCATCGATACCCCGGGCGCCTATCCTGGGATCGACGCTGAAGAGCGCAACCAGAGCGAGGCGATCGCCTGGAACCTGCGCGTCATGGCGCGTCTGAAGACCCCGATCATCGCCACCGTGATCGGTGAGGGTGGTTCTGGCGGTGCGCTGGCCATCGGTGTGTGCGACCAGCTGAACATGCTGCAGTACTCCACCTACTCGGTGATTTCGCCGGAAGGCTGTGCTTCGATCCTGTGGAAGACTGCCGACAAGGCCGCTGACGCTGCCGAAGCCATGGGTATCACCGCCGAACGTTTGAAGAGCCTGAACATCGTCGACAAGGTGATCGAAGAGCCGCTGGGCGGCGCGCACCGCGACCCGGCGAAAATGTCCGAAAGCATTCGTGCTGACCTGGTTCAGCAACTGGACATGCTGGGCAAGTTCGACAACGACGCGCTGCTGGCCCGTCGTTATGAGCGCCTGATGAGCTACGGCCTCTGACAGCGCTTGGGGCCGCGCTGCGGCCCCAGCGTTTTCGAATGATGTGAGGCGTCCATGATCAACCTCACCCCCTGGCTCAACGCGCCTGCCTGGCACATCGCCTTCTCCGGCGGCCTCGATTCCACTGTCCTTCTGCATTTGCTGGCCGATTACGCGCGCAGCCACTCCACGCCCCCGCTGCACGCCATCCACATCCATCATGGTCTGCAACCCGCCGCCGACGCCTGGCCAGCCCACTGCAAGGCAGTCTGCGACCGCCTGGGTATCGAACTCTCCATCGTCCACATCCAGGTCGCTCCCGGCGCGAGCCTCGAACAGGCTGCCCGCGATGCCCGCTATGCGGCATTCAGACGCATCCTGGGCCCCGGTGAGGTGTTGTTCACCGGCCAGCACCGCGAAGACCAGGCCGAAACCCTGCTCTTTCGTCTATTGCGCGGCGCCGGCTTGCGCGGCCTGGCTGCGATGCCCGCACAGCGCCAGTTGGGGCAGGGCAGCCTGGCCAGGCCGCTGCTGACGTGTTCACGCCAGCAATTGCATGACTATGCCCAAACCCACGGGCTGATCTGGATCGAAGACCCCTCCAACCGCGATACGGCATTCGCCCGCAACTTCCTGCGCAACGACGTCTTCCCCGTGTTGCAGAAACGTTGGCCGCAAGCCAGTCAGAACCTGGCCCGTTGCGCCGCGCACCTTGGCGAAGCGCAGGGGCTGCTCGATGAGCTGGCAGAGGGCGACCTGACAGCATGCGGGGAGGGCGCACCCAGCACCTGGCCGGGGTTGGACTCCCTCGATCTCGCGGCCCTCGCCGCCTTATCGCCGGCGCGCCAGCGCAATGCGCTGCAGCACTGGCTGTGCCAGCGAACGCGTTTGCCGGATACCCGTCATTGGGCGGGCTGGGCCGAGCTTCGCGATGCTGCAGTCGATGCCCAGCCCGTGTGGAAACTGACCGATGGGCAACTGGTGCGCAGCCACGGTCGGATCTGGTGGTTGAGTGGTGCTTGGTTGCAACCTGCCGTCGGCCCGCAGCGCTGGCGTCAGCCCCAAATCCCGTTGTCCCTGCCTGGCAATGGCAGCGTCCACCTGCAGGGGCGCCCTACGGGCGATCTGCATATCGCCTACCGTCAGGGCGGTGAAGTACTGGACGTGCCCGGCCGTGGCAAGCGCGACCTCAAGCGCTTGCTCAACGAACTGCAGGTCCCACACTTCGTGCGTCCGAGGTTGCCGCTGCTGTACGGCGGCGAGCGCCTGTTGGCAGTGGCCAACCTGCCCCAGCTCGGGCAGGCGGATTGCCAGTTGCACTGGCAGCCTCCGACGAACGCGCAAGGTTTGAGCTGAAGGGTACATTCCGGTAGACTACCCTCCCTTCTTGATACAACTTCTGTGGCTTCCTCGGAAACACAGCAGTTGCCGATTACCAAGCAGTTTTTTGCTGGGCTGATTCTTAAAATGACGAGCGAGCTCCATGCCGGGGATTCCCCTGGTCTGTACAGACGCGGCAGTTTTTCGAGATGCACTGTGATTGACGCAGGTGATCGGGGGCTTCGGCCTTCCTTCGCTTTCTCCGGCGGCGCTGGCCGCCTTAACGCAGACTTCTAGGGTTTTTCATGACGCGCTACATATTCGTCACGGGCGGTGTTGTTTCTTCATTGGGGAAAGGCATTGCCTCGGCTTCCCTGGCGGCCATCCTGGAAGCGCGGGGGCTCAAGGTCACCATGCTCAAGCTGGATCCGTACATCAACGTCGATCCTGGCACCATGAGTCCGTTCCAGCACGGTGAAGTATTCGTCACCCAGGACGGCGCCGAGACCGACCTGGACCTGGGCCACTACGAGCGGTTCATCCGCACGACCATGACCCAGAACAACAACTTCACCACCGGCCGTATCTACGAGCACGTGCTGCGCAAGGAGCGTCGTGGTGACTACCTGGGTGCGACCATCCAGGTCATCCCGCACATCACCGACGAGATCAAGCGCCGCATCATCAAGGGCGCCGGCGATGCCGACGTGGCCCTGGTGGAAATCGGCGGTACCGTGGGCGACATCGAGTCGCAGCCGTTCCTCGAGGCTATCCGTCAGCTGCGTGTCGAAGTGGGCTCCAAGCGCGCCATGCTGATGCACCTGACCCTGGTCCCGTACATCGCCACCGCAGGTGAAACCAAGACCAAGCCGACCCAGCACTCGGTCAAGGAACTGCGCTCCATCGGCCTGCAGCCTGATGTGTTGATCTGCCGTTCCGACCACCCGGTCGATGCCTCGTCGCGTCGCAAGATCGCGTTGTTCACCAACGTCGAAGAGCGTGCGGTCATCTCCCTGGAAGACGTCGACACCATCTACAAGATCCCGGGCGTATTGCATGCCCAGGGCCTGGACGACTTCGTCGTCGAGCGTTTCGGCCTGCAGTGCAATGGCGCCGACCTGTCCGAGTGGGACAAGGTGGTCGATGCCAAGCTCAACCCTGAGCACGAAGTGACCATCGCCATGGTCGGCAAGTACATGGAACTGCTGGATGCGTACAAGTCGCTGATCGAAGCGATGAGCCACGCCGGCATCACCAACCGCACCAAGGTCAACCTGCGTTACATCGACTCCGAAGACATCGAGAACCAGGGCACCAGCCTGCTCGAAGGCGCCGATGCCATCTTGGTACCCGGCGGTTTCGGCCTGCGTGGCGTGGAAGGCAAGATCACCGCCGTGCAATACGCACGTGAAAACAAGGTGCCGTACCTGGGTATCTGCCTGGGCATGCAGGTGGCGGTGATCGAGTTCGCCCGTAACGTGATGGGCTGGAAGGACGCCAACTCCACCGAGTTCGACCGTAACAGCGGCCACCCGGTTGTCGGCCTGATCACCGAGTGGGCCGATGCCACCGGTGCCGTCGAGACCCGCACCGAAGCGTCCGACCTGGGTGGCACCATGCGCCTGGGCGCGCAGGACTGCCAGATCGTCGCCGGTTCCAAGGTGCACGACTGCTACGGCAAGGACGTGATCACCGAGCGTCACCGTCACCGTTACGAGGTCAACAACAACCTGCTGCCGCAACTGATCGACGCAGGCCTGGTGGTTTCTGGTCGTTCCGAAGATGGCGCGCTGGTGGAAGTGGTCGAGTCGAAGGATCACCCATGGTTCGTCGCCTGCCAGTTCCACCCGGAGTTCACCTCCACCCCACGTGACGGCCACCCGCTGTTCAGCGGCTTCGTCAAGGCCGCTCTGGCACAGAAGAGCAAAGCCTGATCCAGGGCTTTGATGAGTTTTCCGACGGTAGAAACCGCGCAAAGCTCATTTCTCGGGTAAAGTACCGCCCGATCTGCCCCTGACCTGCCGGTCAGGGGCTGCTTCTGCCAGGCCTGCCTGCCGCATCTACGCCTGGCACAAGGCAAGAATTTCCTAAAGCTGCGTTGTTTTCGTCAATTCTGGAGTGCTTACAACAATGGCAAAAATCGTCGACATCAAAGGTCGTGAAGTTCTCGATTCGCGTGGCAACCCCACCGTGGAAGCCGATGTACTGCTCGACAACGGCATCATCGGCAGCGCGTGCGCGCCGTCCGGTGCTTCCACCGGCTCGCGCGAAGCGCTGGAGCTGCGTGATGGCGACAAGAGCCGTTACCTGGGCAAGGGCGTGCTGAAGGCCGTCGCCAACATCAATGGCCCGATCCGTGACCTGCTGCTGGGCAAGGACCCTTCGGACCAGAAGGCCCTGGACCGCGCCATGATCGAACTGGACGGTACCGAGAACAAGGCCAAGCTGGGCGCCAACGCCATCCTGGCTGTTTCCCTGGCTGCCGCCAAGGCCGCTGCCCAGGACCAGGACCTGCCGCTGTACGCGCACATCGCCAACCTGAACGGCACCCCAGGCCAGTACTCGATGCCGGTTCCGATGATGAACATCATCAACGGTGGCGAGCACGCCGATAACAACGTCGACATCCAGGAGTTCATGGTTCAGCCGGTTGGCGCCAAGACCTTCTCCGACGGCCTGCGCATGGGCACCGAAATCTTCCACCACCTCAAGGCCGTGCTCAAGGCCCGTGGCCTGAACACTGCCGTGGGTGACGAAGGCGGTTTCGCACCTAACCTGGCTTCCAACGAAGACGCTTTGGGCGCGATCGCCGAAGCCGTCGAGAAAGCCGGCTACAAGCTGGGCACCGACGTTACCCTGGCACTGGACTGCGCGGCTTCCGAATTCTACGAAGACGGTAAGTACAACCTGTCCGGTGAAGGCAAGTCGTTCGACGCCGAAGGCTTTGCCGAGTACCTGAAGGGCCTGACCGAGCGTTTCCCGATCATCTCGATCGAAGACGGCCTGGACGAGTCCGACTGGGCCGGCTGGAAGATCCTGACCGACAAGATCGGCGAGAAGGTGCAACTGGTCGGTGACGACCTGTTCGTGACCAACACCAAGATCCTCAAGGAAGGCATCGAGAAGGGCATCGGTAACTCGATTCTGATCAAGTTCAACCAGATCGGCTCGCTGACCGAAACCCTGGAAGCCATCCAGATGGCCAAGGCTGCTGGCTACACCGCAGTTATCTCGCACCGTTCTGGTGAAACCGAGGACTCGACCATTGCCGACCTGGCCGTGGGTACCGCTGCAGGCCAGATCAAGACTGGCTCGCTGTGCCGTTCCGACCGCGTTTCCAAGTACAACCAGCTGCTGCGTATCGAAGAGCAACTGGGCGCCAAAGCGGTTTACCGTGGTCGCGCCGAGTTTCGCGGCTAAGCAAGAGATGGTAAAAAGACAGCAGCCGAGGCTGTCGGAACTTTCGTACTGAAATTTCTGGCGCTTCATGCGGGTTTCTGTCGACGAAGCCTGGCCTCGGCCAGGCTTCGTGCTATTTGAGGCCTGCCTGTATGCGGCGGTCTTTTTAACCTGGATACCTTGATGCGCAGTCCCTATTGGTTGTTCCTTGTCCTGCTCCTGCTGCTCGGTGGCCTGCAGTACCGCCTTTGGGTGGGTAACGGCAGCCTGGCGCAAGTGGCCGAGCTCAAGCAGCAGATCGACGAGCAGCATGCCGAGAACGAGCGGCTGCTGGAGCGTAACCGCGTGCTCGACGCCGAGGTCCTGGAGTTGAAGAAAGGTATGGAGACCGTCGAAGAACGGGCTCGTCATGAACTGGGAATGGTCAAAGAGGGCGAAACCCTCTTCCAGCTGCCACAAAAATGATCGATACATTACCGGCTTTCTGGGCCGTGATTCCTGCTGCGGGTGTCGGTGCCCGCATGGCTGCAGACCGCCCCAAGCAATATTTGCAATTGGGTGGGCAAACCCTCCTCGAGCATAGCCTCGACTGTTTTCTAGGCCATCCGACGCTCAAGGGCGTGGTGGTCAGCATCGCTACGGATGACCCTTACTGGCCTGGCTTGCGCTGCGCCAGCGATCCACGCATCCAGCGTGCGACCGGTGGCCACGAACGTGCGGACTCAGTACTCAATGCCTTGCTGCTGTTGCACGCCCAAGGGGCGTCGGACAGCGACTGGGTGTTGGTGCACGATGCGGCGCGGCCGAACCTGGCGCGCACTGACCTGGACCGTTTGTTGTCGGAACTGGCGGACGACCCCGTAGGGGGGCTGCTGGCGGTACCCGCGCGGGATACCCTCAAACGTGCCGATGCCAATGGCCGGGTGAGCGCCACCGTGGACCGCAGCACCATTTGGCAGGCTTATACGCCACAGATGTTCCGCCTGGGGGCCTTGCACCGGGCCTTGGCGGAGTGCCTGGTGTCCGATGTGGTGGTGACCGATGAAGCGTCCGCCATCGAATGGGCGGGCCAGGCGCCGCGTCTGATCGAGGGGCGCAACGACAACATCAAGGTGACCCGGCCGGAAGATTTGGAGTGGCTCCGCCAGCGCTGGGCCAACCGCCACTGAGTTGCCTGTGCGAGGCCTGGAGGCTCAGCTGAGCCTCTCAAGCAACCCGATACGCTGGCAACTGCGCCAACCCTTCCTTCAGATAGTCCACCAGCCGCCGGACCTTCGGCGACAGGTGCCGCTGTTGCGGGTACAGTGCCCACACCGCCGTGTTCGGTGGCTGATGCGCTTCGAGCAGCGACATCAGTGCGCCATTATTGAGATGTTCCAGCACGTAATAGTCCGGCAACTGGCACAACCCCATCCCCAGCAACGCGGCATCCAGCACCGCTTGCCCGCTGTTGCAGCGCCAGTTGCCCTGTACCCGCTGGCTGATCTCGCGGCCATCCTGCTGCAATGCCCACAGGTCAGAACTGCCGACCAGGCAGTTATGCCGGGCCAGCTCCGACAGGCTGTGCGGTCGGCCATAGCGTTCCAGATAGGCAGGCGAGGCACACAGGTACATGCGCCGCGGTGCCAGGCGCGTGGCTACCAGCCTGGAATCGGCAAGTCGCCCCAGCCGCACCGCAAGGTCCATGCCTTCATGCAGCAGATCGAGCGTGCGGTTGCTCAGTTCCACTTCGATACGCAACTGCGGGTACTGCGCCATGAAGCGAGTGACCAGCGGCACGATGAACCGCTCTCCGTAGGCCACGGCGCACGTCATGCGCAGCAGCCCTTTGGGCTCGCTGGCCAAGTCGCCCATGGCACGCATCGCTTCTTCGCGACCGTCCTGCAGACGCTGGCAGTGCTGCAGGAATGTCTGCCCAGCTTCGCTCAGCGTGACACGGCGGGTGCTGCGATACAGCAGGCGCGTTTGCAGGCGTTCTTCCAGGCGGGCGATCTGCCGGCTGATATGTGAAGACGACACGCCCAAGCGCTCGGCAGCGGCGGTGAACTGACCTGACTCGGCCACCGCAACGAATTCGTCGATGCCTTCCCAGCGACTGCTCATCGATTATCCCTGTACAGCAATAATGTTTTGTCCTTGCTCGGATTATTAACCAAAACGAGCTGAATTACACTGCAAGCCTGAATTGTCCTTCTGTCTGGAGACCCTTGATGATCAAGTCCCGCGCTGCCGTCGCCTTCGAGGCCAAGAAACCCCTGGAAATCGTCGAAGTGGACGTCGCCATGCCCAAGGCGGGCGAGGTGCTGCTGCGCGTGGTCGCCAGCGGTGTCTGCCACACTGACGCCTACACCCTGTCCGGCGCTGACCCTGAAGGCATCTTCCCGTCGATCCTCGGCCATGAAGGCGGCGCTATCGTCGAGGCAGTGGGCGAGGGCGTCACGTCGGTAGCCGTCGGTGATCATGTGATCCCGCTGTACACCCCAGAGTGCGGCCAGTGCAAATTCTGCCGTTCGGGCAAGACCAACCTGTGCCAGGCCATTCGGGCCACTCAGGGCAAGGGCCTGATGCCGGACGGTACCACCCGCTTCTCGTACAAAGGCCAGCAGCTGTTCCATTACATGGGCACCTCGACCTTCTCCGAGTACACGGTGCTGCCGGAAATCTCCGTGGCCAAGATCCAGAAACAAGCACCGCTGGAAAAGGTCTGCCTGCTCGGTTGCGGCGTGACCACCGGTATCGGCGCAGTGCTCAACACGGCCAAGGTCAAGGCAGGTGACACTGTGGCCATTTTCGGCCTGGGCGGTATCGGCCTGTCGGCGGTGATCGGTGCGGTCAAGGCCAAGGCCTCGCGCATCATCGCCATCGATATCAACCCGGCCAAATTCGAAATCGCCCGCCAGCTGGGTGCCACTGACTGCATCAACCCGAAAGACTACGACCGCCCGATTCAGGAAGTGATCGTCGACCTCACCGATGGCGGCGTGGACTTTTCCTTCGAATGCATCGGCAATGTGCAGCTGATGCGTGCTGCCCTGGAGTGCTGCCACAAGGGGTGGGGTGAATCGGTGATCATCGGTGTGGCCGGTGCCGGTCAGGAGATCGCTACCCGTCCGTTCCAGCTGGTGACCGGCCGCGTCTGGCGCGGTTCTGCCTTCGGTGGCGTGCGTGGTCGTACCGAGCTGCCAAGCTACGTGGAAATGTCCGAGAAGGGCGAGATCCCGCTGGACACCTTCATCACCCATACCATGGGCCTGGAGGACATCAACAAGGCCTTCGACCTGATGCACGAAGGCAAGAGCATCCGCAGCGTGATCCACTTCTGAGGTCTGCCATGAGCCTGGATAACATCTCCTGCCAGAAGAGCTTCGGCGGCTGGCACAAGCGTTACCGGCATCAATCCAAGGTGCTGGGCTGCGACATGGTGTTTGCTGTCTACCTGCCACCGCAGGCCGAGCAGGACGCGAAGTTGCCCGTGCTGTACTGGCTGAGCGGCCTTACCTGCACCGATGAGAACTTCATGCAGAAGGCCGGCGCCCAGCGCTTGGCTGCCGAGCTTGGCCTGATCATCGTCGCGCCGGACACCAGCCCGCGTGGCGCGCAGGTGCCGGGCGACCCTGATGGCGCCTGGGACTTTGGGCTGGGGGCGGGTTTCTACCTCAACGCCACCCAGCAGCCCTGGGCCCAGCACTATCGCATGCATGACTATGTGGTGCATGAGCTGCCGGCACTGATCGAGGCGCACTTCCCGGCCTCTGACCGGCGCAGCATCAGTGGCCACTCGATGGGCGGGCATGGCGCGCTGGTGTGCGCCCTGCGCAACCCGGGGCGCTATCGGTCGGTATCGGCGTTTTCGCCGATCAGCAATCCGATGGATTGCCCGTGGGGTGAAAAGGCCTTCAGCCGCTACCTGGGTGACGACCGTGCGCGCTGGCGGGAGTGGGATGCCAGCGTGCTGCTGGCCGAGACGCCTGCGGGCGAATGCCCGCCGCTGCTGGTCGATCAGGGCGACCGGGACGACTTTCTCGCACAACAGCTCAAGCCTGAGGCGCTGGAGCAGGCGGCACGCAAGGGCGGCCATGGGCTGACTCTGCGCCTGCAGCCTGGCTATGACCACAGCTACTACTTCATTGCCAGCTTCATCGATGAACACCTGCGCCATCATGCGGTGGCACTGGGCAGGGTGTAAGGCTGCGGTCCAAAAGCCGCCCAACCACCTGCAAAGCAGGTAGAATCACGCCCTGACTCAATCAGGGCGTTTTTCTATGCGTATTGGCCACGGCTACGATGTGCACCGTTTCTGCGACGGTGATTTCATTACCCTGGGTGGGGTGCGTATCCCCCACAAATACGGCCTCCTGGCCCATTCCGACGGTGACGTGCTGCTGCACGCCCTGAGCGATGCCCTGCTTGGCGCGGCAGCGCTGGGTGATATCGGCAAACACTTCCCCGATACCGACCCGCAGTTCAAGGGCGCCGACAGCCGCGTACTGCTGCGCCATGTGGTCGGCATTGTCCAGGCCAAGGGCTGGAAAGTCGGCAACGTCGACACCACCATCGTTGCCCAGGCGCCAAAGATGGCCCCGCATATTGAAGCCATGCGCCAACAGGTCGCTGAAGACCTGCAGGTCGAGCTCGACCAGGTCAACGTCAAAGCCACCACCACCGAGAAACTGGGCTTCACGGGTCGCGAGGAGGGCATCGCCGTGCATGCGGTCGCCCTGCTGCTGCCAGCATGACCGAGCAGGACCTGCTGGGCCCGCGCGCCTCGGGTGATTCGCTGGGTAGCGCCGTGCTCAAGGCAGTGGCTGAAGACTTCCAGGTCGACGAAGTGCTGGACATCCCGTTGTCCGGCCAGGGCGAGCACCTGTGGCTGTGGGTCGAAAAGCGTGACCTCAACACCGAAGAGGCCGCTCGTCGTCTGGCCCGTGCCGCCGGTGTGCCGGTGCGCTCGATCAGCTATGCCGGCCTCAAGGATCGTCAGGCCCTGACGCGGCAGTGGTTCAGCCTGCATCTGCCGGGCAAGGCCGACCCAGACCTGTCGCGGGCAGAAGATGCCAGCCTGCGCGTACTCAAACAGGTACGCCACCAGCGCAAGCTGCAGCGCGGTGCCCACTCGGCCAATGGCTTCACCCTGCGCCTGACGGCCATGACGGCCGAGCATCAGGCACTCGATGCCCGCCTGGCATTGCTCAAGCAGCAAGGGGTGCCGAATTATTTCGGCAGTCAGCGCTTTGGGCATGCTGGCGGCAACATCCACGACGCTCAGGACTGGGCTGCGCGCAAGGCTCTGCCGGAACAGCGCAATGTGCGCTCGCGCCTGCTGTCTGCCGCACGCAGCTATGTGTTCAATCAGGTGCTGGCGGCCCGTGTTGCCGATGGCAGTTGGCAGCGTGCTCAGGTCGGTGACCTGTTGGCGTTCACCGACAGCCGTAGCTTTTTCCCTGCTGGCGAGCAGGAATGTAGCGATCCGCGCCTGGCCATTCTCGATTTGCACCCCACCGGTCCGATGTGGGGTGAAGGCCCGACACCCGCAGCGGGTGTGGCTGGCGAACGGGAGGCGGCCGTCGCCGCGCAGCATCCAGCGCTGTGCCAATGGCTTGCCGGTGCAGGCATGAGTCAAGAACGGCGCATCCTGCGGCTCCCTATTGGCGGCCTGACGTGGCATTATCCCGAGCCTGATATCCTGCAACTGGAATTCGTCCTTCCGGCCGGATGCTTCGCCACCGTCGTGGTGCGCGAACTCGTCGATCTGGTGCCGGCAGGGCAGACGGACAGCCCATGCGTATTCTGATTTCGAATGACGACGGTGTTACCGCACCTGGCCTCGCCGCGCTGCATGCTGCGCTGGCGGATTATGCCGAGTGCGTTGTGATCGCCCCGGATCAAGACAAGAGCGGCGCCGGCAGTTCGCTGACGCTGGACCGGCCGCTGCACCCGCAGACCCTGGCCAACGGCTTCATCAGCCTCAATGGCACGCCCACAGACTGCGTGCACCTAGGGCTCAATGGGCTGTTGCCCTATACGCCGGACATGGTCGTGTCGGGTATCAACCTCGGTGCCAACCTGGGCGATGACGTGATCTATTCCGGCACGGTGGCGGCTGCGCTGGAAGGGCGTTTTCTGGGGGGCACGTCGCTGGCGTTCTCGTTGTTGTCGCGCCTGCCCGACAACCTGCCAACCGCGGCCTATATCGCCCGCCGCCTGGTGGAGGCGCAATCGCGCCTGACACTGCCGCCGCGCACCGTGCTCAACGTCAATATCCCCAATCTGCCGCTGGAGCACATTCGGGGTATCCAGTTGACCCGCCTCGGTCACCGGGCGCGGGCTGCGGCGCCCACCAAGGTGGTCAATCCGCGTGGCAAGGAAGGCTACTGGATCGCCGTGGCCGGTGACGCCGAGGATGGCGGGCCGGGTACCGACTTCCATGCGGTGATGCAAGGTTACGTGTCGATCACTCCGCTGCAGCTGGACCGCACGTTCAACGACGCTTTCGAGCAGCTCGATGGTTGGCTGGAGGGCGTGCTCTGATGCGCGAACAGGACGATCTGCAGCGCCGTGGTATCGGCATGACCTCTCAGCGCACGCGGGAGCGGCTGATCCAGCGCTTGCTGGAGGAGGGGGTGTCGAACAGCAAAGTACTGGACGCCATTCGCCGCACGCCACGCCACCTGTTCGTCGATGAGGCGCTGGCGCACCGCGCCTACGAAGACACCGCACTGCCGATCGGGCACAACCAGACCATCTCCCAGCCGTTCATGGTGGCGCACATGAGCGAGCTGCTGCTGGAGGCAGGGCCGCTGGACAAGGTATTGGAGATCGGCACTGGCTCGGGTTACCAGACAGCTATCCTGGCCCAGCTGGTGGAGCGCGTGTTCTCGGTGGAGCGGATCAAGGTTCTGCAGGACCGCGCCAAAGAGCGCCTGGTCGAGTTGAACCTGCGCAACGTGGTGTTTCGGTGGGGGGACGGATGTGAAGGCTGGCAGGCGCTGGCCCCCTACAACGGCATCATCGTCACTGCGGTGGCGCCGGAAGTACCACAGGCATTGCTCGACCAATTGGCGCCGGGCGGTCGCATGGTGATCCCGGTGGGCCCGGCTGGAGAGGTTCAGCAACTGATGCTGATCGTCCGCGAGGAGCACGGCTTCTCACGGCGCGTGCTGGGGGCGGTGCGCTTCGTGCCACTGTTGAACGGCCCGTTGGCCTGATATCGCGGATTTTTTGCAGCGGCGACGAATTCTAGCCGCGCCGCCCTGTCTATCTGGCGGAGCATTGCTGACGAGCCTGCCAATGCGTCTGGGCTTGGTTATAATTGCAACATTATTGCATTTCTTGTCGTATTATCGATTTTCGGCACCATGAGGGGAGCGCGGGTGGGTCACACAGTCATTCGGCAGCGCAAGGATCGGTCGGGTTTCAAGCTTCTGGTGATTGCACTGGCCATGGGCACCCTGCTGGCGGGTTGCTCCAGCACCGGCTCGAGCGGTGCGCGCGTGGTCGACCGCAACAACGCGGCGCCCAAGCGGCCGACCGTGACCTCTGGGCAGTACATCGTCAAACCTGGAGATACGCTGTTCTCCATCGCCTTCCGTTATGGCTGGGACTATAAGGAGCTGGCCGCGCGTAACGGTATCGCTGCCCCTTATACCATCCGTCCAGGCCAGGCGATCCGTTTCAGCAGCGGCTCCACCGGCAGCACCACCGTGGTGTCCAACCCCTCATCGTCAAGCAAGACTACGGTCATTCGTCGCCCCGTGGGGACGACTATCACGCCTGCGGGGAGCGGCGGTAAAACGGCGTCAACAACCCCAACCACGGCTACACCGGTGGTTACCACGGTGCCCGCCGCAGAGCGTGCCGTTGGCGGCTGGACCTGGCCGGCCAATGGCGTGCTGATTGGAAAATTCGCTTCAAACGGTAGTTTGAATAAAGGCATTGATATCGCCGGTGATTTGGGACAGCCTGTTTTTGCTGCGTCTGATGGTGCGGTGGTTTATGCCGGGAGTGGCTTGAGGGGCTACGGCGAACTGATCATCATCAAGCACAGCGATACCTACGTCAGTGCCTACGGTCACAACCGCAGGCTTTTGGTTCGGGAGGGGCAGCAGGTCAAGGCAGGGCAGTCGATTGCTGAAATGGGGTCTACGGGCACTGATCGGGTGAAGCTGCATTTCGAGATTCGCCGCCAGGGCAAACCCGTCGATCCTCTCCAGTTCCTGCCACGCCGTTGATTGTTGTACCCGGCCTGTTCCTGTGATGTAGAGGGGACAGGCTCCAGCGATGCCAGGGATGCAGGCGTTGCTTGAGTCTGAGTTCGAACTCAGCAAAGGACTATAACAATGGCTCTCAATAAAGAAGCGCCGGAGTTTGACATCGACGATGACGTCCTCCTCATGGAGACGGGCATCGTTTTGGAAACGGATGTGGTGTCAGACGAACCTGCTGTACCGTCGGTTCGGACCAGAGCCAAGTCAGGCTCTTCGCTCAAGCAACACAAGTACATCGATTACAGCCGGGCGCTCGATGCTACCCAGTTGTATCTCAACGAGATCGGATTCTCGCCTCTGCTGTCGCCGGAAGAGGAAGTGCATTTTGCGCGTCTGTCGCAAAAGGGCGACCCCGCTGGCCGCAAGCGCATGATCGAAAGCAACCTGCGCCTGGTTGTGAAAATTGCCCGTCGCTACGTGAATCGCGGCCTCTCCCTGCTCGATTTGATCGAGGAGGGCAACCTGGGGTTGATCCGGGCGGTCGAGAAGTTCGACCCGGAGCGTGGTTTCCGTTTCTCGACGTATGCGACCTGGTGGATTCGCCAGACCATCGAGCGGGCCATCATGAACCAGACCCGCACCATTCGTTTGCCGATCCATGTGGTCAAGGAGCTCAATGTCTACCTGCGTGCTGCGCGGGAGCTGACACAGAAGCTCGATCACGAACCGTCTCCTGAAGAAATCGCCACCCTGCTGGAGAAGCCCGTCGCAGAGGTCAAGCGTATGCTTGGTCTCAATGAACGAGTCTCTTCGGTCGACGTTTCCCTCGGCCCGGATTCAGACAAGACCCTGCTCGATACCCTCACCGACGATCGGCCAACCGACCCGTGCGAATTGCTGCAGGATGACGACCTGTCGCAGAGCATCGATCAGTGGCTGGGTGAGCTGACCGACAAGCAGCGTGAGGTGGTCGTCCGTCGCTTCGGCCTGCGTGGTCATGAGAGCAGCACGTTGGAAGATGTTGGCCTGGAGATCGGCCTGACCCGTGAGCGGGTTCGGCAAATCCAGGTCGAGGGCCTCAAGCGCCTGCGCGAGATTCTCGAGAAGAACGGCCTTTCCAGCGAGTCGCTGTTCCAGTAAGCGATTACCCGCAAACAAAAACGCCCCGAATACCTCGGGGCGTTTTTGTTTGTGTCAGGCCTGCCGCTCGTGCCGTCATCGTGAGGGCCAAGCATTAAGTCCAACGCTACCCCAGATGCATTGCGTGTAAGCCTTTGCTTACTCGTGGTGTAAGCCATGCATGTAAGGAGTAGTAAATCATTGTCGTTTTCAGATCCGAAAAAATCGTAAGTAACTGAAAATAATGATTTTTTTTGATTTGTGGAAATGTGTCCCCGGTAACTTCCTGAGAGGTTTTGCAGTTGCCTGCGCCACCGAAGTCGCTAGTATTCGAACTGTGCACAGGGACATGCACAGGCTTTCAGGACGAAGGCCAAGGACATCGCAAGAAGCGATTCATCAGGATGATGTTTGGGACAATCAGGGACTACGGAAAAAATGTGGGCGGGTCAAACCGCCCCTTTTTTTTGCCTGCATAAAATGAAAAAAGGCCCGTTGTGGGCCTTTTTCGTATCCGAGCGATTAACGCTCCAAGTCGGCAATCTTGCCAGGCTTGCCGTCCCATTCCTCGGCGTCAGGCAAGGGGTCCTTACGCTCGGTGATGTTCGGCCAGATTTCCGCCAGCTCGGCGTTGAGCTCGAGGAAATTCTCCATGCCTGCAGGCACTTCGTCTTCCGAGAAAATGGCCTGGGCCGGGCACTCAGGCTCGCACAGCGCGCAATCGATGCACTCGTCCGGGTGAATGACCAGGAAGTTCGGGCCTTCGTAGAAGCAGTCCACCGGACAGACTTCCACGCAGTCGGTGTATTTGCATTTGATGCAGTTGTCGGTGACGACGAAGGTCATTTCTAGTTCTCTCCTCAGGCAACGGCGGCGGCCCTTCCTCTCAGGGCCGCGCGGTTTACAGGCATGTGGCTGCAGGCCAGGCTAATAACCTGCAGCACCAGCAAACCGCGGCGGATTCTACCAGCTTGTAGTGGGCGCCGTTATAACAGGTTCTTTAGTTGATATAGCATTTCGATAGCTTGACGCGGGGTCATGTCGTCCAGCTCCAGCTTACCCAGCTTCTCGATGGCCGGGTGGGGCAGGCTGGCAAACAGGTCGCTCTGGTGCGGCGCCTGCGGCTCACCCTTGGTCTTCTTGGCCGCCGGCAACTCATGCGGCAGGCTGCTGGTTTCCAGACGACCCAGGTGCTCGCGGGCACGCTGTATGACCGGGGATGGTACACCCGCCAGCTGCGCCACCGCCAAGCCATAGCTCTGGCTGGCAGGGCCCGGCAACACGTGGTGCAGGAACACGATACGCTCGTTGTGCTCGGTGGCGTTAAGGTGCACGTTGGCCACGAGCGGTTCGCTTTCCGGAAGTACGGTCAGCTCGAAGTAATGGGTGGCGAACAGCGTATAGGCGCGCAACTGTGCCAGGCGCTCGGCAGCCGCCCAAGCCAACGACAGGCCGTCGAAGGTGCTGGTGCCGCGGCCTACCTCATCCATCAGCACCAGGCTGCGATCGGTGGCATTGTGCAGGATATTGGCGGTTTCGCTCATTTCGACCATGAAGGTCGAGCGACCGCCTGCCAGGTCGTCGCTCGAACCGATGCGGGTGAAGATGCGGTCGACCAGCGACAGCTCGCAACTGGCTGCCGGGACGAAACTGCCGATGTGTGCCAGCAGCACAATCAGTGCGGTCTGACGCATGTAAGTGGACTTACCGCCCATGTTCGGGCCGGTGATGATCAGCATGCGTGTGCTGTTGTCCAGGCTCAGGTCGTTGGCCACGAACGGTGTGGTCAAGACCTGCTCGACTACTGGGTGACGGCCCTGGTCGATACGCAGGCAGGGTTCGTCGACGAAGCGTGGGCAGTTCAGGTCGAGTGTCAGCGCACGTTCGGCAAGGTTGCTCAGCACATCCAGCTCGGCCAGCGCAGCGGCACTGTCCTGCAGCGGCGCGAGGTGGCTGATCAGGGTTTCGAGCAGTGCGTCGTAGAGCATCTTCTCGCGGGCCAGGGCACGGCTTTTGGCCGATAGCGCCTTGTCCTCGAACGCCTTGAGTTCTGGCGTGATGAAGCGCTCGGCACCTTTTAGGGTTTGCCGGCGAATGTAGTCGCCCGGGGCCTGCTCGGCCTGTTTGGTGGGCAACTCGATAAAGTAGCCGTGCACACGGTTGTAGCCGACCTTCAGGTTGGCAAGGCCGGTGCGGGCTTTTTCGCGGGCTTCCAAATCAATGAGGAACTGGCCGGCGTTCTCGCTGATCGCCAGCAGTTCGTCCAGTTCGCTGTCGTAGCCGGCCTTGAGTACGCCGCCGTCGCGGATCACCGCTGGCGGGTTGTCGATGATGGCGCGTTCCAGCAGGCTGGCAAGCTCTGGGTAGGTGCCGGTGATCGCGGCCAGGCGTGCCAGGTGCGGTGCCTCCAGTTCGGCCATGGCATTTTGCAGCTCAGGCAAGGCACCCAGGGCATCTCGCAGGCGCGCCAGATCACGCGGTCGGGCATTGCGCAGGCCGATACGCGCCAGGATGCGTTCGATATCGCCGATTTCCTTGAGCTGCGGCTGCAGTTTCTCGAAGCGGTAGCTATCGAGCAGGCAGCGGATCGAGTCCTGCCGTGCCTGTAGTGTTTTCAGGTCGCGCAGCGGGCGGTTCAGCCAGCGGGTCAGCAAGCGGCTGGCCATGGCGGTCTGGCAGCGGTCGACCACCGACTGCAGGGTGTTGTCGCGCCCTCCCGCCAGGTTGATGTCCAGCTCCAGATTGCGGCGGCTCGCACCGTCGAGGATCACGGTGTCGTCAAGGCGCTCGTGGCGTAGGCTGCGCAGGTGGGGCAGAGCGGTGCGCTGGGTTTCCTTGGCGTAGGTCAGCAGGCAACCGGCGGCACCGATGGCCAGGGTCAGCTTGTCGCAACCGAAGCCCTTGAGGTCCTTGGTTGCAAACTGCTGGCACAGCGCCTTGCGCGCCGAGTCACGGTCGAAATCCCACGGGGCACGTCGGCGGGCGCCCGGGCGTTTTTCGGCGGGCAGGTCACGGGGCCAGTCGTCCGGGATCAGGAGCTCAACTGGATTGAGGCGTTCGAGCTCGGCCAGCAGGTTCTCCCAGCCTTTGATTTCCTGAACGCTGAAGTTGCCGCTGGTGATGTCCAACACTGCCAGACCGAACAGGCGTTCATCGCCCAACAGCGCTGCAATCAGGTTGTCACGGCGCTCGTCGAGCAGCGCTTCGTCACTGACGGTGCCGGGGGTGATGATCCGCACCACCTGGCGCTCCACCGGACCTTTACTGGTAGCCGGGTCGCCAATCTGTTCGCAGATCACCACGGACTCGCCCAACTTGACCAGTTTGGCCAGATAGCCTTCCAGCGAATGGAACGGAATCCCGCACATGGGGATCGACTGGCCGGCCGACTGACCGCGCGCGGTCAGGGTGATATCCAGCAGTTTCGCGGCCTTTTTCGCATCTTCGTAGAAGATTTCGTAGAAGTCGCCCATGCGGTAGAACATCAGCTGGTCCGGATGCTGATTCTTCAGCTTCCAGTACTGCTGCATCATCGGGGTGTGTGCGGAAAGATCAGACATTCAGGGCCTTACAGCGGGTGATCTGGTTGGCGATTATGAAACCCGCAATGGTACAGGCTTTTTCGCCGCGTTGCAGGGCAGCAAGGGCGTTCAATGCAATCGCTTGCGCCAGCCGGAGGACGCACGCACGCTTATAAAGACGGCTGTATTGCATTTCCTGTCGGCCAATTGCATTATGCACGTTATGCAAAAACGCAATGTAGCTTCAGTACTCAGAGAACTGCTCGACCGCCACGGCCTGTCCCCGACAGAGCTGCACCGGCGCACGGGCGTACCTCAGTCCACCCTGTCGCGCATCCTCAGCGGGAAGATCGTCGATCCTTCGGACAAACACGTGTCGAAGATCGCCGACTACTTTGGGGTAAGCACCGAGCAGTTACGCGGCCGTGCAGCACTTGGCGAATCACGTGAAGCGGCGCAACCCGCCCATGGCCATGCGGACCTCAGCGACATCAGCCTGTGGGACGATGAAACGCCCGTCGAGGACGACGAGGTGTCCGTACCCTTTCTTCGCGAGGTCGAATTGGCAGCAGGATCAGGAAGATTCGTCATCGAGGAAAGCGAGCGGGCGCGCTTGCGTTTTGGCAAGCGCAGCCTGCGCCATAACGGTGTGCAGTTCGACCAGGCCAAATGCGTGACCGTACGCGGCAATAGCATGCTGCCGGTACTGCGCGATGGCGCCACGGTGGGTGTCAATACTGGCAAATGCTCGATCGGTGACATCATCGACGGCGACCTGTATGCCATTAACCACAATGGCCAGTTGCGGGTGAAACAGGTTTACCGCCTGCCCATCGGCATACGCTTGCGCAGCTTCAACCGTGACGAGCACCCTGATGAGGACTACAGCTTCCAGCAGATGCAAGAAGAGCAGATCAGCCTGCTGGGGCATGTGTTCTGGTGGGGCATGTACGCTCGCTGACCACTCCTTCTTCTCAAGAAACCCGCTTCGGCGGGTTTTTTTTCGCCTAGAGAAAACTCCTACAACCCAGAGCGGGCAAGGCTTTCATGCATTTCAGCAAAATCCTTCGCATAGAAATGTGAAGAAATGCATTGACTGCATATGCATGAATGCATAGCCTGTGTCTCAAGCCGGACGTAAACCGGTTGTGACACAGGCAGCGATGAACAGGCCTCAACTGTTCAGAGGGTTGGCAACTGGCCCGGGTGTGCAGCGTAAAGCACCACGATCAGTTATCCGGCGGGCAGGTGGCCGCGGTCGGAGTCACTAATTTGCAGCGCAACCGCACGGCGTCACCAGTCGTGGCCGGCGGTTCGACAACGTATTACTGAAAAGCCTGGGAACCGGGCTTTTTGGAATACCGAGTTAACCCACAACCGACCTGCTGGCTAGCGCCGGCAGGCATTACACAGGAGACAGGACAGTGACGAACGAGCAACAAGCGTTGCTGGAAATGCCGCTCTGGCTGGTAATCGTCCTGGCATTGCTGGGCGGCCTCAGCGGCGAAATGTGGCGAGCCGACAAGGCCGGTGCCACGGGCTGGTCGCTGCTGCGACGGCTGGCGCTGCGCTCCGGGGCCTGCATGGTCTGCGGCGTTTCCACCGTGATGCTGCTGTATGCCGGTGGGCTGTCGATCTGGGCGGCCAGTGCGTTTGGCTGCCTTACCGCGGTGGGCGGGGCGGATGTCGCCATGCGCCTTTACGAACGCTGGGCCATCCGGCGGTTGGGGTTGCGCGACAACGCGTCTATCGACGAGCGATAAGGAGAACAGGCATGAGCGAACTGGCCACTTTACATGCGGCAGTGACCGCAATCATTCGTGAGGCTATGCCGGAGCTGGCGTCAGTTGATGCATATGCAACTGTCGCAAGTGCTCCTGAACGGCCGACATTGCGCCATGGCATCGTGCGCATGACGGCCGATACTGCACCGCGTGACGGCCGCTCGGTGCTGATCGCTACGTTCGAGGCAGACATCATCGCCGACAGCGCCAACCCCGAGGCTCGCCTGCAGGGTAGCCTGCTGGCCGCGCAACTGATGGACCTGCTGCGCCAGCAGCATTGGGCGCTGGAGTTTGTCGAAGCCAGCCGCAATGTACAGGCGCAGTTCGAAGGCAGTGCCTGGACGGTGCGCTGGGACCAACCGGTGCTGCTCGGTGAGCCGCGCTGGGACTGGCCGGACCAGCCACCAGGCAGCCTGATGCTGGGGTTTGCACCTGATGTGGGGCTGGGTAACGAAGGCCACTACATTACCCCGGAAGAGCTGTCATGAGTTACGTCAGTGCAATGCATGACCGCATGCTGGCCTGTCTGCTCATCCCCTGCCGGGTGGTGGCTGTAGACCTTGCCGCCGCCCGGGTGCGGGTTTCCGACGGCAGTGGCTGGACCAGCGCCTGGCTGCGCTGGCATGCGCTGGCCGCTGGCAAGGCCCGCCACTGGCGGGCACCCAGCCTGGGAGAGCAGGGTGTCTTGCTCAGCCCGAGTGGCGAGCCGGCCCAAGGTACGTTCATACCCGGCCTCTATGGCAATGCCGGCAATCCACCGGACCTGCGCGAGCATGCCGAAGTCTGGCAGTTCGACGACGGGGGCTCGCTGACCTACGACTGGCAGGCACGGCGTTACGACATCCAGCTGCCCAGTGGAAATGTCAGCATCAAGGTCGGGGCCAGCGCTGTGCAGGTCAACGATGGCGCGATCAGCCTGCAGGCGGGCGCTATCAATCTCACGGGCAACGTCGTCATCGATGGCCCGCTGACGGTACGCGGCGACATCAATGGCGGCGGCCGAATCATCGACACCGCCGGCAATACCGCCAACCACAAGCATTGAACCAGGCCCGCCACTGCGGGCTTTTTCATTTCAGGAGGATGCCATGCATACCCACCCACCGGGCACCGCCAGAGCAGGAGGTGCGCCATGATCGGCATGGACCGCCGCACCGGCCAGCCACTGGCCGGGGTCGCCCACTTGCGCCAGTCCATCGAAGATATCCTTGCCACTCCATTGGGTAGCCGACGCATGCGCCCGGAATACGGCAGCCAGTTGCGCCGCTTTGTCGACCTGCCGGTCAATGAAGGTTGGAAGAGCGCCGTGCAGGCGGAGGTGGCCCGGGCGCTGGGCCGCTGGGAGCCACGGTTGAAGTTGGAGCGGGTCAAGGTCGTGGCAGTGCTCGACGGCCAGGTTCGTCTGGCGTTGCAGGGCCGTTACCTGGGCGATGACGCGCTGGTGGAGGTGAGCGTATGAGCCAGGTCGACCTGTCGAAACTGCCCGCCCCCCAGCTGCTTGAGTCCCTTGATTATGAAAGCCTTTACCAGGCTGACCTGGACACCTTTCGCGAACATATGGGTGAGGGCTGGTCCGCCACCCTGGAAAGCGACCCGGTCATCAAACTGCTGGAGGTCGGTGCCTACCGCAAGTTGCTCAATCGGGCACGGATCAACGATGCGGCCAAATCACTGCTGCTCGCCTACGCAAGAGGCACCGATCTTGAACACCTGGCGGCCAATGTCAGCCTGCGGCGCTTGGTGATCCAGGCCCAGGACCTCACCCGTGTACCGCCGATCGCCGCACTGCTCGAATCCGACGACGCCCTGCGCGAGAGGGTGCAGTTGGTCTACGAAGGCCTCACCACGGCCGGCCCGCGTAACAGTTACATCCTGCATGCCCGCAATGCCTCGGGGCAGGTGGCTGACGCCACCGCCGAAAGCCCGTCACCGGCCGTGGTGGTGGTGACGGTGCTTTCGCAGGAGGGCAACGGCACGGCCTCGGCCGAGCTGCTGGGCACTGTTTCGGCTTATTTGGATGACGACGACGTGCGGCCCGTTGCCGATCGCCTGACGGTGCAAAGTGCGCAGATTCTGCCCTATCGGGTCGACGCCAAGGTCTTCATGGCGGGCAATGGTCCGGAGAACGAGGCCATCCTGGCTGAGTGCCGGGCGCGCCTGGAGGCCTGGAAGAACCCCCGCCGGCGACTGGGCGTGGAGGTGGCCCGGTCGGCCATTGATGCCCAGTTGCATATCGATGGGGTCACGCGCGTGGAGATACCTGGCTGGGTCGACATTAAGCCGAGCAAGGCACAGGCGGCCTGGTGTGAGGGTTTCACCGTCGTGCGGGGGGCCTGACATGGCCAGCCTACTGCCGATAAACGCCACGCCGCTGGAGCGGGCCGTGGAGGGCGCCGACGCTGAGGCAACCGCCGTCACGCTGCGAACCCTGTACAACCCCGACACCTGCCCGGCGCATCTGCTGTATCAGCTGGCCTGGGCTTGGTCGGTGGATCGCTGGGACGATGAGTGGACCGAGGCGACAAAGCGTTCGGTGATCCGCTCGGCGTTCTACATCCACAAGCACAAGGGCACCGTTGGCGCGCTACGCCGAGTGGTCGAGCCGTTCGGTTACCTCATTGAGGTGGTGGAGTGGTTCAACCTGCAGCCGCAGGGCGTGCCTGGCACTTTCGCGCTCAAGGTCGGTGTCTCCAATTCGGGCATCAGCGAAGAAACCTACCGCGAGCTGTCGGCGCTGCTCGATGACGCCCGGCCAGTCAGCCGGCACATGGTCGGCCTGGAAATCAGCCTGGAAGCCACTGGCCGGTACTACCTCGGTGCGAGCCTGAGCGAGGGCGACACTCTGGACGTGTACCCGCCTAGGCAGCGCGACATTGAGGTCACCGGCGTGATGCGCCGTGGTGGCCGCGAAACCACAATCGACACACTGGAAATTTCACATGGTTGACCAGAATTCGCAGTTTTACGCGATTCTCACGAACGTGGGCGCCGCAAAGCAGGCCAACGCAGATGCCCTGGGCATCGCTTGGAAAATCACGCAGCTGGCGGTGGGCGATGCCAACGGCACCGATCCGACGCCGAGCGCAACACAAACCCGCCTTATCAACGAGTGGCGCCGGGCACCACTCAACCAGTTGAAGGTCGATGACAAAGACCCCTCCATCATCGTGGCTGAGCAGGTGATCCCGGCCGACGTCGGCGGTAAGTGGATTCGCGAAATCGGCCTGTACGACGCCGATGGCGACTTGGTGGCAGTGGCCAACTGTGCGCCGACCTACAAGCCGTTACTGTCACAAGGCTCTGGCCGTACCCAGATCGTACGCATGAGCCTGGTGGTCAGCAGCGCCGCTAACGTGCAGCTCAAGATCGACCCCAGTGTGGTACTGGCCACTCGTGAATGGGTGACCGAAGAACTGGCGCGGCAGGACTTCAAGCATTCGGTGTTGGTGGCCACCACGGCTGGCATCAATTTGAGCGGCCTGCAGACCATTGATGGCGTAGCGCTGACTGCCGGTGCGCGGGTGTTGGTGAAGAACCAGGCCGCTGCCAAGGATAACGGTATTTATACCGTGGTGGCCGGCGGTGCCTGGACGCGCTCCGTCGACGCGGACAGCAATGCCAAGGTGACGCCTGGCTTGCTCGTCCTGGTGGAGAGGGGCACGGTCAATAGTGATAGCGCCTGGCAGCTGGTGACCGACGCGCCTATCAGCCTGGGCGTAACGGCGCTGTCGTTTGAAATGGCCTTTGGCCGCAGTGGTGTACTGGCCGGTACCTATCGCAGCGTGCAGGTGGACAAGTACGGCCGTGTGGTCGCGGCCACCAACCCGACCACGGTCGCGGGCTACGGGTTGACAGACGTTTATACCAAGTCGGAAACCTACAACCGCACGGAAATCTCCAAGGCCATCGGCGACGCTGTAACCCTGGCGGTGAACGGGCTGGTCGATTCGGCGCCGGGTGCCCTGGACACACTGAAAGAGCTGGCCGATGCCATTGGCAACGATCCAAGCTTCGCCACCACCATGGTCAACGAACTGGCGAAAAAGGCGCCGCTGGCTTCTCCGAAGTTCACCGGCGCGCCAGAGGTACCCACGCCGGCGGCAAGCAGCAAGGGCCTGCAGGCAGCCAACATGGCCGCCCTGGCCACCGCAGTAGCGGCGTCTGCGCGCCAGTTCAAGGCTGCGGTTATCGGCGTCAGTGGCAATCTGACGCTGACCGCTGCGCAGATGGGCAATGCTGTGCAGTTCAATAGTGGCCCTGTGACTTTGGCTCTGCCGGCGCTGGCAGACGTGGGCAATGGCGCTTCGGTAATGCTACGAAACCCGTCGACCACTGCGACGCAGACCATCGTGGTGGCCGCGTCGGGCTCGATTGTCGACGCCGGCAGTACGGTCGGATCGATGGCCCTGAAACCGTTGGAATGGGTCGAGTTGGCGTCATCCGGCACGGTCTGGTTTGTCGTTGGGCGCGGCAAGCTCAAAGAAGTTGCCGAGATTGACTCGCCAAGCTTCACCGGCAACCCGACTGTACCGACTGCACCCGTTGGCTCTACTTCCGCGCAGATTGCGAACATGGCGGCAGTCATGGCGGCGCTCCAAACCTTTGGTCTAGGAGCGACCACCGGCCCCAAGATTCTCGATTTCGATGGCGTAACGGAATCGGGCCTGTATCGAGCAGAAGGCAGCGCTAAGAACACGCCATTTCCCAATGCGCCTGCTGTGCTGCTGAATGTCCAATACAATACCGGTGGGGCCTTCCAGCTGGCCGGAAGTTGCAGTGTCACTGTTATCAACTCGAAGCTTTTCTGGCGTACTCAGGCGTCAGGTGTATGGTCTGATTGGCAGCAAGTGGCGCGTCTTGACTCGCCGGCATTCACAGGGACGCCGATGGCCCCGACTGCTGCCGTGGGGACCAACACCGACCAACTGGCTACCATGGCCGCTCTGCTGCGGGCGGTGAATGCCTTCAAGCGCAGTTACAGCGGAAACGTTGTTGGGATAGGCGCGGATATCACATTGACCGCCTCGCAGACAGGATATGCGTTCAACGCCACGGCGGCCGTTACCATCACGCTACCTTCCTCAAGCGAGGCAGGTTCAGGTGGTACGTTCGTCATTCGCAACGTGAGTTCTGGCGTGGTCACCGTTGCAACGACCAGCGGGAAAATCTTCGAAAGAAACAACACGGTATCCACCGCACCGATCCAGCCAGGCGAGTGGATTGAGCTGCAGGCTTCCACCTCGAACTACTTCATCAACAAGCGCGGCACGTTGAGTGAGATTAGCCAGGTCGTTTCGGATGGCCTGGCTGCATTTGGTATTGGCAAACAGGCGCTGAATGGCAATGGGTTGAATTTCAATGAGGTGCCGTTAAATTCATTCGTGAGAGCCGAAGGGACCGAGGCAAGCTCGGCCGCGTTAAACTGGCCACTGATGGGCGTGCCGGACACGACGGCAGTGGCGTTTAACCTCATCACCACTGGCTCGCCCGGCGCTGCTCGGGTAACGCAGATTGCAACACAGGTTTTCCCGGCAGCTGGAAACCGAGGGCGCATGTTTTTCCGAGTGCGGCATGATTCCAGTTGGTTCCCGTGGCAAGAAATCTCAACTACGGCGTTTGTACAGCGGGCTGTCGATGGGTTGGCCTCGATCAACAGCCCAAGTTTTACCGGTTCGCCAACGGCGCCGACGCAGAAGGTCAACGACGCATCGAAGTCTTTGGCCACGACCGAGTTTGTCGAATTGTCCAAGCGCAATTTCTCGGGGCCTGTATTGGGTTTCAGTTCCAATATGACCCTGAGCGCGGCCCAGTCGGGACGGTTGTATCAAGCTAACGCCAATAACCTGACCGTGACATTACCAGCAGCGGCAGACGCACCAGGGGGCACGGCTTACGCGTTCCGCAACCCCAGTGGTGGCACGCTTTCAATCACAGCCGCCAGCGGCAATATTGTGGCTGGCGTCACGTTGGGCACGTTGGTGCTGCAGAGCGGTGAGTACGTCGAGTTGGTGAGCAATACCAGTACCAGCTGGTTTGTATCCACTCGGGGCAAGTTGGCCGAAACGCCCACCGTCGACGCGATGAATGCCGCCGTGGCGGCCGCAGCGCCGCCTGGCCAGATCGCACACTTCGCTTTAAGCGCCCCCCCACCTGGGTGGTTGAAGCGGAACGGTGCTGCAGTCTCGCGCACGACCTACGCCGTGTTGTTCGCAGCTATCGGCACCCAATTTGGTGCCGGCGACGGCTCGACCACCTTCAATCTGCCCGATGACCGCGAGCTGTTTGACCGGGCGTGGACGGATGGTGCCAACGTGTACGACACCGGACGTGCACTCTTCTCGACGCAGGTCAGCCAGAATCTTCTGCACAATCACAACGTGACGATTGGTGCTGCCGGTTCTCACTACCACACCACGACTTTTCCGCGAGAGCGCATCTCGGCTGGCATGGTCGAAACGGGCGGCAACGCGGTACTGGGTGATTATGTCGGTGATGGCATCCAGTCGCATGACACCACTACGGCGCCTAACCATACCCACACCGCTTCTGTCAGCAATAACGGCGGATTAGACGCTCGACCCGGCAACCGGGCCTACCTGGCCTGCATCAAATATTGAGGTAACCATGACAAGTGTTCTTGAGCTGATCGAACCCTCTGCACCGCTGGAGCCAGCACTAGCACTGCCTTGGTGGCAGCAGCAGGGCGTAGAGCCGCCGAAGTTATGCAATGTACATCGGGGTACTGGCGAGTTTCAGGGCGTCTCTCAGGCAGACCCTAGCCCGCTTGAACCCGGTGTATGGTTGTTCCCAGCGTACAGCTACCGGATCGAGCCGCCCGAAGTGGAAGTCGGCTTCGCTGCCCTGATCAACCGCGCCGGTACCGGCTGGGAGCGGGTACCCGACCATCGTGGCGCCACGATCTACAGCATCGAAACCGGCGAGCCCCGCCAGTGGCAGGCACTGGGCGATCTGCCCGAGGGCTATACCCTGCAAGCGCCGTCGACGGAGTTCGACACCTGGGAGGATGACGAATGGGTGCCAGATGAGGCCGCCCTGGCTGAGGTGGCGCGCCAAGCGGCGTACCGCAAGCAAGCCATGGCCACCCAGTATGCCACTGCGCGCATAAGCACGCTGCAGGATGCGGTCGAGCTGGAAATGGCTACCGACGCGGAAACGGCCGCCCTCAAGGCCTGGAAGGTCTACCGCGTGGAGCTGAGCCGCCTGGATATCACCACCAGCGCGCCTGCCGATGACGACTGGCCGAGCAGCCCCAACGATGAAGCCTTGGCCGCCTGGCTGGCCTCGCAAACCGCATAGACGCCCCGCACCGACGGGGCGTTTTCTTTTCTGCTGTACCACAAGGCCCCGCATGCGGGGCCGTCTCATTTCTGGAGAATGAATTTATGAGTGGTTTTTTCCACGGCGTTACCGTAACGAGCGTAGACACTGGCGCGCGTAGCATTGCCCTGCCATCGTCCTCGATCATCGGCTTGGTCGACACTTTCACCCCCGGCGCTGGCGCAACCGCCAAAGCCAATGACCTGGTGCTGATCACCAGCGAGCGCGAGGCGGTGGCCGCCTTCGGTGCCGACTCGGCCATCACCAAGGCGTGTCAGGCCGTCTTCACCCGGACCAAGGCGGTAATCGTCGCCTGCGGTGTGGCCAAGCTGACCGACGCGGCCGAGCAAACCTCGGCCATCATCGGTGGCGTGCTGGCTGACGGCAAGCGTACCGGGCTGCAGGCGTTGCTCGATGGCAAAAGCCGTTTCAACGCCCAACCCCGTCTGCTGGTCGCTCCCAAGCACAGCGCGACCGAGGCTGTTGGCACTGCACTGGTAGCCTTGGCGGACAAGCTGCGCGGTATCGCCATCCTCGATGGCCCCAACACCACCGACGAGGCGGCCATTGCCTACGCCGCCGGCTTCGGCGCCAAACGCGCCTTCCTGGTCGACCCAGGTGTGCAGTACTGGGACAACGGTGAGCAAGCCACCGTCGACGCGCCCGGCTCGGCCTGGGTCGCCGGCCTGTTTGCCTGGACCGACAGCGAGTACGGTTTCTGGGCCTCGCCGTCGAACAAGTCGTTCGTCGGCATTACCGGTACGACTCGCCCAGTCGAGTTCCTCGATGGCGACGACGGCTGCCGCGCCAACCTGCTGAACAACGCCAACATCGCGACCATCATCCGCGACGATGGTTTCCGCCTGTGGGGCAACCGCACGTTGTCCAGCGACCCGAAATGGGCCTTCGTCACCCGCGTGCGGACCCTGGACATCGTCATGGACGCAATCCTCTACGGGCACAAATGGGCGGTCGATCGTTCGATCACCGCGACCTACGTCAAGGATGTCACCGAGGGCCTGCAGGCCTTCATGCGTGACCTCAAGAACCAGGGCGCGATCATCAATTTCGAGGTCTATGCCGACCCGGAACTGAACACCGCCAGCCAGCTGGAGCAAGGCAAGGTGTACTGGAACATCCGCTTCACTGATGTGCCGCCTGCCGAAAACCCCAATTTCCGCGTTGAAGTCACCAATCAGTGGCTGACCGAAGTCCTCGATTCCGCCGCTTAAGGAGCGCATTAACATGGCAATGATTCCCGAAACCCTGGCCAACCTGAACCTGTTCGTCGACGGCGTCAGCTTCCAGGGCGATGTACCCAGCCTGACCCTGCCCAAGCTCACCTTGAAGATGGAGGAGCACCGCCCGGGCGGCATGGACATGCCGGTGGAGATGGACCTGGGCATGGAAAAACAGGAAGCCGCCTTCACCACTACCGGTGTGCGTCGTGAGGCACTGAAGTTCTTCGGCCTGGCCGATGGCAGCGGCTTCAACGGCACCTTCCGCGGTGCCTTCAAGGGCCTCAAGGGCAGGATCAACCCTGTGGTGGTCACCCTGCGTGGCTCGCTGAAGGAAATCGACATGGGTGACTGGAAATCCGGCGACAAGGCCGAGATCAAACACAGCGTCGGCCTCACTTACTACAAGCTCGAAGTCGATGGGCGCCTGGTCTACGAGATCGATGCGCTGGGCATGAAGCGCGTGGTTGATGGGGTCGACCAACTGGCCGCCCAGCGCGCCGCACTTGGCCTGTAAGGAGAACGAGCATGTCTCAAGCGAAAAAGCTTCCACAGTGGCTGACCCTGAGCGCCGACCGCGTCACCGTCCGTTTGTCCCGCGCCAGCGAGGCCAACGGTGTGCAGGTCGACAGCCTGGCGTTGCGCGCGCCGACTGTACGCGATATCCGCAATGCCCATGCCGGCGGTGCCGCAGATGATGAGCAGCGCGAACTGAACCTGTTCGCGTCGTTGGCCGAGGTCGGCATAAAAGATCTCGAAGGCCTCGCTGTGAAGGACTACAGCCGCCTGCAGACGGGATACTTTCGCCTGGTGCAGGACGACGAACTTTGACCCGGCCCGGCAGAAGGCCGCCGCCCGGCGGCTGGCCAAGGAGCTGAACTTTTCCGCGAGCGAAATCATGACCATGTCGTACAGCGACATGGTCTGGTGGCTCGCACCGTGACAAGGAGGAACGTATGGCGAACACACAGCTGTTCATCCTCGAGCTCGGCGTCACTGTCATCCAACCGTTGGGGAGCGCCATCGACCTGCTGCGCCGCGATATCGCGCAGCTGCGCACGCAGGCCGATGTTATCCGCTTTGACAGGCTCATCGGCGAAGTGATCCGCCTGGGGCTTGCGCTCGGCGCGGTGCGCCAGATTGAACGGCAGCTGGCGTTGGACCAGGCGCAGCAGCATGGGGAGCAGACTACTCGGCTCAATGACGAAATCGATGCGGTGGAACGCCTGCGCCAGCACTATCTGCTGCTGGACCAGGTTATCGCCGGCCTATCGCGGCTGAAACCGCTTGAGCCCCAGGCCCCGGTCTGGCAGCAACACAGGCAGGTCGACGCTGGAACTGACCCGGCGCCGCCCCCTGCCGGGCCACCCGCTAACGCCCCCGCCGTCGCAGCGCCGTGGCAACGCGCCGTGCTGGCGGCCGGTGGTCTCGGTTTGACAGCGCTTGCCATCTCTGTCGGTGGGAAAAAGGCCATGCAGCGGCAGCCGGCGCGTACCCAGCGACGGCTGGAGAGGGCTACCACCCAGGAGTGGCAGGAGCATCGTATCGATGCTGCCGGAAAGATCGGCAAAGCGCTGATTACCGACGATGACGGTGAAACGAAAGCGCGCGGCGTGGGTGCCGCCCTGGGCGAGCAGGGCGGGCGTTTGCTGGGTACTGTCCTATCCGTCTTGAGCAGGGGGAAGCTGACCAAAGAACAAGGGGCCAAGTTTGGCGGCTATCTTGGCGAAGCTGTTGGTGATCTGGCCGGGGGGAGACTGTTCAGATGGATTATGGGGCAGGGCAAACCCAACCCGGACCCTGATAGCAGCGCACCTGCAGCCAGTGCGGCAGGCTCAGCCAAACCGGAGCAAACGATCCCTTGGGGACCTGCTGGAATGGAGCCGATGGTGGTCGCTGGTTTCGGCGCGGCAGGGCTCACTGTGGTCTGTGATTGCTTACAGAAAGGGGGCGACCCGCCGATCAATCCTCAACGTTGGCAAACGCGCCCGCTGGTTGAGCAGAGGCACCCGCGTAACGAGGCTGCCGGGGATAGTGGCGAGGCGCCGATTGCAGACGAGGCCGCGAAAACAGGTGACCCACTGCTGGGCGCGGCTTCACCAACACTGAGCACACGCAAGCAGGCCAGCAAGCAGGGGCGCAGGCGCGAAGGTTATTTTGGCAACGCCGCTGTTGATGACAAGGCCGAACCGGATAGCAACGAAGCGTTATCTGAGATGGATGCGCGATCGCTAAGCATAGCGCTGGAAGAGCAGACGGCATCCAGTTCCATCGGTGTCTTCGGTTCGTCCACCGCGTTGATAGCGATGGCCGCAGGGCAGCGCGCTTACAAACAGGCAGAGCAGCCGCCAGCGAACACTTGGCCCTCAATCCCCGGGATGGCCCGTCATGGGGAGGCGCAGGGGCATATCGGCAGGCTCGATACCATCGGCAGCGTGGCGATCGCCGGCGGCGTTGATGAAGACAAGGCGCGGGGTGTCGGTGCTGCGGTGGGCGATAGGGGACAGGATACCGTTCTGTTCAGGTTGGGCAGAAGCAAACCGGCCAGAACGCGCGGCGCCCCCCAGCGTGAGCCGGTGGGTGATGGGCCAGGAGGCACGCTGTTCGGCTGGGGTACGCAAGGCGACAGGGCTGCGCCGAACAACAGCGCGACGCAGCCTGAAAACCCTGGCTCGTCAGTGGCAACGCAGCCACTGAAGCAGGCCGTACATACCCAGGACGCTGCCGCTTCGCCTGCGCGTGCTGTACCGGTTAACGCAACCGCTCGGCTACCGTCAGCCAAAGGGCTTATGAAGCGTTTGCCCGGGGTTGCTCTTCTAAGTACCACGCTTGAGCTTGTCGAAACCTACAACAGCGACGCCAGTTCGGCACGCAAGCTTGAAGGTTATGGCAGTGCTGTCGGTGGCCTGGGCGGCACCCTGGCGGGCGCTGCCGCAGGCGCTGTAATAGGGTCGGTGGTACCGGTAATTGGCACGGCAGTGGGTGGGCTGATTGGCGGCGTGCTGGGCGGCATGGGTGGAGAAAGCACGGGTGGCTGGTTGGGCAGTGTCGTGGCTTCAGCCATGGGCAAGGCCCAGGCAGGCCCTCGTGTCGAGGGCTCCAGTATGCCCGGGGCTCCCAAGATGCCTGACGAGCCGGCCCCGGCGCTGGACAGTGCAACCCTCCCGGTGCTTGTCGCTTCGCCGACGGCGCAGCTTCCCTGCGCTCCGGTGCCACAGGTCATCAACCAGCAGTTCACCTTCAACGCCAACATGCCGGTCACCGTCAACAACAGCTTCGACGACCCGACCACCCTGCAACAACTGGAAACCATCGCCCGACGCGTACTGGACGACCTGATGCGTCAGGCACGTTCGGTGCAGATGGCGGACCAACCACACCCATAAGGAGGATCCATGACCTACCTGGAGCAGTTGCAAGGTGGGCTGCATGCACTGGTCAGGGCGGGCGAGGAAGGGCGTCGGCGTGCCGACGCCATGCTCGAGCCCATGAGCCAGGCAGTCGGCCATGCAAAGGAAGCGGCTGCCGAGCTTGAAGCCTTGCCATGGATTGGCCCGGCCATTGGCAAGCGCCTGCAACGCACGATGCGTGCCATTGAGTCGGCCAAGCGGCGCGTGGACAACGTTGTAGCCAAGTATGACCAGGCACTTGACGTGGTGCGCAAGGTGCGTGATCAGGTCGATGCTTTCGCTGAACATCTGGGCAAGGCGGGGGCGGCCATCCGCCGTGTGCTGGGTGATGCACGCGCAGTGGCCAGCGGCGTGCTGTCGACCTTGGGCTTTGCGCCTGAGGCGACGCCGACGGCCGAGGCGATCAAACCCTTCCCACACCTGCTGGTGCTGCAGCCACTCAAGGCGAACGCGCCACCTTATTACTTCAATCTAGACACCGCCGCTTTCGACCAGCTGCGCCGGCAAACGCGTTTTCGCTGGGCTGGCCAGGAGCGCCTTAGCCGTGACAACGCACAGCAGGCAATCAGCCTGGGTGAAGAAACCATCAGCATCCGCGGTGCGATCTTCCCCGGATTCAAAGGCGGGCTGGGCCAGTTGCAAGCGCTGCGTGGCATCGGCCGCCAGTTGTTGCCCCTGTCGCTGACCACAGGCTATGGCGAAGTGCTGGGCACCTGGTGCCTCATCGGCATCGAGGAGGAGCAGGGGGCTTTGCTGGCCGGCGGTATTCCACGCAAACAGGGATTCTCATTGGAGTTCGTCAGCTATGGCCAAGACTTGCAAAACGTCTGAGGGCGACGTGCTCGATACCCTCTGTCATCACTATTACGGGCACCTGGACGGCACTGTGGAGGCGGTGCTGCAAGCCAATCAGGGGTTGGCCGACGAGGTGCAGCCTTTTCGCAGCGGGGTGGTGGTGCGCTTGCCGGCGTTGTCGGCAGCGGCAGCCACCTCCATACAACTCTGGGAGTGAATGCCATGCAACCGCAATTTCGCATCCAGGCAGATGGTAAGGACATCACCGCCCTGATCAACGACCGCCTGTTGTTGCTGCGCACCACCGACAAGCCGGGGATGGATTCGGACGACTTCGAGTTGCGCATAGATGCCCGTGACGGTGCCGTGGCGTTGCCGGCCCGTGGCGCGCTGATCGAAGTGCATCTGGGTTATGCCGGCGAGCCTCTGGCTCGGCTGGGGCGCTACACCGTGGACGAAGTCGAGGTGTTCGGCCCACCCGATACCCTGGTGGTACGCGGCAAGGCCAGTGACCTGTGTGGCAGCGGAAAAACCATCCGCAGTGACAGCTGGGAGGCGGCACCTTTGCAACGCATCATCGCCCAGATCGGTGCGCGCAATGGCTGGCAAACGGTATGCCCGGTAGCCACACAGGTGCCGCGCGCCGACCAATACAATGAATCGGATTTCAACTTCATTACCCGTTTGGCTCGCCAGTACGACTGCACCGCAAAGCTTGCCAACGGCCAACTGCTGGTGCTGCCGCGTCAAGCAGGGCAGAGCGCCAGTGGCCAACACCTGGATATCGTCAGCATCGCCCGCAGCGAAGTCAGCCAATGGCACTGCCGATTGGATGACAAGGCCGCTCGCAAGGCTGTGCGCACCCGCCACCAGGACAGTGCCAGCGGCGAGCTGAAAGAGGTTGAACTGGTCAACGACGATGGCAGGCAAGGGCATCGTCCAATCCACACCGACCGCCACCTGTATCCCAATCGCACTTGCGCCGAACAGGCGGCCAAGGCGCGCCTGGCCAGCTTCAATCGCAATACCGCCCAGCTGCGTCTTGACCTGCCAGGGCGCACCGACCTGTTCGCCGAGCGCAGCATCGACCTGATCGGCTTTGGTGACGGGCTCGATGGCCAGTATCAGCTCGATTCGGTCGAGCAGGTGTTCACCAGCGATGGTTGGCGCACCACGGTGCAGGGCAATGGCGGCAAGGCAGGGAAAGCAAATGCCAAGGGCAAGGTGCCACGGCGCTCGGCCGGGACGATGGCTTGAGGCCTGCGGTACACCGTGCAAGTAAGGAGACTCGACATGCTCACAGAAATGCAACTGCTACAGATTCTGCCCAACGCCCGCCCTGTCGCGGGCGTTTTTCTTTCGGCCTTGAACGTCACGCTGCCGCGCTGGGAGATCGACAACCCCAGGCGTGTCGCCGCGTTCATTGCCCAGGTTGGCCATGAATCCGGCCAGTTTCGCTATGTGAAGGAGCTGGGTAATGATCGTTATCTGGCGCGTTATGACACCGGTCGCCTGGCCCAGCGCCTGGGCAACACGCCCGAGGCTGACGGTGACGGCCAGTTGTATTGCGGCCGTGGCCTGATTCAGGTCACCGGGCGCAACAACTATCAGGCCTGCAGCCGTGCCCTGTTCGGTGACGAGCGTCTGCTGGCGCAACCGCAGTTGCTCGAGCAGCCTCGTTGGGCCTGCGAATCGGCAGCATGGTTCTGGCATTCACGTGGTTTGAACGCGTTGGCTGATCGTGGCGAGTTCAACCGTATTACCCGGCATATCAATGGTGGCCTGAATGGGTTGGAGGACCGCCTGACGCTTTGGGCGCGCGCGCGGGAAGTACTGTGTTGAGCCGTACTCAGCTTGGCCTGGGGGTGGTGTTGATGCTGCTGTCTGCTGCGTTGGCCTGGCAGGTTCAGGGCTGGCGCTATGGGCAGCAGCTGGCGCTGCAGGCCCAAACCCAGGCCGACGTGGCGGCTTCCCTGTTACTCACGGAGCGCGCGCGTCGCCAAAGCCTGGAGCAGCGCATCCAGGAAAGTGAAACCCGCCATTTTCAGGAGCTTGCCGATGTGCAAAAGTCTCAGGCTCGCCTGCGTGATCGTCTCGCTACTGCTGATCTGCGCCTGTCGGTCCTGGTCGAGCGCGGCGCCGCCGGTCCCGCAATGCCTGCCGCCCCCGGCGCCAGCGGCGTGGATCATGCAACCGTACGCGCCCGACTTGAGCCAGCGCATGCTGGACGAATTATCGCCATCACCGATGACGGGGACCGGGGATTGATTGCGTTGCGGGCGTGTCAGGATTATGTACAGGCGTTGCAGCGCTAAGGTATGGCCACGTCTGGCTTGTGCCTGTCCCGCTCACCCGCTCGACATGCTAGGTTGTCCCTCAGTCTTCCAAGGAACCGACCATGGACCCGATCACCGCACACTCCACCCGCCTTGGCGAACACCTGCGTCGCCTGGGCGCCCAGGTAACCACCGCCGAATCCTGCACGGGTGGCGGCATCGCCGAGGCTATCACCCGTGTGCCCGGCAGCTCGGCATGGTTCGAAGCCGGTTATGTCACCTACTCCAACGCCCAGAAAACCCGCCAGTTGAATGTACCTGAGCCTTTGTTCGCTGAAGTGGGCGCGGTCAGCCAGGAGGTGGTCGAAGCCATGGTCCGTGGCGCCCAGGCGGCCAGCGGCGCGCGGTTTGCCGTGGCGGTCAGTGGCGTAGCCGGGCCAGACGGCGGTTCGCCGGCCAAGCCGGTGGGGACCGTCTGGCTGGCATGGGCCGATGGCAGCCGGGTGTACAGCGAGCGCCGCCACTTCGACGGCGACCGCGAAACGGTGCGCCGACAGACGGTGATCGCTGCGTTAGACGGCTTGTTACAGCTTGGCGTGGAGTAAATCGACGACAGGGGTTTGCTCAAACGCTTCCCTGTGGAATAATACTGGCTACTTATACAGGTATTCCCGGCCGTCAGGGCCAAGTCGAACACGTGAGGATTTCAATGGACGACAACAAGAAGCGCGCCTTGGCTGCGGCCCTGGGTCAGATCGAACGCCAATTCGGCAAAGGCGCGGTCATGCGCATGGGCGACCATGAGCGCCAGGCTATTCCAGCCATTTCCACGGGCTCCCTGGGGCTGGACATCGCCCTCGGCATTGGCGGCCTGCCCAAAGGCCGTATCGTCGAGATCTACGGCCCGGAGTCGTCGGGTAAAACCACGCTGACGTTGTCGGTCATCGCTGAAGCCCAGAAAAACGGCGCCACCTGCGCCTTCGTCGATGCCGAGCACGCCCTCGATCCTGAATACGCCGGCAAGCTGGGCGTGAACGTCGACGACCTGCTGGTTTCGCAGCCGGACACAGGCGAGCAAGCCCTGGAAATCACCGACATGCTGGTGCGTTCCAACGCGGTCGACGTGATCATCGTCGACTCCGTGGCCGCCCTGGTACCGAAGGCTGAAATCGAAGGCGAGATGGGTGACATGCACGTCGGCCTGCAGGCCCGTCTGATGTCCCAGGCGCTGCGTAAAATCACCGGTAACATCAAGAACGCCAACTGCTTGGTCATCTTCATCAACCAGATCCGTATGAAGATCGGCGTGATGTTCGGTAGCCCAGAAACCACCACGGGTGGTAACGCGCTGAAGTTCTACGCCTCGGTGCGTCTGGACATCCGCCGTACCGGTGCGGTCAAGGAAGGCGATGAGGTGGTCGGTAGCGAAACCCGCGTCAAGATCGTCAAGAACAAGGTCTCGCCGCCCTTCCGTCAGGCTGAGTTCCAGATTCTTTACGGCAAGGGTATCTACCGCAACGGCGAAATCATCGACTTGGGTGTGTCTCAAGGCTTGGTCGAGAAGTCCGGCGCCTGGTACAGCTACCAGGGCAACAAGATTGGCCAGGGCAAGGCTAACGCTGCCAAGTACCTGCAAGAAAACCCGGCCATTGGCACCGAGATCGAGAAGCAGATCCGCGAGAAGCTGCTCAACTCGGGTGCCGTTGCCGCTGCTGGCAAAGCCGCTGCCGCGCAGGCTGATGCCGACGATATGGCTGACGCCGACGCCGGTTATTGATAGAGCAATAGGCCACCTGTATGTCCGTCGTTCTCGACACCCCTGTTGCTGTTCGACGGACAGCCATGGACCTGCTCGCACGCCGCGAGCATGGCCGCGTCGAGCTGACGCGTAAGTTACGTCAGCGCGGTGCATCGGATGAGCTGATCGAGCCCGCGCTCGACCGGCTCGCCGAAGAAGGGCTGCTCAGCGAAGCCCGCTATCTCGAGAGTTTCATCAGGTACCGTTCCAATGCCGGCTACGGCCCCGCGCGTATCCGCGAAGAGCTTGGCCAGCGTGGCCTGAACCGTGGCGACATCGACCAGGCACTGCGAGACAGCGGTGTGGACTGGGTGCAGCGGTTACAGGAGGCCTGGCAGCGCAAATTTGCTGGGCAACGCCCCCAGGACACCCGCAGCCGCGCCCAGCAGGCGCGATTCCTCGCTTACCGTGGATTTCCCATGGACATGATCGGCCGACTACTCAGCGGGCGCGACCTTGATGATTATTGATCTGACGGCCCCATCACGGCTGCCTAGCTGACCTTCAACGCCTCCCGTGCCCGCTGCGTTGTATGCATCGGTTGGGGCTTTGCCCAGTTCTCCGGCAAGTTGATGAAGTCCACCAGCTCACGCAGCCGCCCTTGGTCACGACCATTGAAGGCAAACGTAAGGCGGGTCAGGTGGCTGAAGTTGCCTACCTCGTGCTCCACGCCGCTGTCTGCATGCTGGTGATATTTACCGCTCAGGCGCAAATCGGCGAAGCTCTCCTGAATCTCATGCAGTGCAGCTTCGCTAAGCCGGTGGTGCATGCGGATTACGAACTGGTTCTTCAGCCAGCGGCTGGAATGGTAGTTGCTGTAGAACTGGTTGATTTCTTCTACGGCTTCGTCGGCGCTGTGCACCAGGCGCACCAGTTTCAGGTCACTGGGCAAGATATAGCGGTTTTCTTCCAACTGGCGGCTGATGAAGGTCAGGCAATCGCGCCAGAACGTGCCACCTGGTGAATCCAGCAGAACGACAGGCACTAGCGGGCTCTTGCCTGTCTGGATCAGCGTCAGCACTTCCAGCGCCTCATCGAGCGTGCCAAACCCGCCAGGACAGAGCACCAGGCCATCGGCTTCCTTGACGAAAAACAGTTTGCGAATGAAGAAGAAATGGAAAGGCAGCAGCTTATCGGTGCCGTCCACTGTTGCGTTGGCATGCTGTTCGAAAGGCAGGGTGATGTTGAAGCCCAGGCTGTGATCACTGCCAGCCCCTTCATGGGCGGCCGCCATGATGCCGCCGCCAGCGCCGGTGATGACCATCAGGTCGGAGCGGGCCAAGGTAGCGCCCAGTTCGCGGGCCAAGGCATACATCGGGTGTTCCAGTGGTGTACGCGCCGACCCAAATACGGTGACCTTGCGGCGCCCCTTGTAGCGTTGCAACGTGCGGAAGGAATGATCGAGTTCGCGAAGGGCCTGCAGTGTGATCTTGGCGCTCCAGCGATCACGGTCGTCATGGGCCATGCGCAGAATGGTCAGCATCATGTCGCGGTACAGCGGCAGGTTCGGGCTGTTCGGCGCGACCAGTTGCAGCTGTTCGTCAACCTTGCTCAGGTCGATGCCGCTGTCCCTGAAGTAATTGAACAAGTGTTCGTTCGATTGGTAAGGCATTCAACATCTCCTTCTGCAGCAAAACCTCTGACCGAACCGATGGCCTGGCTCGGCCGCGACACTACGTGTGTCGCTGGCTGCTCTGGCTCGAGTGTGCATCCCGAGCATTGCAGTAGGCCTTCAAGGCCATTGATGCAGTGGTGTAGGGCGGTAAGCAAAAGACCATCTTGTTGGTTTTCGAGTCTTCGTTATCAATTTAGACCCTTGCGCCCGTTCGTGCTGACTTGCGAGTCGGCAGCCACTTGTCGGCACACAGCCAATGGCGGTGAGGGTTTGATTAACTGGAGAAGCGAACCGTGTCGAGGCGTGAGGTGGCGGTATGCATCGCTTGACCATCGAAGTAGACCGGCAGCTATATCAGCAGCTGGAAAATGCAGCGCAGGTTCATCATGTGAGCCTGGAGTCGGAGTGTATTCGCAGGTTGGCGGTGTTGGAATGCCAGTCGCCCTACCTGCAGGCGCTGTTGGCAGAGATGCGCGCCGACGAAGCACTGCGGCGCGCGGAGGATGAGCGGGTGACGTGATTACTTTTTCTTGTTGCCGGCGGTGCAGCTGGCAGCATCGAAGGCTTGGTCCATGACCGGCTGGTTGGTCTTGTACACCGTGAAGCGATAGACCATCACGGCCCCCTTGGACATCAGGTTACGGTAACCGCTGTTACGGCATACGCTGTCACCCAGTTGGCTGCGCACCTGGTCCGGGTTCTGCTGCATGCGTTCGGCATGGCTGGAACGCACGCTCAGGTGGTTGACCAAGGCCTTGCCTTCGACGGTATAACCCTGGTCGAGGATATCTTCGTTAATGGCGCGGGGCGTGCCGACGCTGCTTTCCTTGGCGACCTTCTGCAGCATCTTGTTCAGTTCGAACTCCTGCTTGGAGGCCGCCTGGGCAGCCAGTGGCAGGGCGAGCAACAGGCTCAGGGTCGGGACGATAAGACGCAGCATGAATCTCTCCTGGTTCGATGACTGGCGCTTTGACATGCGCTGACGGCTGACGTTCCGTGAAACCCGCATGGCCGATTTCAGGGCGCCAAAGCATAGATTGTAAGGGATCAGACAGGCTTGCTGCACGGCAAACCCATGTCCGCTCTGGTAGACTGCCACTTTGTTTTCTGCAGAGTTTTCGCAGTGCCCAGTCATAACCTGTCCAAAGGCCTGCCAGCATGAGCCATGCGGTAGCGCGCCTGCGCGCCGAACGGCTGGCACGCAGCAACAAGCCTTTTATCGCCCGTGGTTCAAGGGCCGAGCGTTGCCCTGACTGCCGAGTGATCGCCACCCATTGCCTGTGCGCCTGGAAGCCCCGGGTGCAGGCCGATTCTGCGGTGTGCCTGCTGATGCATGATACCGAGCCGCTCAAGCCTACCAATACGGGCTGGCTGATTGCGGACCTGGTCGAAGACACCAGCGCCTTTGGCTGGTTGCGAACCTCGGTGGATGAGCGCTTGCTGGCTTTGCTCGAAGATCCTCAGTGGCAGCCCTACATTGTCTTCCCTGGCGAATTTGTCGCCCAGGAGCGGGTCGTTAGCGAAGTCGTGCGTGAGCCAGGCAAACGCCCATTGTTCATCCTGCTGGATGCCACCTGGACCGAAGCGCGCAAGATGTTCCGCAAAAGCCCGTACCTGGACCGCTTCCCCGTGCTGAGCCTGCAAGCCGAGCAGATGTCGCGCTATCGCCTGCGCCGTTCAAAGCGGGACGATCATTTCTGCACGGCGGAAGTCGCCGCCATGTGCCTGGACCTGGCCGGGGACAATCAGGCCTCACAGGCCCTGGATGCCTACCTGGATGTGTTCAGCCTGCATTACCTGAGCGGCAAGCGTCGCCTGGCGCTGGATGAACAGGACGAGATTCACCAGCGTTTGCATACCTTCCTATAGTCCAAGGGGCAGGCGCTCCACTTTGGTTCATAATGACCGGGCTGGCAGCCAGGGTGGGCGAGGCGGCAGGGCGATTGGCTTGACCACCCCCGGCCGTGCTCGGCATCCTTGGCGCCGATTCCCCGCCAGGCGCTATTACTACCCCGCATGCGCCTGGCACAGAACAGGATCCATAGATCGATGGCCACTTACGAAATCCTGATAGCCGATGACCACCCGCTGTTTCGTAGCGCTTTGCGCCAGGCCGTTACCCTCGGCCTGGGCGCGGATGTGCGCCTGGTTGAAGTGGCGAGCATCGCCGAACTGGAAACCCGCCTGAGCGAAAAGGCCGATTGGGACCTGGTCCTGCTGGACCTGAACATGCCGGGCGCCTATGGCTTTTCTGGCCTGGTCCTGTTGCGTGGCCAGTACCCGCAAATACCGGTGGTGATGGTCTCGGCCCAGGAAGAGGCTGCTGTAGTGGTCAAGTCCCGCGAATTTGGCGCCAGTGGGTTCATTCCCAAGTCCAGCGGCCTGGAAGTGATTCAGGATGCGGTGAGGAAAGTGCTCGACGGCGACGTCTGGTGGCCGCCTCAGGCGTTCGACAAGGTTGATGTCTCGGCCGAGGCCAAGGCCGCCAGCGAAGGCCTGGCCAGCCTCACGCCGCAGCAGTTCCGCGTACTGACGATGGTCTGCGAAGGCTTGCTGAACAAGCAGATTGCCTATGAGCTGAATGTGTCGGAAGCGACCATCAAGGCCCACGTGACGGCGATCTTCCGCAAGCTTGGCGTGCGCACCCGGACCCAGGCCGCCTTGCTGCTGCAACAACTTGAATCGGTTGCGAGCAGCTAACTGCCTGCGCCTTCACGCTTTTTTTACTCGTTTTGCACTAGTCTGCTGGCCTTTCATCGGTGAAGTGACGCACATGTCGCCATTCAAAGGCCAGACCGGCCTCAAACGCATCTTCAATGCCGCCGGCTATTCGCTGGACGGCCTGCGCGCCGCCTTCAAGGGTGAAGCCGCGTTCCGTCAACTGGTCCTGCTCAACGTACTGCTAATACCGATTGCCTTCTGGCTGCCGGTCAGCCGTGCGGAGCGGGCAATCATGATCGCCGTGTGCTTGCTCGGCCTGATTGTCGAGCTGTTCAACTCGGCTGTGGAGGCTGCTATCGATCGCATCTCCCTGGAGCGTCACCCATTGTCGAAAAATGCCAAGGACATGGGCAGCGCCGCGCAATTGGTGGCACTGACCATGGTGGCGATGGTGTGGGGCGTGATCCTGCTTTAGGCAATCGGCGGCAAAACAATCTCGTCACTGCGGGTAAAACCAGCGGTGAAGTTACGACAGAGTTCGAGGAACTCGCGCATGGCCGAGGTCTGGTATTTCTGTTTGTGCCAGATGAAGTAGAACTGACGCATGAGGTCCAGCTCCGGGGTCTCCACCGGTACCAGGCTACCCCGGCGGAAGGCGTCGCGCAGTGCCAGGCGCGAGATGCAGCCGATGCCCAGGCCAGACTCCACGGCTCGCTTGATCGCTTCGGTGTGCTCCAGCTCCAGGCGGATGTTTAGGTTGGCGCGGTGATGGCGCATGGCCTGGTCGAAGGTCAGGCGTGTGCCCGAACCTTGTTCGCGAAGGATCCACGCCTCCTGCGACAGGCTTTCGATATCGGCGCGGCCGAGTTTGGCCAGCGGATGTTGTGGCGCGCAGAAAACCACCAGTTCGTCTTCGACCCAAGGCTGTACCTCAAGGTCCGGGTGGTTGCAGTCGCCTTCGATTAGACCCAGGTCAATTTCGTATTGGGCTACCTGATGCACGATATGCGCGGTGTTCTGCACGTGCAGTTTCACCTGGCTTTCCGGATGCACTTGCATGAAGCTGCCGATCAGCAGCGTCGCCAGGTAATTACCGATGGTCAGCGTGGCGCCGACCGCCAGCGAGCCGAAACCGGACTTGCCGTTGAGCAGGTCTTCGATTTCCTTGGCCTGATCAAGCAGCGCAACCGCCTGGGGCAACAGCTGATGGCCCAAGGCATTGAGGGCCAGGCGCTTGCCCGCACGGTCGAACAGCTGGCAACTCGATTGCCGCTCCAGTTCGGTGATGGACGTGCTGGCGGCCGACTGCGACAGGGCCAGCACACTGGCGGCCCTGGAGACGCTCTGATGCTGGGCCACGGCAACGAAGACCTGCAGTTGACGAAGAGTGAATCGCATATCTATATAACCGATAACACATATCTTGATAATTCAGTTAACAGATATTGTCGCTGCCCCTAAACTATCGCGCAACTGCGCGTGTGCGCGCTGCGTTTTTCTTCAGGAGCCCCCTAGATGAGCAACATGAACCACGAACGTGTCCTCAGTGTGCATCACTGGAACGACACCCTGTTCAGCTTCAAGTGCACCCGCGATCCGGGCCTGCGCTTTGAGAACGGTCAGTTCGTGATGATCGGCCTGCAACAGGATAATGGCCGTCCGCTCATGCGCGCCTATTCCATCGCTTCGCCGAACTGGGAAGAGCACCTGGAATTCTTCAGCATCAAGGTCCCTGACGGCCCGCTGACTTCCCAGTTGCAGCACCTGAAGGAAGGCGACGAGATCATCATCAGCAAGAAGCCCACGGGTACCCTGGTGCTCGACGACCTGAACCCGGGCAAGCACTTGTACCTGCTGAGCACCGGCACTGGCCTGGCGCCGTTCATGAGTGTCATCCAGGACCCGGAAACCTACGAGCGTTTCGAGAAGGTAATCTTGGTTCACGGCGTGCGTTACGTGAATGAAGTGGCCTACCGCGAGTTCATCACCGAGCATCTGCCACAGAACGAGTTCTTCGGCGAGGCGGTGCGTGACAAGCTGATTTACTACCCGACCGTTACCCGTGAGCCGTTCGAGAACCAGGGCCGCCTGACCGACCTGATGCGCAGCGGCAAGCTGTTCAGTGATATCGGTCTGCCACCGATCAACCCGCAGGACGACCGTGCGATGATTTGCGGTAGCCCAAGCATGCTGGATGAGACCAGCGAGGTTCTCGACAGCTTCGGCCTGAAGATTTCCCCGCGCATGCGCGAGCCGGGCGACTACCTGATCGAGCGTGCGTTCGTCGAGAAGTAAGGCGACCGCATAGCAAAAAACGCAGGCCTCGGCTTGCGTTTTTTATAGCTGATCAATTGTGTTCGTGGGCAAAGCCGCGCCATCAAGCCGAGCCCCTCAGCCCTCGCGCACTACCTCCAGCACCCGGATTAGATCCGGCTGCGGATAATGCCACCTGACCTGCACGTCCCAGAACTTCACGCCATACAGCCGCTCCGGCGGTGGCACCTGATAGGCCGGCCGTGGGTCTTGTGCCAGGCACTGCTCGATCAGTTCCACCAGCGGCTCACCCAGGCGCAACGCATGCTCCCGGGCCTGGGGCAGGGCGCTTTCGCCCCACTGCACGGCAATCGCCTCGGGTGCTTCGCTGGCCATCAGGTTGCTGGCCCCGGCAACGTTGTCGGCATAGGGTACATAAGGCTTGATATCCAACACCGGGGTGCCGTCGAGCAGGTCGATGCCAGAGAGCAGCAGGCGCCCCGGCTCCACCGCCTCCAGGCGCACCACCGACTGGCCGATACCATTAGGCCGATGTGTCGCGCGGGTGGCAAACACTCCCATGCTCCTGTTGCCCCCGAGGCGCGGTGGGCGCACCTTCAGGCGTGGCTTGTCTTCCAGTGCCTGGTGAAACAGAAAGAGTAGCCAGACGTGGCTGACCTGCTCCAGCCCGGCAACGGCATCGCCCTGGTCGAACGGCGGCAGCAGCTCAAGCACACCGCGCGCTGCCGGGGCCAGCTGTGGCTGGCGCGGTATGGCGAATTTCTCCTTGAAGCAGGAGCGTACGATGCCGACGGGCGAAACCGTATACTGCATGGCCACCCTCAGGCGCGCACGCGCAGGGTCAGGCCTTTGAGGAAATTGCGCAACAGCTGGTCGCCACAAGGCCGGTAGTTGTCATGGCCGACCTTGCGGAACAGCGCGCTGAGCTCAGGCTTGGACACCGGGAAGTTGGCCGCCTTCAGGATGGCATGCAGGTCTTCTTCCTTGAGCTCGAAAGCGACCCGCAGCTTTTTGAGGACGGTATTGTTGGTCACCGGCAACTCCACCGGTAGCGGTGGGCGGCTGTCGTCCCGACCACGGCGGTAGATCACCAGGCCATCGAGAAAGTGGGCCATGACCCGCTCCGGGCAGCGCACGAAACCCGCCTCGTCTTCTTTCTTGAGGTAGGTGGCAAGCACCACCGGATTCACCTCCAGGCCGGACAGGGCGATGATCTCGGCCATCTTGGCGTCGTTCACCTTGAGCATGTAGCGCAGGCTGCGCAGGACATCGTTGTGGTTCATTGCTGCAAAATCCTGTTCAGAAGCCACGCCTGGGCGCGGCGTATTGCTTAGAAACGTTCGTTGCCAGCCAGGTAGCGCCATTGCCCCAGCGCCAGCTTACCCATGGACACGCCGCCCAGGCGAATGCGGCGCATGCTGCGCACTTCCAGGCGCAGATAGGCACACAATTCGGAGATTTGCCCAGGTTGCGGGTTTTTCAGGGCCAGGCGCAGGTGGGTCTCGTTCTGCCAGCTGGCCTTGGCCTTGGGCAATTCCCGGTCATTGCGCGTTGCTCCGCGTGCCAGGCGCTCCAGCGCCTGGGGTGTGGTTTCGCCGCGGACTTCGATGATGTATTCCTGCTCGAGGCGACGCAGGTCGGCGTCGATCTTGCGGGTTACCCGCCAGTCCTGGGTGAATACCTGCAGGCCACTGGCGCCGCGCTCTAGAGGGGCGATGCAGGACAGCCGGGCAAAGTGCCCATGCAGCGGCCGCACACCCTCACGATGGGCTTCGCTGAGGCTGCCCATGCCGATGCCGGCTCGGGCTGTTTCGCTGTCGACACCCGCCTGCTGGTTGAGCAGCAGCGTCACCGGCTCGAGCGTGTCGGCTCTGGCACCTGGCAACAGTTCGACTTGCTGGTGTTCAACCTTGAACTGAGGCTGTTCGACCACCACGCCGTCGACCGTGACCCAGCCCCCTTCGATGTACAGCTCGGCCTCACGGCGGGAGCAGCCGAGCTGCTCGATGAGGCGTTTTGATAGGCGGACGGGTTCGGACATGGGGGGCATTCGCACGGCAGGGAAAGACGTACATTGTACCTGCCCGTACGCGGTAGATGATGGGAATCTGTGTCAAATGCGCCATTTCGGAAACCTCGCTCGGCGTCCTCAGACCTGGCCTTAGGACGCTGTACGAATCAGTTTCATGTGAAGCAGTGGGTAAGGTTGCCCCAAGCCGTCCGTTTCCGAGCGACCGGTCACTTCGAAGCCTTCGTGCAGGTAGAAGCCCAACGCCTGAGAATTTTGCTCGTTGACATCCAGACGCTCGGCATTGAGTTCGTTGATCGCGTAGCGCAGCAAACGCCTGCCGACACCTCGGCCACGGTACTGCGGCGCCACGAACAGCATGTCCACGCGGCCGTTGGCGACACCGGCGAAGCCACAGATGCGCTGGCGGTCCTTGCAGCAAATCAGCATCACCGCGTCCAGGTACTTGCGCAGCACCTGTTCACGCAGCAGCAGAATGTAGGCATCGGGTAGAAAATCGTGTGTAGCACGCACCGAGTCTTCCCAGACCTGGACCAGTTCGGGGTAATCGCTCAGGTGCGGTGTTTGCAGCGTCAGTGCCGAAGGCATCGCAGTGTTCCTCTGGGGCATTGAGGAAACCATAGAT
>NZ_BCBH01000016.1:0-126513 GCF_001320525.1 Pseudomonas sp. NBRC 111131 | reverse complement strand
CTCGCTTGCCGCTCGGTCAGCATCGTTCGCGGCTTCAAAGATCTTCTGCGGGGTGTCGCTTAATCGAGCGGCCCATCCCACGTCATACGTGTTGTGATTCGCTACGAATGCGTTGTCGAGATCACTGCGCTCGTCGTCCTTCATGCGTAGATTGAAGTGCTTCATGACTGCTTGAGCGGCCAGATTCGCAACCAGCTCTTCATATCCACGGAACGAAGGGTCTTCTGCATAGCGAGCAAGGCTTTCTCGGTTCTTGCGGCTGCTATGCCCGTAGCTATGCGCTACCTCGTGAGCGAGCGTGGATAGCTCCTGCAGGCGGCTCTTGAACTGCGCAGAAGGGGCGAGATTCACGAAGTTGAGGGAAGGCGAGTAGTAGTTGCTCGCACCCTCTGCGCTGTTGCTGCGGCGCAGCTTCGTCGGCATCGTGTCCACGAGCGACTGAAAGACAGTCTCGACTTCTGCCGGGGTTGGAGTCTTTGCGTAAGCGTCGATCAGCTTTTGGAAGCGAGCAGGCAGCTCGCCGGTAAACTGTTGAAGATTGAAGACCGGGGTGAGCTTGCACGCCCTACGGTAGACAGGTTTTGGCTTGCCGTTCTCGTCCAGAACTTCTATGACTTGAGCGCTTTCGTCTCGCGTCTTGGCATTGCCCATCGACATGCCAAAACGATGGACCACGAAATCTGCGCTCTCACCCTTGTTGCTGAGCTTCGCCGCATAGCCTTGAGCAGCGGTGAGGAAAAAAGGAAAGTCATAGCCTTTCTCAGCCGTCAGCTCTGACAGTAGAAGACTGTTCTCAATGTTGTAGACCGTGCCGCTGGCTGGGTTCATGAACCTCGTTTTGAAAGCTGGTGCGTTCCAAGGGAGGCGGTCTTTGTATTCCTCGTTCACTACGCTGCTGAAAATTGACTCTGCTCGTGCTTTCAAAAAAGCGTTGGTTTTTTCTTGGGAGCTTTCTACGAGTTCTTTCTTCTCTGCGTAAGTTTTACGTTTCTTTGTGTTTGCATATGCCATGTTTGTTAAAAATGTTGTTAGGCATATTGTAGCATTTGTGTATTTTATTTCAGGGCGTAGCTCAAGTTGGAGATGGCTGAGAGCTTTTGCTTAGGGCTTGGTCCTGCGCTGTATACGTCAAATGTCACTGTCCCGGTTTCATGCCCAACGATTGAGGCGATGAGGATTCCGGGCACGTCTGCACGTTGAAGCTGTGTGATGACTGTCTTGCGCAAGCTGTGAAACACGTATTGTCTGTTGTAGCTCAACCCGGTTTTGAGTCTGCCGAATTGCTTGCTTAACGCATCGCTACGGTTGCCATATTTGTTTCCAGCAGGGGATTTGATCAGGTAGTCGTCGTCCGATTCTGCGATTAGCCTATCCACGATGTTTTTTAGGGACTCGTGGACAGGGATGAGACGAGTAGAAGCTTCTGTTTTACTGTCGTAGATCGAGAAGCACTGAATCCCTTCCTCCGAGATCACGTCCGACTTTTTCAACCGGCAAAGCTCTTCGATTCGTGCCCCTGTATATGCACCTAAGGCGATGAGATCTGCGAGCGTCTGACGGTCCTGACTCAGGGCTTCGGCATGCAGCTTCTGCACGTCTTCCGGGCTGAAAGTCCTGCGCTCGGTGGTGGGGTTCTTCTTGCCGCGTTGTGCAGCGAATTCGTGCATCTCGAAGGGCGACTGTTCCTTGCTGTGAATCTTTTTGAAGCTCTCATCGTGGCGTATCGCCCATTTCCAGAAGCTGGAGCCAGCGAACAAAACCTGTTTTTTCGTTTTGTCGGCTATTTTCAGCGTCGTGAGGTATTCGGAAATGCTGTCGTGTTTCAGCTCTTTCTGGTTTTTCTCAAGCCATTCTTTGATGAGGTTCAATCGCTTGACCTGTATATCTACGGTCTTCTGAATGATCCCTTTCGTCTTGGTTTGGTAGCTCTCGAAGGTGGTCAGGCGAGAGGCGGTGATGGGGGACTTGGCTTGATAAGACTTCGGGTCTTTGAGTATTCCAGCAATGTCTGCTTTGTCTGATGGGGTCAGGCGCATACCGTCGAAATGGCGGTTGAGGTTGCCGGATACGAGCTTTTGCATGTCTTTCGATAGCTCAAGCGGGTCAGCCTCCCGGCCAACCTCAAAATGCCGCAAGATCCGCTCTGCATCCTCGTTGTCTTCAAGCCATAAGTGGTCATCCAGCGCTTGTTGAGCATGGATATTTTCCGGCTTGTATTCGAGCATGCCCGTTGTGACAGACCCCATCACGAGGTTCGTGTAGAGGGTGTCCAGATGCTCGGTGAGCTGTTTGGCTCTTAAGCGCAGGTCTTCAACGTCGATTTTCCCGCCGTTGCGTGCAGTGGCGATCAGATCGCTCCACTGGGATAGGTAGGGGGCTTTGCGCTTCTGCGCTTCACTCTTGGAGCCTGTCTTGAGACTGGCGGTAAACTCGCGGCGATTAAGGGCAGGGCGTGCGTCGGCTGGGATCGTGAGTCTGACGTGCCATGTGCCGCTTCGAAGCACCAGATTGTCACTTGCCATGAGGGATTTTCCGCTTGCCAATGTGGCCCGGATCGTAGATCATTTTTTTAGCGTTTTGTAGCAAAATTTTGTAGCAAAACGGGCCGAAAGGCCAATGAATACGGGGTTTAAAGGCGTTGAGGGGTGAGTTCGGAAAGTCCCTATCTCTCCGCCATACATGTGAAGCGAAAAGCCCCTGATTTCGAAGAAGAAATCAGGGGCTTTTTGTTTTTCCGCCTATCATTGGCAACGATAGTGCGACGTCTTGCCAGTGATGGGATCATCGACGGCGGACACAGCAGGGTGCCTGCTCTCGATCTGTATGTCCGGGAGCCTCCCTAGGCTGGATAGGTGAACGTTCCGGATACCCCTTCGCGGCTGTAGACTTTCTCGCCAGCAACATACGTGGCTTCGATTGCCCGGTCATCGCCAAGAATCATGAGCACGAACAGCTGCTCAATGATGTCTTTGCAAAACTCGCTTCTGAAGGCGAGCAGCGGCGTGGCCTTCTTGTCGAGAATGACCAGATCAGCCTCATAACCCTTTGCAACCGTACCGATACGGTCTTCGAGGCAGAGCGCCTCGGCGCTACCGCGTGTCGCAAGGTAAAAAGCCTGAACGGCATTGAGCCTGGTCTGGTTCATCTGGGCAACTTTGTACGCCTCATTGAGGCTTTGAAGTTGGCTGAAGCTGGTTCCAGCACCCAGGTCAGTTCCCAATCCAACGCGCACGGGGCGCTTGGGATCCTTCGCATCGAACAGGCGGAAAAGCCCACTGCCGAGGAACAGGTTAGAGGTAGGGCAGTGAGCAAGCGCTGCCCCGGTCTGATGACAGGTGCAGAAGTCCGCTTCGGTGAGGTGGATGCCATGCCCGAACACTGACCGATCCCGGACCAGCCCTGCATGGGCATACACATCCAGGTAGCTCTTGCGCGCAGGGAACAGTTCCAGCACCCACTTGATCTCGTCCCTGTTCTCGCAAAGATGGGTCTGGATGAAGGCATCCGGGTGCTCTCGGGCCAGGGTTCCACACACCTCCAGCTGGGCCTCGGTGCTGGTAGGCGCGAAACGTGGGGTAATGCAGTAGTGTTGCCGCCCCTGGTTGTGCCAGCGGTTGATCAGCGCCTTGCTTTCGTCGTACCCACGCTGGGCTGTGTCCAGAAGTGCTTCGGGGGCATTGCGGTCCATCAGGACTTTGCCAGCGACCATTCGCGTGTTGAAGCGACTCGACTCTGTGAAGAACGCATCCACCGATTGCGGATGAACGGTGCAATAGACCACAGCGGTGGTAGTCCCGGCCCTGAGCAGCTCGCGCAGGAACACCTTTGCAATCCGCTCTGCATGCTCGGGGCTGGCTAAACGCTGCTCTGCCACGAAGGTGTAGGTGTTCAGCCACTCCAGCAACTGTTCACCATAGGCACCGATCATTTCTGTCTGCGGGTAGTGGACGTGGGTGTCGATGAAGCCGGCCGAGATGATCGCGTCCGGGTAATGTTCGGGCACCACGCCATCAGGTAGCCGCCCTAGCACCTCCGCCGCGGGGCCAAGGTCGGTGATCAGGCCATCGGTGATGACCACCACGGCGTCCTGAATGAACTGCAGGCATTCATCCGTCGCCTTCAGGAACGGGTCACCTGTGAAGGTTACAAGGTCAGCTCGCAGCGCTTTGATTGTGGACATGATCACCCTCCTTGCTCGATGTGGTATCGCGGGGGTAGCTCTCGCGCATGATGATTGCCAGAACCGATGCCACGGCCAGCGCGATCAACAGCGGCTCAGCGGCGTACTCGGCCAGGGCAAGCGTGTGCTCCGTCAGGCCTGCGGCCTCACCCGAGACAACCCGCGCGCCCGGTGCGGCAATCATGAAGCCGCCCGCAATGAATGCCAGGCCATTGACGAAGGCGGCGGACGTCCCGATTAACTGAGGGGGGACCACGTCGGCTGCCGAGCTGAAAGTCAACATGTGCGCTGAGTTGGCAAAACCGAACACGAAGTTGATGGCCATGGCTACCGGCACAGGGATACCGGGTACGTAGAGCAGTACCGCGGCACAGACCAACTGCACCAGGCAGCCTACGATGATCAGCGGCTTGCGCCGACGCGTACGATCAGACAGCGCCGGCAACACCAGGCAACCGGCCGCCAGGCCCAGCCACAAGAGCGAAGCGCTGAAGGCTGCTGTTTCCGGGCTCGCGCCAAGGGTCAACATCAGTTTGGGCGTCCACACCACCCCAGCAGCAAGCAGGCTGCCGAACAGTGCAGAGCAAATCAGCGCACTGATCCATACGTGGGGAATCTTGGCCACTTCAAGCAATGCCCCTAGTACCGACGAGACGAAGCGCCCAACCCCGCCAGCTTCGTGGGTTTCGACGGGTGTCGGGTTACGCAGGTAAATGAACCCCAGCACGGTCAGCCCGATGCCCAAAATGCCAACGTAGTTGAACAGTTCACGCCACGGCCATTCATTGAGTGCGAACTGCAACGCATTGACGGAAAAGGCCGATGACAACGATGCGCAGAATTGCACCAAGCCGAACATGAGGCTGAATTTAGCCATGCCGAACCACTGCCCACCGATATATCCGGCACCGACGAACCCGGTACAGGCGCCCAGCGCCATGACGAACTGCGACACGATCAGCATGGTGTAAGAGGATGCGTTGGCGAAGATGAATACACCGATGGTCACCAGCGCTATGGACACCGGAAGCACCTTGTGCGCCCCCAACCTGTCGAGTAGCGCGCCACCGAAAAACTGGCTGATCGCAAAGACCCACGTGTAAGTTGCGGCGATGGCCGCTACTTGAGTGACTGACAGCGATATGCTCTTTTGAATGTCTGCGTTAACGATCGAGTAGCCAGTCTGAACGCTGAACAGGTAAATCACGAAAGCGACAGCGAGCGCCCACACCCACCATGCCTTCGGCCCTCCTAACTGGAGTCCTGGGTTGGCCATTGCTCTCTCCTTTTTGCAGTCATAAGCCAGGTCGGCAGTGCATAAGGTAAGGAACGGACTGCTGTTATCGCGTAAATCTCCCTACGCTCACACAGGAACGAATGTTCTGTCCGCAATGAGGGTAGCAGACATGTACGCGATGCCAACTTAGGCCAATAGGCTGCTTTTCTGAGTTCTGTGGTGGTGTCGGCAGTTTTATTAAACGCGGGCACAGCGGAATTTGACATAGCGCGCCAGGCAAACTACTGAATATGTTCCGAACTCCGAATGTCAGGCGCCTGAACATGGAACGTCCCCTTGCTTCCCTACTGATCGCGGGTGGGTTATTGACAGCCGGTCATGCCCTGGCTGGAGGAAAGGACCTGGCACCAGGGCCGGTAGTGAACGAAGGGCCGTTGATCTGGCATAACGAGAGCCTGACGTACCTGTGGGGGAAAAACTTCAAGGTCGATCCACCCATCCAGCAGACCTTCACATTCGAAAGTGCAAGCACCTGGACGTGGGGCGACCTATGGTTCTTTGTCGACCAGATCAACTACAACGGCAAAGGCAGCGACAGCAATGGCAAGCGCAGCGTTTACGGCGAATTCAGCCCGCGTTTGTCATTGGGCAAGATTACGGGTACCGAGCTGTCATGTGGCCCGCTCAAGGATGTGCTGCTGGCCAGTACCTACGAATTTGGGGAGGGGGATGTCGAGACTTACCTGCTCGGCCCTGGCTTTGACCTGGCCATCCCCGGCTTCGATTACTTCCAGCTGAATGTCTATTACCGCAAGCCCGACGGTAATCGCGCGCCATCCGGCGCGTGGCAAGTGACGCCGTCCTGGGCCATTACCATTCCCGTGGGTAACTCGGACATTCTGTTCGATGGGTTCATGGACTGGGTTGTGAACAACAAGGCGGCCAACTCGGGCCGCCGTAACCAGTCGGACTATCACGCGAATCTGCACTTCAACCCGCAGCTCAAGTACGACCTTGGCAAGGCAATGGGTTACGAGCCCAGGCATTTATATGTGGGTTTGGAATATGACTACTGGTCTGATAAATACGGCATAAAAGACTCGCAGTTCTTTACCACTGATCAGAATACGGCCAGCCTGTTGGTCAAGTATCACTTCTGAGGCCGTTGAACAACGTGGTATTTCTGCGCCATCAGTGAAGTCGTCGAAACCCACGAACACAGTTAAATGCCGGGTGCACACCCGTTGGACGCCCAAGCCCCAGGCAAAAAAACGCTCGCCTGGGGCTTGGGGAAAAACGTGAGCAGCCGCCTATGTTCAAGCTTCTTCGAAATGCATCTCAGGCGGTTGCCGGCGCAGACCACCGGTCAGCACCACCAGATAGACCACGCCGATGGCCAACCACGCCAGGCCGAGGTAAATCGCCATGTGGTCGAGACTCGCCATGAGCCACAGGTCTGAGGTCAGGCCGATCAGCGGGAAGAGCAGGTACCCGATAACAGCTTTTACCCCTCGCGCTTTCTGCCCAATCCAGTAATGGAAAATCACGGACAGATTCACCAGGCTGAATGCCAGGAAGGCGCCGAAGTTGATGAAGGACGTCGAGGTTGTCACGTCCATCCGCAACGCCAGCAGGGCTACCGCACCGCACAGCACGACGCTGCCGACCGGTGTGCCAAAACGCTCGCTGAGCCGGCCGAAGAAGGACTTGGGCAAGACACCGTCGCGTCCCATGGCGAACAGCAGGCGGGAGGCGCTGGCCTGGGCCGAGAGGCCAGAGGTGAACTGGCCGACGATCAAGCCAATGAGGAAGAAGCTGACGAAGATGTCACCGCCGATGTTGCGGGCGATTTCATAAGCGGCAGAGTCGGCATTGGCAAAGTTTGTGGACGGGTGGGCCAACTGCACGAAGTAGCTGGCAGCGATAAAGATGAAACCGCCAATCAGGGTGATCAGCAGAATGGCCCGCGGGATGGTTTTACGCGGCTCGTGGGTCTCTTCGGTCAGCGTGCTGACGGCGTCGAACCCGAGGAAGGAGTAGCAGGCGATGGCGGCGCCGCTCATCACCAGCGGCAGTTGCAGGCCTTCCTGGTAGAACGGTGCGAGTGACCAGAAGGGCTGGCTGAGGTCGCCGGTTGCGTAATGGATGGCCAGGCCCACGAATGCTGCCAGTACCAGGAACTGCAGCAGCATGAGCACGCTGTTCACCGTTTTCGCCAGTTGCAGGCCGATAACGTTGATGACCGTCGTGACGGCAATGAAGCTCAGCACCCACACTGAATTTGGCACGCTGGGGAATGCCGAGTGCAGGTAGGCTGCGCCAATAAGCCAGATGGCCATGGGCAGGAACAGGTAGTCGAGCAACACCGCCCAGCCCGCCAGAAACCCTAGCTTCGGGCTGATGGATTTTCTCACGTAGGTGTAAGCCGAGCCGGCCACGGGGAAGGCTGCGGCCATTTTCCCATAGCTCAGTGCGGTGAAGAGCATTGCAACGGAGGCGGCAAGGTACGCGGAAGGTACCGAGCCGCCGGTCGTATCGGCAAGAATGCCGAAAGTGCCCAGGACGATGATTGGGGTCATGTAGGCGATGCCGAACAGTGTCACCGCACCCAGCGAAAGGGTTCGCTTCAGTTGGGCCATGTTGATCTCCGGTTTGTGTTTTTTATGGAGTCGATAGTCGCCAAGGCTCGTCCGTTGCCTTGGCGCGCTTAGAAGAACAGTGAGGAAGGGGCCGCGGTCAGCGGCCTTCGATCAGCAACTCGCGCAAGCCGCCAGGATGCTCGACCAACTTGCCGGGCAGTTCGAAGCGACGTTCTGCCAGGTAGCTGTAGTCCCCGCGCGATGCCTGTACACGTGCCAGGTCGATTTCAAATTCGATCCGGCAGGGCTCGCGCCCGGCCTCGCAGAGCAATTGGCCATAAGGGTCGACCACCGCACTGCCGCCTGCGAACACCAGGCCGCCATCTCCCGGGCCCACGCGGTTGACCATCACGGCGTACGCCTGGTTTTCCATCGCACGCCCGCAAATGGCGGTGCGGTGGGTCGGGCCGTACGGGTCCATGTTGCCGTTGGTGACGAGGATCAGCTCGACGCCAAGTTGGCCAAGGGCCCGGGCGCTTTCGGGGAATTCGATATCGAAGCAGATCAGCATGCCCACGCGCACACCTTTGAACAGTGCCGTGGCATAGCGATCGCCTGGGGTGAAGATGCCGCGGTCGGACGCCCAGAGGTGGGTCTTGCGGTACTTGAGCAGCACGCCGTCTGGCCCGATGAGTACGGTGGTGTTGTAGTACAGGCCGTCCTCGCCCGCTTCGGCAAGCCCAACGACAACGCCGACATCCTTCGCTTTCGCCGCTTGGGCGACCGCGCTGAGGGTAGGGCCGTCCAGGGGTTCTGCGATTGCTGCGATGTTTTGCTCAGAGGGAAAACCCATCAGCTGAGTTTCTGGAAACACCAGCAGGTCGGTGCCTGGCGAGCAGGCATTGATCGCGGCGAGGGTGCGCTCCAGGTTATAGGCAGTGTCGCCGTCGCGACCTGCCAATTGGATGAGTTCTACCTTCATTTGTACTCCTGATTGCGGGCCAACGCTGTCGCAATATTATTGTTGAAGCCACGGCCCTGCTCACATGACCGTTCGACGAAAACAGGTCAGAATGCGCGACGGACTGACACGGGGTGTCGAGCGAGTATGCCGCCGTCGCGCGGGTCTGGGTAATTACGCCCACGTGGTAACCCAACGGGGGTAGATATGGACCTTACAATGCAGGACATCGCGTGGCATCGCTCGGTTGGCCAACTGATCGAAACGCTCGATCAGCCTGGCTTCTGGTTGCGGCTGGTACGCTTGTTGGGCCAGTACGTCGAATTCGACAGCTGGGTGGTGCTGCTCTTCAGTGATGGGCGACCACAGGTCTTCGCTGAATGCCCTGGCGAGGCGGGCGGGCCGGATCCGCTGTTCCAGGACTACCTGAAGGGGTTGTACATTCTCGACCCGTTCTACATCGCCACCCGCGATGCACCGGGCAGCGGCCTGGTTCACCTGGCCCAGGTGGCCCCGGAATGCTTCGAGCAGACCGACTACTATCAGCGCTACTTCCGCCTGAATGTGGTCGCCGACGAGGTGCAGTACAACGTCCAGCTCGATGCCGAGCGCACCCTGTGTCTCTCGCTCGGGAGCCGATTACCGTTCAGCCCGACGCAGATTGCGCTGCTGGAGCTGCTCAGGCCCTGGGTAGCGGCCACGATGCGCCAGCGCATGAGTTTCGAGGCTGACGCGTTGGCAGAAACGCCACCACCGGCACCCCGTTGGCAGAGCCGCCTGGAGGACACGGTCGAGCAGTTGGAGACGCCCCTCACGGCACGGGAGCTGGAGGTTGGGCGGATGATGCTCAGTGGCTGTTCGAGCAAGGAGATTGCTCGCAAACTGGCAATCTCCTCGGAAACGGTCAAGGTGCATCGCAAGCACATGTACAGCAAGCTGGGGATCAAATCCCAATCCGAGCTGTTTGCATTGTTTCTTCGGGCGCAGGGCTGATCCACGCATCCGGCGTTCACGGCCCTCAGCGCATCGCCGCCAGCTTTATGCCAAACCCCACCAGGCACGCCCCCGCCAACCGCTCGAACAGGTTGGCGATGCGCGGGTTGGCCCGCATGCGTTCAGCCAGTTGGTGCGTCAGCACCACTGCGATCAAGCCATACAGGAAGGTCACCACTGCCACGGTCACTGCGAGAAAGCCGAAGGTCACCAACCCCTGGTGTTTGACCGGGTCGACGAACAGTGGAAAGAACGCCATGTAGAACATGATCGCCTTGGGGTTGAGCAAGGTGATCATCATCGTCTGGCGCAGGTAGTGCCCGTTGTCCATGCGGCTTGCACGCGGCGCGCCACCGGGTTTGCTCAGCAGCATGCGCAGCCCCAGGTAGGCCAGGTACGCCGCACCGACCCACTGCACCACATGGAAGGCGGCAGGGTAGGCCGCCAACAGGGTTGCCACCCCGGCTACTGCCAGCCACAGCAACACCTGATCGCCGAGGATCACCCCGAAGGTTGCGGCCAGGCCTGCCTTGATGCCGCCCTTGCCGGTGGCCGTGATCAGGGCAAAGTTGCCCGGGCCGGGGATGGCCAGCACGATGATGAAGGCGATGACAAATGCGCTGTAGTCGGTGACGCCAAGCATGGGGAACTCCTGTAGGGGCAGGGCAGAGGCACAGAGGTTGACTATCGTGCGCGCCGGCCGGCTTTTCAACTGCACACTCATCTGTTGCGCTTAAAGCTTGGATCCAAAGTAACGGTTCTGTATCATCCGGCCGCCATCAGAAGGATGGTTTCACGTTGTATTTAAAGGACTTAGTATGAAAAAGCTGTTCAAAGCCACTGTCGCCGTTGCTGTCGTTTCGGGCGTAGCCCTGCTGTCCGGTTGCACTGGCCAAGTCTACAACCAGCAGAAAAACTGCTCGTACGACTACCTGTTCCACCCGTCGGTTTCCATCTCCAAGGTCATCGGTGGCTGCGGCCCGATCGATAAACTGCCTCAGCCGCAGTAATCTTGGCGATACCCTGATCAGGTCGCTTGCGACCTGATCCAAGGCCCCCGGTCATGCAAATGCCCGGGGGTTTTTGTTTTAGGGCGTTACCAACGCAGCGAAACCGTGCCCAGCAAGCTGCGTTCCTCGCCCCAGTAGCAGCGCCCGGCATTGTTGCAGCCAGCCACATAGGTTTTGTCGAACAGGTTGCGGGCATTGACTTCGACAGACCAGTGCTCGTCGAGGGTGTAGCCTACCTTGGCATCGACCAAGGTCACGTCACCGGTGTCGAGCTTGCCGTAGAGGCTGGTCGGGGTGTAGGCGAAGGTACTGTCGAAGTGTCGCACGCCCGCGCCGAGCTGCAGGCCTTTGAGCAAGCCGTCGTGAAAGCGATAGGTGCTCCACACCGAGGCCTGGTTGCGCGGAACGCCGGTCATCTGGTGGCCCTCGTACAGCGAGCCTGCCACGTCCTTGGTGATACGTGAGTCGGTGTAGGTGTAGGCCGCAGTGAGGTTGAGGTTTTCGCTCAGGTCGCTGTTGAGCTCCAGCTCCACGCCCTTGGCCCGGCTGGCACCGATCTGGCGGTAGTCGCCCACCGTGGCGTCGAACAGCACATCATCTTTCTTGCGCAGGTCGTACACCGAGGCGGTGAAGGCGGTGTTCCAGCCTTTGGGCTCGTACTTGATGCCCAGCTCGTACTGCTCGCTGGTGGTCGGGTCCAGGGCGCCGCTTTTGCTTTCGGTCTGCTGGGTCGGGGCGAAGGCGGTGGAATAGCTGAAGTACGGCGACAGGCCATTGTCGAACTGGTACATCACGCCGGTCTGCCAGGTGAAATCGCTGTCCCAGCTGTCCATGTCAGCCTGGGCATTGAGGGTCCCGGGCTTGTTGCGGAACTGGCTGTTGACCCGGTCCAGGCGCCCGCCGAGCAGCAGCACCCAATGGTCCACCTTGGTCTGCAGTTGGCTGTACAGGCCGTACATGGTCTGTTCGAGCAAGGCGTTCTGCACAGGGAACGGCGTGGTCGGTTTGCCGTTCCATACCGGGTTGAACACGTTGATGGTGCCGCCGTTGCCAGCATCCCAGTTCTGGTTGAACGAGGTGCGGTCAAGGCTCGCGCCGAGCAGCACGGTGTGCTCGAGCGCGCCGCTGTTGAAGTGGCCTTCGAACTGGTTGTCCAGCGAGTAGGCGATGGACTTGTTATAGCGGTCGTAGGCCTGGTTGCTCAGGGTGGTTCCGAAGCCGCCATTGTTCAGGTTGCCTGGCCAGGTTTCCTGGCGGTCGATGCGCGACTGCAGGTAGCGCGAGTTCTGGCGAAACTGCCAGGTGTCGTTGAAGCGGTGGCTGAACGCATAGCCCAGGCTCCAGGTTTCGCGCTCGAAGTTGTCCCAGTTCGGGTTGCCGGACAATTGGTCCTTGGCGATCTTGCCGTTGGGGTTGTGCAGCAGGGTGCCGGCGGCGGGGTAACCCAGCTCCATCAGCGTGCGGTCGCGCTGGTAGGTGGCCAGCACGGTCAGGCTGTTGAAATCGTCGACGTTCAGGGTCAGCGACGGCGCCAGGTACAGGCGGTCGTCTGGCTGATGGTCAACCTGGGTATCGGACTTGCGGCCCATCATCACCAGGCGGCCAAGAATATTGCCCTCATCGGTCAGCGGGCCAGAGACATCGACGCCCAGTTGGCGGCGGTTATACGAACCGTAGCTCAGTTGCACTTCGCCGCGGGGTTGGGCGGTGGGCCGCTTGCTCACCAGGTTGACCACGCCACCGGGTGCGTTCTCGCCGTACAGGATCGAGGTTGGGCCACGGAACACCTCCACCCGCTCCAGGCCATAAGGTTCGCTGCTGGTGTCGTAGCGGTTGCCTTGTACGCGCAGGCCATCACGCAGCAGGCCATAGCCATAGTCGGTGGCATTGAAACCACGGATGAAAAACAGGTCGCCGGCCTGCCCGTCGCCACCGGCAAAGGGCGGCGAGAAGATCCCGGGGACATAGCCAAGCACCTCGGTCAGCGTCTGTGATTGCTGGTCGTCCATGCGTTGGCGGGTCACCACCGAAACCGAGCGGGGTGTGTCGGCCAGGGCGCTGTTGGTCTTGCTGGCCGTGGCGCTGGAAACGGCGCGGTAACCCGTGTCGCCCTGGCCATTGCTGGCCAGTTCGGCGGCAGCGTTGATCGCAGTGGCGTCCAATTGCAGTGCGCCGCCATCGGCGGCAGGTTGCAGCACATAGCCGGCGTTACCTTGCGGCACGGCTTGCAGCCCGCTGCCCTGGAGCAGGCGCGCCAGGCCCTGGGCGGTGCTGTAACGGCCCTGCAGCCCTTGGCTGGTCTTGCCCGCTGCCAGTTCATTGCTACCGGCCAGGTAAATGCCGGCCTGGCTGCTGAATTGGTTGAGGGCACCCGTGAGCGAGCCGGGGGCGATGTTGAACGTCGTCTCGCTGCTGGAGACCTGCGCGGCATAGGCCGGCGTCATCGGCAATATCAATGGCGCGGTGGCGCAAACAAACAACGGCGCGGCAAGCGCCAGGCGAAACGCGGAGTGGAAAGGCGTCGGCATGCGGGTCCCTGGAATCGATACGGTGATGTTGAGCGTCTGGTAAGGGGTAAACCGAACGAACGGGGGAAAAGGGAACCCGCTACTTCACTTTTTTTCCGCCAGGTACTCAGGCCGGCTCGACACTGACCCACCAAGGCGTCAGGCGTTGCACGCGCACCGGCAGCGCCGCTTGAAGCAGCTCAAGGGCACGGTCGGTGTCGTCGAGCGGGAAGGCGCCCATGACCGACAGCTGGGCGACGTCGGGGTGCCAGCCCAGATGGCCATGGCGATACCGCCCCAAGGTCTGCAGCAACCGCTCAAGGGGCATGTCCTCGGCGTTCAGGCGTTGGTGAATCCATGACTGGCCAGCGCTTTGTGCCGGGTGCGCAGCGCTGATCGCCTGGGCGGTAAAGTCCACCTGCTGGCCGGCCTGGATGATCTTGCGCTCACCGCTGAGCGCCGTGCACACCGCAACCGCGCCGTCATACACGTCCAACCGCGTACGCTGGCCTTGCTGGCACACGGCGAAGCGCGTACCCAAGGCCTGCATGCGCCCTTGCGCGGTATCGACCAGGAAAGGGCGTTGCGCATCGGCGGCGGTTTCCAGCAACAGCTCGCCGAAACGCAGGTTCAGCACCCGTGCCAGTACTGAAAAATCCAGGTCCACGGCGCTCTGTGCGCCCAGCCACAGTTGGCTGCCGTCTGCCAAGCGCACTTCACGGGTTTCGCCAATGCCCGTGGCCAGGTCTGCGCTCCAGCCTGACAGCGGCGCCCCGCGCCAGGCGCTCCAGCCAATCAGCGAGCTGGCACCCAGCAGCAGCAACGATTTGAGCCCGGTGCGCCGGCTGAAGCGACGGGCATCATGCTCGCGCAGCACCCGCCCGGCGCCTGTGGCTTGAGCTTGCAAGGGGGTGAAGCGTTGGCCGACACGCTGCACGTAGAGCCACGCCGCCTGGTGATCGCCGTGCTGGTCCAACCAGTGTTGCCATTGCGTGTGCACCTGCGGGCCGGCGTGCTCGTCCTGCAGTTGCACGTACCAGTGCGCGGCTTCCTGCAGGCTGGCATGGCTGAGTTTCTGCACCGGTGTGGTCATGGCGTCACTCCACCAGCAAGCCGTCGAGTTCGGCCTCGAGGATGGCGCAGTGCAGCAATGCCTGAGCCAGGTATTTTTTGACCATGCGTTCACTGACACCGATGTGCAAGGCGATCTCGCGGTAGGCCAGGCCGTCGATCTGGGCCAGCAGGAAGGCCTGACGCACCCTGGCGGGCAAACGCAGCAACAGGGCGTCGACCTCGTGCAGGGTCTCGACGATCAGTGCCCGTTGCTCGGGGGACGGCTGCAGGGCAGGGGGCTGCAACGCCAGGTGCTCCAGCCAGGCCTGCTCCAGCTTCTGGCGGCGCCAGTGGTCGATGCACAGCCCGCGGGCGATGGTTGCCAGGTACGAGCGCTCACCCGCCTGGCCATCGAACTGGCGCGGGCGATGCAGCAGACGCACGAAGGTGTCCTGCACCAGGTCTGCTGCATCCGGGCGATTACCCAGGTGCCGGTGCACAAAGCCCAGCAGCCAGCGCGAGTGGCTCTGGTACAGGGTATGGATCGAGTTGTTCAACTCAGGTATCGAAACCACGGCGGCATCCGGCGCAAGCGCTGACTGGGTGCGAATGAGAAATGCTCGCAATATAGGGGTGCCGGCCAAATACTGCAATCGGCGTATTGCACAGCGAAATGCGCATGAGACAACCTGCCGCCTTGCCTCGAGCCACGCAATTTGTTTGTGCTGGCATTTCAGATACAATCAACGAAACGATTCAGCCTGTCGGTCAATTCGACAAAAGCCTGGGTCGTTTTCTGGTTCTTTAAGTCGCTGAACAATGATCACAAAAAGCCTGCGCGGAAGAACACGAAGCACCTGGGTCAGCCACAGGCCCGTCCTCCGTTCTACAGACTGGAATTGATCAATGTTCAAGAAAGCTGGCAAGACCTTGCTGGGTCTGGCTGTCGCTGCGAGCTTCATGCAAGCGCACGCCGCAGAAACCAAGAAAGTCGATGTGCTGCTGGTCGGCGGCGGCATCATGAGCTCCACCCTGGCCGTGTGGCTGCACGAGCTGGAGCCGAGCTGGTCGATGGAGATGGTCGAGCGCCTGGACGGCGTCGCCGAAGAAAGCTCCAACGGCTGGAACAACGCCGGTACCGGCCACTCCGCGCTGGCTGAGCTGAACTACACCCCGGAAGACAAAGACGGCAACGTCAACATCTCCAAGGCCATCGAAATCAACGAAGCCTTCCAGATCTCCCGCCAGTTCTGGTCGTGGCAGGTCCGCCAGGGCGTGCTGAAGAACCCGCACTCGTTCATCAACACCACCCCGCACATGAGCTTCGTCTGGGGCGATGACAACATCAAGTTCCTCAAGAAGCGCTACGAGGCGCTGCAGGCCAGCCCGCTGTTCCGCCCTATGCAGTACTCCGAGGACCACGCGCAGATCGCCAAGTGGGTCCCGTTGATGATGGAAGGCCGCGACCCTAACCAGAAGCTGGCCGTGACCTGGACCCCGATTGGTACTGACGTCAACTTCGGCGAGATCACCCGCCAGTTCGTCGGCCACCTTAAGACCCAGGAAAACTTCGACCTGAAGCTGTCCAGCGAAGTGCAGGACATCACCCGCAACAAGGACGGCTCCTGGCACGTCGAGTACAAGAACCTGAAGGACGGTACCGAGTCGGCCACCGACGCCAAGTTCCTGTTCATCGGTGCCGGCGGCGGCGCGCTGAAGCTGCTGCAGAAGTCGGGTATTCCTGAAGCCAAGGAATACGCAGGTTTCCCGGTTGGCGGCTCGTTCCTGGTAACCGAGAACCCGACCGTTGCCATGCAGCACATGGCCAAGGCCTACGGCATCGCCTCCACCGGCGCGCCACCCATGTCGGTACCGCACCTGGACACCCGAGTGCTGGACGGCAAGCGCGTGATCCTGTTCGGGCCATTCGCCACCTTCTCGACCAAGTTCCTGAAGAACGGCTCGTACCTGGACCTGCTGAGCAGCACCACCCTGCACAACGTATGGCCGATGACCAAGGTCGGTATCGAGCAGTACCCGCTGGTCGAGTACCTTGCAGGTCAGCTGATGCTGTCGGACGAAGACCGTTTCGATGCACTGCGCACCTACTTCCCGAACGCCAAGAAGGAAGACTGGAAGCTGTGGCAGGCCGGTCAGCGCGTGCAGATCATCAAGCGTGACGCAGAAAAAGGCGGCGTGCTCAAGCTGGGTACTGAAGTCGTAGCCTCCGAAGACCGCACCATCGCGGGTCTGCTGGGCGCATCGCCAGGTGCTTCGACCGCAGCGCCGATCATGCTGAACGTGCTGGAAACCGTGTTCAAAGAGAAAGTGGCCACCCCGCAGTGGCAAGCCAAGATCAAAGAGATCGTGCCGAGCTACGGCACCAAGCTCAACGATTCGGCTGCTGCCACCCAGAAAGAGTGGAACTACACCGCTGAAGTACTGCAGCTGGAGAAGCCGCCGGTGATCGACCAGAGCGTCGGCACCAGCACCGGTGCTACCCAGCCGGTTGAAAGCAAGCCAGAGAACGACATGGCGCTGTAAGCGGCAGTGTTGTGATCGAAAGCCACGGGGGTGACCTCGTGGCTTTTTTTTTGCCGTATCGGCCGCTTAGCGACTGAATCCGCGAAGCGATCAGTGTTGATTCAGCGCTGGCGCAGAATGCACGCCAGCAACCCGGGGAACCGTTCGTCGAGCATTTCGCAGCGCAGCGAATTCATATGGGTAGTGCCCACATTGCGCGTATGCACCAGCCCCGCATCCCGCAACACGCGAAAATGATGGGACATGCTCGATTTCGGCCGCCCGCCGTCCAGTTCGCCGCAACTGGCTTCGTCAACGCCCGCCAGGTGGCGCACGATCTCCAGGCGCACGGGGTCGCTCAAGGCATAAAGCAGGCGCTCGAGAATCAGGTCTTCAGGGTTGGGGTGTTTGTAGGCTCGCATAGTGGCCATGATAACGGGGGTTTCATTAATTGCCATAGTTCGATTATGATCGAACTATCGTATTCAGATGAACCGGAGTCTTTCCATGTCCGCACTGTTCCAACCCTATACCCTCAAGGACGTCACCCTGCGCAACCGCATCGCCATTCCGCCGATGTGCCAGTACATGGCCGAGGACGGCATGATCAACGACTGGCACCATGTGCACCTGGCCGGTCTGGCCCGTGGCGGGGCCGGTTTGGTGGTGGTCGAAGCCACCGCAGTATCGCCTGAAGGGCGGATCACCCCGGGTTGTGCCGGGATCTGGAGTGATGCCCATGCCCAGGCCTTCGTGCCGGTGGTGCAGGCGATCAAGGCCGCAGGTTCGGTGCCAGGCATCCAGATTGCCCACGCCGGGCGCAAGGCCAGCGCCAATCGCCCGTGGGAGGGGGACGACCACATTGCCGCCGACGACGCCCGTGGCTGGGAAACCATCGCCCCGTCGGCCATCGCCTTTGGTGCTCACTTGCCCAAAGTGCCGCGTGAAATGACGCTGGACGACATCGCCCGGGTCAAGCAGGATTTCGTCGACGCCGCCCGCCGTGCGCGTGATGCCGGCTTCGAATGGATCGAGCTGCACTTCGCCCATGGTTACCTGGGGCAAAGCTTCTTCTCTGAACATTCCAACCAGCGCACCGACGCCTACGGTGGCAACGTTGAGAATCGCAGCCGCTTCCTGCTGGAAACCCTGGCGGCCGTACGCGAGGTCTGGCCGGAAAACCTGCCGCTGACCGCGCGTTTCGGGGTGCTGGAATACGACGGTCGCGACGAGCAGACCCTGGAAGAATCCATCGAGCTGGCGCGTCGCTTCAAGGCGGGTGGCCTGGACTTGCTGAGTGTCAGCGTAGGCTTCACCATCCCCGACACCAATATCCCGTGGGGCCCAGCCTTCATGGGGCCGATCGCCGAACGCGTGCGCCGCGAAGCGGACCTGCCCGTGACCTCGGCATGGGGCTTTGGTACGCCGCAGTTGGCGGAAGGGGCACTGCAGGCCAACCAGCTCGATTTGGTATCGGTGGGGCGCGCCCATCTGGCCGACCCGCACTGGGCCTATTTCGCTGCCAAGGAGCTGGGCGTGGATAAAGCGTCCTGGACCTTGCCCGCACCGTATGCGCACTGGCTTGAGCGTTACCGCTGAGGGTGATCCCTGGTGCCAACCATGGTGCACTTGCTCTGGGCATCGCCTTGAGGGCCGCACAGCGGCCCTGTTTCAAAATCGGTCCAGCCGATAGGCCTTCACCTCGGCACCAGGTTCCCGCTCAGCCAACCGCCCCAGCCATTGCGCCGTCACCGCCGCCTGGGTCAACCCCAAGTGCTGATGCCCGAACGCAAGCAGCACCCGCCCATCGCACACCCGATCGATGACCGGCAATGAATCGGGCAGTGAAGGCCGCAGGCCCATCCACGGGGTTGCGCCCTCGGCATCCAGGTCCCGCTGGAACAAACCCTTGCTCAAACGGTGCAACTGCCAAGCGCGCTGCATGCTTGGCGGTGCATCGAGCCCGGCGAACTCCACGGTGCCGGCCAGGCGCAAACCGTCGGCCATCGGTGTCATGATGAACTTGCGCTCCAGCGACGTGACGGCAAACGGCAGGCGCTGGCTTTCCCCCGGCAACATCAGGTGATAACCACGTTCGGTGTCCAGCGGTACGCGTTTGCCGGTAAGGGCCTGGGTCAGGTGCGCAGAGTGGGCGCCGCAGCTGATCAGCACCTGGCGCGCGTGGAACGTGCCCTGGTCGCTGCTCAACGTGACGCCTTGGCCATGCAGATGTCCCCCGTTGACCTGTGCCTGGACGAAGCGTACGCCGTTGGCCTGGGCTGCCTCGAACAGTTCGCAGACCACCCGATATGGGTCCAGAAAGTGCCCAGTACGCGGGAAGAACAGCCCACCCCGGATCGACGGGCTCAATTGCGCTGCTGCAGCGCTGACACTGGCAGCCGACCAGAACTCCACCGGCACCCCCTGCTGCTGCATGCGTGTTTGCAAAGCGTGCAACGCCTGGTGCGATTCAGGCCGCTCGAACACCAGCAGCGAGCCATCTTCCTTGAACAGGTCACTGCGCCCGATCGAGCCGAGCAAGCGCTGCCATGCACCCAGGCTGCCTTCGTTGAGCGCGCGGATGCCGGCCACGCTGCGCCGCAATGGCGCCGGCCGCAAGTTGAGCAGTAGCCGGGTAAACCAGGGCAACGCCTTGGGCAGGTACTTCCAGTCCAGGCGCAGCGGGCCCATCGGGTCGAGCAGCATGCGCGGCAGGCGCTTGAGGATCGTCAGGTCAGCAATTGGGAACACCTGCTCGGTGGCCAGGTGCCCGGCATTGCCGTAGGAGGCACCGTGGCCGGGTTGCTGGCGGTCGATCAGCAGCACCCGGCGGCCTTGGCGTGCCAGCTGCAGGGCGCAGGCGACGCCGACGATGCCGGCGCCAACCACGGCGATATCGCTATCAGTAGACACAGCGACCATGGCTCAGCGTTCCCGCCTGCCGTCGAGCAAACGTTGCAGGTGCAACGGGTTGCCATGCTTCAACGCCTGCGGCAGCAAGGCATCGGGGAAGTCCTGGTAGCACACGGGGCGCAGGAAGCGCAGGATCGCCGCCGTGCCTACCGAGGTGCTGCGAGCATCGGATGTCGCCGGAAACGGCCCGCCGTGGACCATCGCATCGCACACTTGCACCCCAGTCGGCCAGCCGTTGACCAGGATGCGCCCGGCCTTGCGCTCAAGGGTGGGCAGCAGATTGCGTGCACTGTCGATATCGCCATCGTCCAGTTGCAGGGTAGCGGTCAATTGCCCTTCCAGGTGCTCGGCTACCTGGCGGACCTGCTCGTCGCTTTCGCAGGTGACCACCAGCGAAGCGGCGCCAAACACTTCAGCTTGTAGTGCAGGGTCGGCCAGGAATGCATCGGCCTGGGTGACGAACAGCTGCGCCTGGCATTGGTTAGGCCCTTGTTGCAGTTGGCCGCTGGCGGCGACCTGGGCGTTGGCGTTGTTGGCCAGGGCGCCAATACCGGCTTCATAAGCACTGAAAATGCCAGGGGTGAGCATGGTTTGCGCCGGCACTTGCCGTATGTGCTCGCTGGCAGCGGTGATGAAGCGCTGCAACGCTGGGCCTTGGCGGGCTATGACCAGGCCGGGGTTGGTGCAGAATTGGCCGGCGCCCTGGGTCAGCGACGCGACGAAGCCCTGCGCCAGGGCCTCTGCCCGCGCCTGCAAGGCCGCGTCGAACAGGAACACCGGGTTGATCGAGCTCATCTCGGCATAAACCGGTATCGGCTCCGGGCGAGCCTGGGCAGCCTGGCACAGCGCAAGGCCGCCGCTGCGCGAACCAGTAAAGCCAACGGCCTTGATGCGCGGGTCGCTGACCAGGGCAATGCCCACTTCGCGGCCCGCGCCATACAGCAGCGAGAATACGCCCTCCGGCAGGCCGCACAACATCACGGCCCGGGCCACTGCCTGGCCGACCAGCTCACTGGTACCGGGGTGTGCGCCATGGGCCTTGACCACCACCGGGCAGCCGGCTGCCAGGGCCGAGGCGGTGTCGCCACCCGCTACCGAAAAGGCCAGGGGGAAGTTACTGGCGCCAAACACTGCCACCGGGCCCAGTGCCACCTGGCGTTGGCGCAGATCGGCGCGGGGCAAGGGTTGGCGCTCGGGTTGGGCGTTGTCGACCCGTACATCAAGCCATTCGCCGCTGCGCACCACCCGGGCGAAGGTCCGCAATTGGCCACAGGTACGGCCACGTTCACCTTGGATGCGCGCCTTGGGCAATCCGCTCTCGGCCACGGCGCGGTCGATCAGCACCTCGCCCAGTGCTTCGATCTGTTCGGCGATGGTTTCGAGAAATGCAGCGCGTTGTTCAAGCGAGGTTTCGCGGTAGCTGTCGAACGCGGCCCAGGCCAGTGTGCAGGCCTGGGCCACGTGTTCGCCGGTGGCTCCGGCGTAAGCGGGCTCAAGGGCCAGGTTGGTGGCCGGGTTGATGGCGTGGATCGCTTCGCGGCTGCCGGTTACGGCATGCTGGCCGATCAGCAGGTTGCCTGTCAGGGTCATGGTACGTCCTCTGGAATTGAAGTCGGTATCAAGGGGCGCCGCTGCGCCTTTAGGGGCGGGTGTAGCCGCCCTACAGGCGCAGCGGCGCGTCCTTGCAATCAGGTCAGGTTCTGTTCGGCGGACCAGCTGGCGTACCAGGTGCGGAACAGCGCGTACTGCTGCTCGGCGTAGTGACGTTGGGCCTCGGTGAGTGCGTCGGTCTCGTTGAAGTGCAGGGTGTATTCGCTGTCGCCGTTGAGCACCATCAGGTGCTTGTAATACAGCACCAGGTCGCAACCTTCATCGAACGACGACAGCACTGCCAGCGCCGCCTCCAGCTCACGCGCCAGGCGCCGCGCCCTGGCATCGCCCTTGGCGGCCTGTTTGCTCAGGCTTACCAGTTGCAGCACTTCACGCGGCAGGGCGTTGCCGATGCCGGTGATGGCACCGGTGGCGTTGCAATTGACGAAGCCATGCACCACCTGGGTATCGACGCCGACCATCAAGGTCACGTCGTCGTCCTTGGAGGTGATGTGTTCGGCGGCGTAGCGCAGGTCGGCAGCGCCGCCGAACTCCTTGAAACCGATCAGGTTGGGGTACTCGCGGCGCAGTTCGAAGAACAGGTCGGCGCGGGTGGCGAAGCCATAGTAGGGGCTGTTGTAGATCACCGCTGGCAGCTTGGGTGCGGCCTGCAGGATCGCGGCAAAGTGGTGCTTCTGGGCAATCAGCGAGGCGCCGCGCGACAGCACGCGGGGGATGACCATCAGGCCCGCGGCACCGACCTTGGCCGCATGGGCAGCATGGGCCACGGCCTCACGGGTATTCACTGCCCCGGTGCCGACGATGGTTGGGATGCCCGCGGCCACCAGACGCGCCACGCCTTCCTGGCGCTCGGCCTCGGTCAGCAGCGGCCAGTCGCCCATCGACCCGCAGTACACCACGGCGCTCATGCCGGCCTCGATCAGTTGCTGGCCCTTGCGCACCAGGGCATCGAAGTCCGGTTTACGCTCGGCGGTGCAGGGGGTCATCAGGGCAGGCATGCAGCCGGTGAAGATGTTGTCGCTCATGGGTGTCACTCCTTGCTGTGTTCAGTAGAGAAAAGGCCGGGTCAGATGCCCCAGGCGAACGGGTCCTGCTCGTCGATCAGCAGGGTGCTGTCGGCGGTCATGTAGGCGCGGCCGGTGATGAACGGGCGGATATGCTCGCCTTCACGCAGGTAGCGGCCATGGAACTGGCTGCCGGTGATGCTGGCCTGGATCCAGGTCTGGCCCTCGCCGAGCTTGCCGTCGGCGGCTAGACAGGCCAGCTTGGCGCTGGTGCCGGTGCCGCAGGGCGAGCGGTCATAGGCCTTGCCCGGGCACATGACGAAGTTGCGGCTGTCGGCCTCGGGGTCATCGGCAAACAGCTCGACATGGTCGATCAGCGCGCCGTTTTCACCGGTGATGCCTTGGGCTTCAAGGGCCTTGAGCATCGCCCAGGTGTATTCGGTAAGGGCCTCGCGGTTATCCAGCTCGATGCGTTGGCCGTGTTCGGACACCAGGAAGAACCAGTTGCCCCCCCAGGCGATGTCGCCGTGCACCACGCCATGGCCCGGCACCTCGACGGCCACCTGCTGGCGGTAGCGGTAGGCCGGTACATTGCCGACAGTGACCGCGCCGTCTGCATGCAGGGTGGCAGTTACTGGGCCGACCGGGGTATCGATCCTGTGCTCGCCCGGCTCGATCAAGCCCAGGTGCTGCAGCGAGGCGACCAAGCCGATGGTGCCGTGACCGCACATGTTCAAGTAGCCGGCATTGTTGAAGAAGATCACCCCGCAGGTGGCGCCTTCAGACACCGGCGCGCAGTACAGGGCGCCCACCAGCACATCGTTGCCGCGTGGCTCCAGCAGGCAGGCGCGGCGCCATGGGTCGTGCAGCTCGCGCAGTTCGTCGCGCTGCTCGGCCATGCTGCGGCCATGCAGCTGTGGGAAGCCTTTGATCACCAGACGGGTCGGTTCACCGCCGGTATGCGAGTCGATGACGTGTACGTGTTTCATGGGCATGTCCATTCCAGAGGGGTCAGGAGGCGATGGCGGCAGGGTGCTGGCCACTGTAGGGGGCGCCGGTGGCTTCGCTTTCGTCCTCACCCTCCAGCCGCACCAGGTGGGCAGGCACGCCGGTGGCGGCACCCCAGTAGTAAATGCACAGGGCGCAGACGGCGACGGCGACGGTGTCGAACGGGTGGCCGATGACACCCAGGCCGCCGAAGCTGCCAAGCCAGGAGAGCAGGATGGTGACGGCGTAGAAACCGATCAGCCAGGCGCAGGAGCGCACTTGCTGGGCCAGCGACAGGTGCTGGGTTGGTACGAAACGGCCGCACAGCAGGTACAGCACGAACATCACGATCTGCAGGGCCAGCAGCCACGACACGGTATTCCAGCCGGACCAGTACACGATCAGTGCGGCGATGATGAAGGACAGTGGGCCAAGCACGCCCATGCCCTTGACCCGGAACGGGCGTGGCATGTCGGGTGCATTGCGGCGCAGGGCGGCGACGGTGACCGGAGCCACGGCGTAGCTGAGCACCAGGGCCGCCGACACCACGTTGATCAGTGCCTCCCAGGAAGGGAAGGGCAGGGTCCAGAACACCGCCAGGCCGAAGGTCAACCACAGCGCCGGGCGGGGGATGCCGGACTGCTCATCGATGCGGGTGAAATACCTGAAGAAGGTGCCGGTCTGCGCCCAGCCGTAGACCACGCGCGGGGTGGCGTTCATGTAGATGTTGCCGCAGCCGCTGGGCGAGATCACGGCATCGGCCACTACCAGGTAGGCCAGCCAGCCCACCCCCAGCGCCAGGGCGATGTCACGGTAGGGCAGGGCCAGTTCCTGGGTCACTGCGGCCCAGCCGTTGGTCAGCATGTGGGTCGGTACGCTGCCGAGGAAGGCCAGTTGCAACAGGGCGTAGATGGCGGTGGACAACAGCACCGAGAGGATCAGCGCGATGGGGATGGTGCGCTGCGGGTTCTTCACTTCGCTGGCCACCGAAATGATCGGCGTCAGCCCCAGGTAGGCGAAAATGATACCGCCGGCCGACACGGCCATTTCCACGCCGGACATCCCGAACGGGGCGAAGCCGTGGACTTCGAAGTTCTCCGGTTTGAAGAACGTGAACAGCACGCCGATCACCAGCAACGGCACGATGAACTTGAACACGCTGACCAGGTTGTTGGCCTTGGCGAAGGTCTTGACGCTGCGATAGTTGAGCAGGAAGAACAGCCCCAGCAGGGCGAACTGCACCAGCCAGCCGAGCACCGTCGGGTCGCTGGACCCGGTCTTGGTCAGTGCTGGAAACCAGGCGGCGGCGTACTGGCGCGAGGCAACCACTTCGATGGCGATCAGGCTGGAAAAGGCGATCAGCGTGATGAAGCCCATCAGGTAGCCAAGCAGCGGGCCGTGAGAGTACACCGGGTAGCGCACCACACCACCGGCGCGCGGCAGGGCGGCGCCGAGTTCGCAATAGACGATACCCAGCAACAGCACGGCAAAACCGCCGAGAAACCAGGAAAGGATACCGGCCGGGCCGGCGATAGCCGAGACATGGCTGGCGGCGAACAGCCAGCCGGAGCCGAAGATGGCACCAAGGCCGATGAAGGTGAGGTCGAGCAATGACAGCTGTTTCTTGAATTTGCCTGACATGGGGGAGCGCCTTTTTGTAGGTTTTGGATAGGCAGGTCTGATGTCACGAGGTGCGGCTTTCTGGGCCGCGCTCTTGTAGGTCCTGGGCGGCTTGCGTGGGGCATAGAGTGGACCGATCAGGGCGGCGGTTCTTGATGGTTTTCTGCAGGGGGAATGACGAAATCGGCACAGTTGCAGAAAAGCACTGGCGGCGAGGTGGCTTTGCTGGATAGGCTGAAGGCCGCACTGCGCAAGGGCTGCAGCTGTTCGACGGCAGTCACGGCGCGTTCGCCGAGTTACCCGTTAAAGCGCCAGCGGCTTCAACCAAGAGAATCGAGATGACACCAGACCCCCTGGCAACCCTGTATCAGTCCCTCGATCAGCAGCGCCCCGCCACCCTCGAGGCGCTGCTGGCCGGCGTAGCCCTGCTGCTGCCGATCCTCGACGCCATCCCCAACGCCGCGATCTTCATCAAGGACCCCGACGCTCGCTATGTGCTGGCCAACACCACGCTGGTCCAACGCTGTGGCCTCAAGCGCCTGCAGCCGTTGCTGGGCAAGACCAGCGCCGAGGTGTTCCCTGCGCAATTGGGCCCCGGCTACACCGAGCAGGACCGCCGCGTGCTCAAGGATGGGCTGGTGCTGGAAGACCAGCTGGAACTGCACCTGTACGGCAGCCGCGAACCAGGCTGGTGCCTGACGCACAAGCGCCCGTTGTACAACCCGGCAGGCCAGATCATCGGTCTGGTGGGGATCTCCGTCGACGTGCAGTCAGCCGCCGACACCCATCCCGCCTACCAGCGCCTGGCCGCAGTGGACGAACATATTCGTCGGCACTTTCATCAGCCCATCAGCATGGGGGAATTGACCCGTATCGCCGGGATCTCCGTGGCGCAACTTGAGCGCTACTGCAAACGGGTGTTCCACCTCACGCCACGGCAAATGATCCACAAGGCCCGCCTGGAGCAGGCCCATCGGCTATTGCATTCGGAGCTGCCCATCACCGAGGTCGCGCTGCGGTGCGGCTACACCGACCACAGCGCGTTCAGCCGGCAGTTCAAGCAGTTGACCGGCTTCACACCCAGGCAGTATCGCCAGGCGACAGCCGATCAGTCGGCTTGAAACAGCGTGCGTGCCTCGGCGAAGCACTGTTCGGCAAGCGCCGAGCGTGGCTCGCTGCGGCGCAGCAGCAGGCCGACCGGGCTGTGGATGCTGGCGTCGGTGATGGGGAGGATGCGCATGTGGTCGCTCAAGTCCTCCAGCCCGCAATCCAGTGGCATGATCGCGCAGCACACGCCGGTGTTGATGGCCTGGATCAGCTGGAAGGTCGAATCGCTCTCCAGTACGGCGTTAGGCTCCAGGCTGCGGCTGCGGAAGCTCAAGTCCAGCGACTGACGGTAGTGCATCCCTTTGCTCAGCAAACCCAAGGGGAGGCTGCCGAGGTCTTCCCAGCGCAAGCTGTCGGCGGTGAACTGAAAGTGGCGGGTATCATGCAGCAGGCCCATGGTGGTGGTGCCCAGCTCGATGACTTCGAAGAAGCTGGCGTTGACCTGGTCCAGGTAACAGATGCCCAGGTCGAGCTGGTTGCGGCTCAAGCCGTCCATGATCTGCTCGGTGCTGTGCGAGCTCAGTTGAAACTGCAGTTCGGGGTATTTTTCGCGCAGCGGCAGCAGCAGATGCATGGGGTTGAAGCTGGCCAGTGGCACAGTGCCCAGGCGTAGGCTGCCGACCACCTGGCCACGGCAGCTGGCGGCCTCGGCCTGTAGGCCGTCGTGGGCGGCGAGCAGGGTGCGGGCCCAGGCCAGGATGCGTTCGCCGGCTTCGGTGAAGCCTTCAAAGCGCTGGCCGCGTTTGACCAGCACCAGGTCCAGTTCGTCCTCCAGGTTGCGTAGGCGCATCGACAGGGTCGGTTGGGTAATATGGCACAGCGCCGCCGCCTGGCCGAAATGGCGGGTCTGGTCGAGGGCGATGAGGAACTTGAGCTGCTTGATGTCCATGGGCGTGCCTGGGGTCTGGTTGTGCTGACCTTAACCAAGTCTGCGATAGATGTCATTGATCGGTCGGTATGCGATATCGATTGGACGCTGGGTAGTTGCCCCTCTAGCGTTGCGACAATGCCCTACAAGGAGCTTCATTGTGCGTGTTCAACCCGACGCGGTCTTCGTACCGCTCAATATCGCTGTGCTGACGGTCAGCGATACCCGAACTTACGATAACGACACGTCCGGCGAACTGCTCGCCAGCCGTTCGGTGCAGATCGGCCATCGACTGGTGGCGCGTGAGCTGCTCAAGGATGACCTGTACAAGATCCGCGCCCAGGTCGCTACGTGGATTGCCGATGACCAGGTGCAGGTGGTGCTGATCACCGGCGGCACGGGCTTTACCGGCCGCGACAGTACACCGGAGGCGGTGCAGTGTCTGTTCGACAGGCAGATCGATGGCTTTGGCGAACTGTTTCGCGCGCTGTCGATTCTCGATATCGGGTCCTCGACCGTACAAAGCCGGGCGCTGGCCGGCATGGCCAATGGTACCTTGGTGTGCTGCCTGCCGGGCTCTACCGGCGCCTGCCGTACCGCGTGGGAAGGCATCCTGGCGGAACAGCTCGATGCGCGGCACCGGCCGTGCAATTTCGTCAAGCATCTGAAGCCCATCGCAGCCTGCGAAAGCCGAGGCTGAGCTGCGCCGGCAGCCATCGAGCGTCAGCGCAACACATAATCCACCGGCAATAAGGCCGGTGGCAGCGGCTCAACCCCCAAGGCCCCCAGCACATCCCGCTCGATGGTGCGCACCATGGCATCGGTCGGCAGGTCGTTCTCGTCCCGCCCGAACGGGTCCTCCAGCTCATTGCCAATGGCATCCAGGCCGAAGAACGTGTAACCGACGATGGTGGTGAACAGCGGCGCCAGCCAGCCCAGCGGCTCGGCCAGGGCGAAGGGCAGCAGCAGGCAGAAGATGTAGATGGTGCGGTGCAGCAGCAACGTATAGGGGAACGGCAAGGGGGTGCCCTTGATCCGTTCGCAGGTTGCCTGCACTTCCGACAGGCCGACCAGGCGCTGTTCCAACAGGCTGTAGCGCCAGTCGCTGATCTGCTGCTGTTCGGCGAGCCGTGAGCACTGTGCGCCGATCTCACGCAGGAGGGTGTCGCAGACATTGTGCGGGCGGATGGCAGCGGTGTTGCTCAGCCAGGGCCTTGCGGCAGCCACGTCATCCTCACCGCGCAGCCGCGCATTCAAAGCATGGGAGAAGCCACACAGGTTGCGCAGCAACTCGGCGCGCAGCTTTTCATCGGCGATCACCACGCTTTCGCGTATGAACGAGCGGGTCTCGATGATCATCTTGCCCCACGCCTTGCGCCCCTCCCACCAGCGGTCGTAGCAGGCGTTGTTGCGAAAGCTCATGAAAATCGACAGCGATAGGCCGAGCAAGGTGAAGGGCGTTGCGCTGACCGGGTAGAAAAATGCCGGGAAGTGGCGCTCGATCAGCACGATCAGGGCGGCCAGCAAGGTGACCATCAGGCAGCGCAAGGCAATGCGTTTGAGGATCGAACCTTTGAGAGTGAACAGCACACGCAGCACATCGGGGTTGGGGTGGACGATCATGGAAATCCAAAGGCAGCCGGTCAGCCGCCGGTCATGTTCATGAAACGCAGAATCTGCACATCGCCGCCCACTTCGAAGTGATGGCGATAGGGCTTGAGGTGCAGTGACGCACGAATGGCTTTCTCCAGCCGTGCGGCGTCGCCCGGATGGGCGCGCAGCACTTGCTTGAGGTCCATCGAATGCTCGTTGCCCAGGCACAGCAGTAGCCGGCCTTCAACGGTCAGCCGCACGCGGTTGCAGGTGGCGCAGAAGTTGTGGCTGTGCGGCGAGATGAACCCGACACGGGTGTGCGGCGCTTGGGCAAGGCGCCAGTAGCGCGCCGGCCCTTGGGACGATTCGGCCGACTCGACCAGGGTGAAGTGTTCGCCAAGGCGCGCGCGCACCTCATCACTGGAGCAGAAGGACTCGCCGCGTTCATGCTCGCTGATGACACCCAGCGGCATTTCTTCGATGAAGGTGATGTCCAGCTCACGGTCGATGGCGAAGCGCACCAGGTCGGCCAGTTCATGGTCGTTGCGGCCCTTGAGCACCACGCAATTGAGCTTGGTGCGCTGGAAGCCGGCGCGGCGGGCGGCATCGATGCCAGCGATCACCTGGTGCAGGTCGCCGGTGCGGGTCAGTTGCTTGAAGCGCTCGGCATCGAGGCTGTCCAGGCTGATGTTCAGGCGAGAAACACCCGCGTCGAACAGCGGCTGGGCCAGGCGGCCAAGTTGCGAGCCGTTGCTGGTCATGCACAGCTCGCGCAGGCCGGGCAGGGCGGCGATACGCCGGCACAGATCGACGATGCCCTGGCGCACCAAGGGCTCGCCGCCGGTGAGGCGTATCTTGCGGGTGCCCAGCGCGACAAAGCGTTCGGCTACCTGGAACAGCTCTTCGAGGCTGAGGATCTGCTGGCGCGGCAGGAACTGCATGTCTTCGGCCATGCAATACACGCAGCGGAAGTCGCAACGGTCCGTGACCGACATCCGCAGGTAGTCGATCTTGCGATTGAAGCCGTCGATCAGGGCCCGGCTGTTCTGTTCCACGTTCGCGCTCGGCTGGGGGAGGGGTACTAAGTCCAAGCTATAACCTGCGGTGACCCCCGTCAAATTGCTTTGCCCGACTGTTTCATCAATCTCCTCTATCACGGTTACAAGGCCCCTGATCGAAACGGCCTATCACCCTGTAAGACATATCGATTGGACGCCCATGCACCCGCCTCAATAGGCTGAAAAGAAGCACCGGACGACATGCTCCGCTGCACCTTTTCAATGCCGCGTGAGGATCGACCCCATGAGCCAGGACGAACACATCAGGGACTACAAAGGCCCCGCCGCCGGCTGGGGCGCGCTCAAGAGCGTGACCAAGAGCTGGTTGGGCAGCGACAACGCCTTCAAGAACCTGCGCGCCATGCTCAAGACCAACCAGAACGGCGGCTTCGACTGCCCTGGCTGCGCCTGGGGCGAATCGCCGGAAAGCGACATGGTCAAGTTCTGCGAGAACGGCGCCAAGGCGGTCAACTGGGAGGCCACGGGCCGTTCGGTCGACCCGGCATTCTTTGCCAAGTACAGCGTCAGCGCCCTGGCTGAGCAGACCGACTACTGGCTTGAGTACCAAGGCCGCCTTACCCACCCGATGCGTTACGACGCGGCCACGGACCATTATGTGCAAACCTCCTGGGAAGAGGCTTTTGCCCTGGTCGCCAAGCACCTGCGGGCGCTCGATTCAGCCGATCAGGCCGAGTTCTACACCTCCGGCCGTGCCAGCAACGAGGCGGCGTTCCTCTACCAGCTGTTCGTGCGTGCTTACGGCACCAACAATTTCCCCGATTGCTCGAACATGTGTCACGAGGCCAGCGGTGTGGGCATGTCGCAAACCTTGGGGGTGGGCAAGGGCACTGTGGTGTTCCACGACCTGGAACTGGCCGACGCAATCTTCGTGATCGGCCAGAACCCTGGAACCAACCACCCGCGCATGCTCGAACCGCTGCGTGAGGCGGTCAAGCGCGGCGCCCAGGTGGTGTGCTTCAACCCGCTCAAGGAGCGCGGCCTGGAGCGCTTCCAGCATCCGCAGCACCCGTTCGAGATGCTCAGCAACGGCTCCGAGCCGACCAACACCGCTTACTTTCGCCCGGCCCTGGGCGGTGACATGGCGGCCATGCGCGGTATTGCCAAGTACCTGTTGCAATGGGAACGCGAAGCCCAGGCCAAGGGTGAGCCTGCGGTGTTCGACCACGCCTTCATCCAGGCGCACACCAGCGGCGTCGATGACTACCTGGCGGCGGTGGATGCCACGTCGTGGGAGCACATCGTCGAGCAGTCTGGCTTGAACCTGGCCGAGATCGAACTGGCTGCGCGTATGTACCGCAAGGCCGAACGGGTGATCATGTGCTGGGCCATGGGGGTGACCCAGCACCGCCACTCGGTGCCGACCGTGCAGGAAATCGTCAACCTGCAGCTGCTGCGCGGCAACGTCGGCAAGCCCGGTGCTGGCCTGTCGCCGGTGCGTGGCCACAGTAACGTGCAGGGCGACCGCACCATGGGCATCGACGAGAAGCCCAAGGCGGCGTTGCTCGATGCGCTGGAAAAACGCTTCCACTTCCGCGTGCCCCGCGCCCACGGGCATAACGCCGTGCTGGCGATCAAGGCCATGGAGGAGGGGCGGGCCAAAGTGTTCATCGCGCTTGGCGGCAACTTCGCCCAGGCCACGCCAGACACCCCGCGCACCCATGCGGCCCTGCGCAACTGCGCGCTGACCGTGCAGATTTCCACCAAGCTCAACCGCTCGCACCTGGTCACCGGCGGTGATGCGCTGATTCTGCCGTGCCTGGGGCGTACCGAGATTGACCTTCAGGCCACCGGCCCCCAGGGCGTGACGGTGGAAGACACCTTCAGCATGGTGCATATCTCCCATGGCCAACTGCGCCCGCGTTCGCCGCACCTGCGTTCGGAGCCCTGGATCATTGCCGGTATGGCCAAGGCCACCCTGGGCAATCAGCCAATCGACTGGGAATATGCCGTTGCTGACTACAGCCGCATACGCGCCATGATCGCCGACGTCATTCCCGGCTTTGCCGACTTCAACGAGCGTCTGCAGCACCCGGGTGGCTTCCACCTGGGCAACAGCGCGGCCGAGCGCAACTGGCGCACCACCACAGGCAAGGCACGCTTCAGTCCCAGCCCGTTGCCTGAGCACCTGGTCAACGCCCAGGTACTGGCCCGCGGCGACAAACCGGACCTGATCCTGCAGACGATGCGTTCGCACGACCAGTACAACACCACGCTGTACGGGCTCGACGATCGCTATCGCGGGGTGTTTGGCCTGCGTGAAGTGGTATTCGTCAGCGAGGCGGACATCCGTCGCCTGGGCTTCGAGCCGGGCGAGCAGGTGGACCTGGTGTCGCTGTGGGAGGATGGCGTGGAGCGACGCGTGTCGGGGTTCCGCCTGGTGCCCTATGACATTCCAGACGGGCAGGCGGCCGCCTACTATCCGGAAACCAACCCGCTGGTGCCGCTGGAAAGCTATGGCGAAGGAACCTACACGCCAACCTCCAAGTTCGTTGCCATTCGCCTGGAGAAGGCCAAGGCCGGTAACCGGATCGAGGCGGTGTTGGCAGCGGATTGACCGGTGCCCACCACCGCCGATCAGGTTCTGTGCACCGGGTACGCCGTGGTGTACTTCATCTGCTCCATGGCAAAGCTCGAGGTGATGTTGGAAAGCCCGTCGGTGCGGGTGATCAGCTTCTTGTAGAAGCGGTCGTAGGCTGCAATGTCACCCACCACCACCCGCAGCATGTAGTCCCAGTCGCCAGACATGCGATAGAACTCCATCACCTCCTCGAAGCCCTTGACTGTCGTGGCAAACTGCTCCAGCCAGGCGCTGTCGTGGCGCTGGGTCTTGAGCTGGACGAACACGGTCAGCCCAAGGCCCAGGCGTTCGGGGTCGAGCAGGGCGACGCGGCCGACGATGTAGCCGTCCTCCTCCAGGCGCTTGACCCGTTTCCAGCAGGGCGTAGTGGACAGGTTGACGGCTTCGGCCAGGTCCTTGAGCGAGATCGAGGCATCGCGCTGGAGCAGGGTGAGGATATGCTGGTCGAACGTGTCCATGACGAAGGCGCCGCGCAGAAAAATGTCCCACAGCCTACCCCAGGAGTAGAAAAAATTCCTGCAGCGGCCGGCACTATCACGGCCTGTGAGTGTGCGATAGTTGTGCACTTCCCTCTTTCACTGGGCCAGACCATGTCCGACAAGCCGCGCAATTTCGCCACCCGTACCATTCATGCTGGTCAGCAGTTCAGCGTGGCCGACAATGCGATCTTCCCGCCGATCTACACCGCCAGCTCGTATACCAAGCGCAGCCTCGACGACAACCCCGAATACGCCTACAGCCGCGTCGGCAACCCCACCCGGCATGCCTACGAAACCTGTGTCGCCGCCCTGGAGGAAGGCGTTGGCGCGGTGGCCTGTGCCTCGGGTGTCAACGCCACCGCCACGGTGCTGGAGTTGCTGCCCAAGGATGCCCACGTGGTGGTGATGAACGGTGTCTACGGTGGCACTTTCCGCATTCTTGAAGACTACCGCGGGCGCACTTCGGGCCTGACCACGACCTACGTCGACCTCAATGACCTGGCGGCAGTGGCGGCGGCCATCAGGCCGGAAACCCAACTGATCTGGATCGAGTCGCCGACCAACCCGTTGCTGCACCTGGTCGACATCAAGGCCGTCTGCGACCTGGCCCGGTCGCGCGGCATTCTCACCTGCATCGACAACACCTTCTGCTCACCCTGGAACCAGCGCCCGATCACCCTGGGCGTGGACCTGGTAATGCACTCGGCCAGCAAATACATCGGCGGCCACTCCGACCTCACCGGCGGCGTGGTGGTGGCCGCCAACGAGGCATTGCTGGCGCGTTTGCGCAAGATCAGCATGGCAGTGGGCGCAATCCAGGGCCCCTTCGACTGCTACCTGGCCTTGCGTGGCCTGAAGACCCTGGATGTACGCATGGAGCGCCAGTGCGCGAATGCGCTGCAGGTGGCGCGCTTTCTTGAAAGCCACCCACAGATCGAGCAGGTGTACTACCCCGGGCTGGAAAGCCACCCGCAGCATGACCTGTGCAAGCGCCAGATGCGCGCTGGCGGGGCCGTGGTGGCGATGAAGGTCAAGGGCGGCGACCGGGCGGCGCTCAATCGCTTGATCGAGGCCCTGCAGATCTTTGTCCTGGCTGATTCGTTGGGCGGCGTGGAGAGCATGATCAACCACTCCTGGAGCATGTCGCACAATTCGCTGAGCCCTGAGCAGAAGGGGGTGATGGGGATCAGTGAGGGCTTGCTGCGGCTGTCGATCGGGATCGAGGACTACCGTGACTTGATCGAGGACCTGGACGGGGCGTTGCAGGCTTCGGCGGCCGTGTAAAGGCGGTGGCCGCTTTGCGGGTCAACCCGTTCCTGCAGCGAGTGTGCTGCTTTGGCATGCACCGCAGCACCTGTGGGAGCGGGTTGCCCGCGAAGCGGACGATCGAGTCAGCAGAAACCCATCAGGATTTCGGCGGATGAATGATCCGTTCGATCTTGTCCTTGATCAGCAACCTCTCCTTGCGTAGGCGGTTGACGGTATCGTCGTTGGTACCATTGCCTTCGGCGGCGACCACCTCCTTGTCCTTGGCGTTGTATTCCTTGTGCAGCTTGTGAAGGTCCTGGTCCTTGTCTATCAGTGCCTGGAATGCATCAGCGGTAACGTGCAGGTCAGCGAGCAGATCGTGCGGAACTGGCATTTCTTCACCTCTGTCAGGGTTGTCGTTAAGGTCCTGACCTTTGAGGATAGCCGCCTTTGCGCGGCTGGGGGACTGGGGTAGGCTGTCGCATCTCCTCACCGCCTGGAACCCGCGCCATGCCGCACCTGAACCTGGAATACAGCGATAACCTGAAAACGCTCAATGTCGATGTGCTGCTGCTACGCCTGAACCACGCGCTGGTCGGCAGCGGCCAGTTTGCCGATGAGGCGGATATCAAAAGCCGTGCCCAGGCCTTCTCGCACTACCGCGTTGGCACCGCGCCCGGTGAGCGCGCGTTCGCCCATGTGCGCCTGGCTATCCTGAGCGGTCGCTCACCGGAGGTGAAAAAGCAGCTGTCCGCCAGCTTGCTGGAGGTGCTGCGCGAGGCCGCACCGGAGCAGGACGGCGTGGACATCCAGTTGTGTGTCGAAATACTCGATATGGACCGTGAGCCGTACGCCAAGCTTCGCCTGCCAGGCTGAATGGCGCCTGAATGAACTTCATTTAATGGATAAAAGACGCCGCTTCACGAATTTGTTGGCGTCTTTTTCACAAAAAATTGATGGTGTCCTTTCTAGAGTTCGGCCAACTTTCCCACGGTGCCTTCTGGCCGGGGGGTTGATAACCACTCTTGATTGCGAATGCCGATGCTCAACGTCAAATACCTGCGGACTGAATGGGTCACGCTGCTGGCCAGCCTGTACCTGCTGATTGGCTTCAATCTCTTTCTCTGGGAGCACCTGCAGCAGGTGGTACCCGCCGGTCTCTCTGGGCTCTGGCTGAGCCTGGCGTTTGCCGCGCTGATGTTTTTCGCGTTCAACATGGTATTGACCCTGTTTGCTTTCCGCTATGTTTTAAAACCCCTGCTGATCGTGTTGTTCATGAGTGGCGCAGGTGTCGCTTATTTCATGAACCAGTACGGTGTACTTATTGACGCCGGCATGTTCCGCAATATCGCCGAGACCAATGTCGCGGAAGTGCGCGACCTGCTGTCGCTGAAGTTTGCCGCTTATATACTGCTGCTCGGCGTATTGCCTTCAGTCGTGTTGTACAAGGCCCCGATCGCCTACCGTGTCTGGCACCGCGAACTGCTGGGCAAGCTGGTGGTCAGCGGTGCCTGTGTGGTGGCGCTGGGGTCGGTGGCTCTGATCAACTACCAGGGGCTGTCATCGCTGTTTCGCAATCACCACGAACTGCGCCTGATGCTGACGCCCAGCAATATCGTCGGTGCGTCCATCGGTTATGTCAGTGAGCGTATCGGTACCGCGGCCAGGCCGTTTCAGAGTTATGGCACCGATGCGCGCCGTGATGCCGCCTGGCAGCACCATGAGCGCAAATCGTTGACCGTGCTGGTGGTCGGTGAAAGTGCGCGGGCAGACCATTTCAGCGTGCTCGGCTATGACCGTGAAACCACGCCCAAGCTCGCCAAAGAACAAGGGCTGCTGGCATTCGCCGATGTGCGTTCCTGCGGGACTGAAACGGCGGTATCGGTGCCGTGCATGTTCTCGGGCATGACGCGCAAGGAATACGATGCCCGGGTGGCGAAGAACCGTGAAGGGCTGTTGGACATCCTCCAGCGCGCGGGCCTGGCCGTGCAGTGGCGCGATAACCAGTCAGGGTGCAAGGGCACCTGTGACCGCGTGCAGTTCATCGATGTCAGCAACCTCAAGGACCCCACCTTGTGCGCGGGTGGCGAATGCCATGACCAGATTCTGCTGCAGGGCCTGGGTGAACTGATCGACAACCTCGACAAGGACACCGTGCTGGTCCTGCACCAGATGGGCAGCCATGGCCCCGAGTACTTCAAGCGCTACCCCGAGGGCGGCGACCGGTTTACCCCGGTGTGCCACAGCAACGCGCTGAACCAGTGCAGCAAAGAGGAAATCATCAACGGCTATGACAACACCCTGGCCTACACTGACAACGTGCTGGCGTCGTTGATCGACACCCTGCGCAGCAAGCAGGACAAGGTCGACACGGCGATGATCTACCTGTCCGACCATGGTGAATCGCTGGGTGAATACAACCTGTTCCTGCACGGTACCCCCTATGCGATCGCACCAGACCAGCAAAAACACATACCGCTGCTGACCTGGTTCTCGGACAGCTACAAAGAGGACTTCGGCCTGGACACCGACTGCCTGGCCAAACTCAGCGATGCACCGCTGTCGCAAGACAACCTGTTCCACTCGATGCTCGGCCTGCTGCAGGTGCGCACCGAGGTCTACCAGCAGTCGCTGGACATGTTCGCCAGCTGCCGGCCGTGGCTGGCGGCCAAGCGCTGATCCTGCGGCGCATGCCGTTCATCAATTGCAAGGATGGCGCAGGTTTCACCCGCAGTGCCCGCGCCGTATATACTGCGCGCCAATGTTAGTGGGAGAGCCTCGTGGCCATCGAAATACACTGGATCCGTGACGACCAGACCCTGGCCGAACACTGCCAAAGCTGGCACGAACTGCCCTTCGTAGCGCTCGACACCGAATTCATGCGGGTCGATACCTTTTACCCGAAAGCCGGCCTGATCCAGGTCGGCGACGGCCAGCGGGCCTACCTGATCGACCCGCTGCTGATCGGCAACTGGCAGCCGCTGGGCGAGCTGCTGGAAAACCCGGCCGTGGTCAAGGTGCTGCATGCCTGTAGCGAAGACCTGGAGGTGCTGCTGCGTCTGACGGGTAAGCTGCCGCAGCCGCTGTTCGATACGCAACTGGCCGGTGGCTACCTGAACCTGGGCTTCTCCATGGGCTATTCACGCCTGGTGCAGGAGGTGCTGGGCATCGAGTTGCCCAAAGGCGAGACCCGCTCCGACTGGTTGCAGCGCCCGCTGTCGGAAACCCAGATCAGCTACGCCGCCGAAGATGCCGTGCACTTGGCCGAACTGTTCTCGGCCCTGCGCCCCCGCCTGTCCGATGACAAGTACGCCTGGGTGCTGGAAGACGGTGCCGAACTGGTTGCTGCCTTGCGCCGTGAGGTCGACCCCCAGGCCCTGTACCGCGACGTCAAGCTGGCCTGGAAGCTGGGCCGCCAGCAACTGGCCGTGCTGCGCGAGCTGTGCGCCTGGCGCGAGCGCGAAGCGCGCAGCCGTGACGTGCCGCGCAACCGCATCCTCAAGGAGCACTCGCTGTGGCCCATGGCCAAGACCCAGCCCGACAACCTGTCGGCGCTGGCCAAGGTCGAAGAAATGCACCCGCGTACCATCCGCCAGGACGGCGCGCTCCTGATCGAGCTGATCAAGCGTGCAGCCAGCCTGCCGCCTGAGCAATGGCCGGCGACCCTGCCCGAGCCTCTGCCAATCGAAGCCGCCGGCATCCTCAAGCGCCTGCGCGCCATCGGCCAGGCCGAAGGCGAGCGCCTGGGCATCGCCCCCGAGCTGATGCTGCGCAAGAAAACCCTGGAAGCCCTGCTCAAGAGCGGCTACCCCAATGGCCCCTATCAACTGCCTGATTCGCTGCGCGGCTGGCGCCGTGAGCGGATGGGCCAGGCCCTGCTGGACGACCTGGCGGGCGCCGGAGAAACCCGATGAAACGTATTTGCTCGATCTACAAGAGCCCCCGCAAGAACGAAATGTACCTCTACGTGCTCAAGGCCGAGGGCCTGGAGCGCGTGCCCGAGGCCCTGCTGCCATTCTTCGGTACGCCTGTGCATGCCTTCGACCTGGTGCTGACCCCCGAGCGCAAGCTGGCCCGCGAAGACATCGTCAAGGTGCTGGAGAACCTCGAAAACCAGGGCTACCACTTGCAGATGCCGCCGGCTGAAGAAGAGTACATCGAGCACCTGCCCGAAGAGCTGCTGCGCCGCAACGACCCGGTCTGACCCCGGCCCGCTCCCTCACCTACCCAGGAGGCCCGCGCGCCGGGCCTCCTTCGTTGTTTGCCAAGGTTGTCACTTTGATGCGCGTTCTGATCGCTGAGCAGGATCATGCCACCTATGCCCGTCTGCTGCGTGAAGCAGCGCCTGAACTGGAAGTCCTGACCAGCGGCGACTCTGCCGAACTGGCCTCCCAGGCCCCCCGATGCGAAGTGTGGCTGGGCCAGCCAGACCTGCTGGCAAGCTTGCTGCGCCAAGGCCACAAGCCCGAATGGGTGCAATCTACCTGGGCCGGCATCACGCCGCTGTTGGCCGAGGGGTTACCTCGTGATTACCGCCTGACCCGTGCGGTCGGCATTTTTGGCCAGGTGATGGCCGAGTACATGCTCACCTACATGCTCGGCCACGAGCGTGAAGTACTGTCGCGCCTGGTGAGCCAGGTGGAACGCCGCTGGGACGATCGACCCGGGCGTTCGCTTGAAGGGCGCAAGGTGCTGATCGTGGGCACCGGTGATATCGGCCAACGCGTGGCCGAATTCCTCGTGCCGTTTGGCGTGACTGTGTACGGCGTGGCCAGCAGTGCGCGTGAGCAAGCGCCGTTCGTCGAAGTTGCAGGGCTGGCAGAGCTGCCGCGCCTGGTCGCGCAGGTGGACTACGTAATTAACCTGCTGCCGGATACGCCGGCAACCCATGATTTATATGATGCGGCACTGTTCAAGTGCTTCCGGCCCAGCGCCCTGTTCATCAATGCAGGGCGCGGTGTTGCGGTGGTCGATGCCGACCTGGTCGAGGCGTTGAAGGAGGGGCACCTGGCGGGCGCGGTGATCGATGTGTGCAGGCAGGAGCCGTTGCCGCAGCGGCATCCGTTCTGGACGGCATGGGGGCTGCTGTTGACTGGGCACAGTTCGGCGCCCACCTCGCCGGCGGCGATGGTGCGGTTGTTTGTCGAGAATACAGGGGCGTATGCGGCGGGGCAGGGGCTGCGCGGGGAAGTGGACTTTGCCCGGGGGTACTAGCCGCAAGCTGCAAGCCGCAGGCTGAACGCGGCTCCTGCCACCCAGCTTGCAGCTTGCATCTGTTTCAGAGGCTGAAATCACCCTCAGCCGCCAGTTCACTCAGTGGCCGGCGCGGGCTTGGCACTTCGCGGGCCTGCAGGGCTTCGGCCAGGCTGGCCTTGTCACCCAGTTTGCCGACCGCGATCATGGCATGCAGCTCGTAACCCTCGGGGACCTTGAGCTCGGTGCGCGCCAGCGCTTTGTCGAACCCAGCCATGCCATGGGTGTGCCAGCCGCTGATGCTGGCCTGCAAGGCCAGATGGCCCCAGGCGGAACCGGTGTCGAAGGTGTGCCACAACGCCGGGGTCTCTTCACTGGCGCCAGGGGCGGTGAACGTGGTCTTGGAAATGATCAGCACCAGGGCCGACGCCTGCTGTGCCCAGCTGCGGTTGAACGGCACCAGCAGGTTCAGGTAACGCTCCCAGTTTGGCGTATCGCGGCGAGCGTAGAGAAACCGCCACGGCTGCGAGTTGTAAGCCGACGGCGCCCAGCGCGCAGCTTCAAGGAAGCTCAGCAGGGTTTCTTCGCTGATTGGCTCGGCGGTGAACGCCCGGGGCGACCAGCGATTGATGAACTGTTCGTTGATGGCGTAATCGGCGATGCGAGGGGTGGCGCTCATGACTGCTCCTGCAACTGGAGGGGAAAGATCGCACGCTACTGCGTCCAGTCGGCACTGACAAGCGGTCTGGCATTGCCGAAGGCCAGGCTCTAGACTGGCGCCGCCATGGCGCCCAGCGACAAGATGCACGCTGCAAGCCACAAGAAAAGCCGTACCCGCCGCTGTTGCTTGCAGTTCGAAGTCTGCAGCGGGTTCAATGCAGGAAACCCGTGTGATGATCGCTGAAAGCGCGCCGTTCTGGCGGCGCAAGACCCTCGAACAACTCGACCCGCAAGAATGGGAGTCGCTGTGTGACGGCTGTGGCCTGTGCTGTCTGCAAAAGCTCGAGGACGAGGACGACAACAGCGTCTACTACACGCGTATCGCCTGCAAACTGCTGGACCTGAACACCTGCCAGTGCAGTGATTACCCCAATCGCTTCGCCCAGGTGCCCGACTGTATCCAGCTCACCCCCGGCAAGGCCGATCAGTTCAAGTGGCTGCCGAGCACCTGTGGTTACCGTCTGGTCAGCGAAGGCAAGGACCTGCCTGCCTGGCATCATCTGGTGTGTGGCGACCGCAAGCAGGTCCATGAACAGCGTATTTCCCAGTCGGGGCGTATGTTCAGTGAGCATGATGTTGATGAAGACGACTGGGAAGACCATCTGATTTTTCGCGCCAGCTGAGCGGCGCGGCCCGTCGTCTCTGGGAACAAGGAGTTTCTGAATGCGTTGCCAGCTGTTGCTGTTTATGGGCCTGTTGGCCTGTTCCCCGGCCTGGGCGAAGAAAGTCGACCTTGATTACCAGGTGCGCCTGCTGCCTGCCAGCGGGCAGGCCGAAGTGCGCCTGACCCTGGCCGAAGGCAGCGCCGTACGTAGCCTGGATTTTGACCTGGGCACGGCGGGGGCATACAGCGGTTTTCAGGCGGATGGCCAGTGGCAAGAGCAGGGTGAGCGTGGTGTGTGGCACCCGGCTGCCGGCAAGACCAGCCTCAGCTATCGGGTCAAGCTCGACCAGAAGCTGCGCAGCGGCGCCTATTCCTCGCGCATCACACCCCACTGGGCATTGTTCCTGGGCGACCAGTTGGTCCCGCCGGCACGCCTCGACCAGCAGGACGGCACCGAACTGGTAGCACGCTTGTCGGTTGACCTGCCAGACGGCTGGAACAGCATCGAAACCGCCTGGCCGCGGATCGGCAAGGACAAGTTCCGTATCGACAATGTCTCGCGGCTGTTCGACCGCCCTACCGGCTGGATGCTCGCCGGCGACCTCGGGAGCCGGCGCGCTCGCTTGGGTGAGACGGATGTGACCGTGGCCGCACCCGTTGGGCAGGGCATGCGGCGGATGGACAACCTGACCTTGCTGACCTTCGTCTGGCCGCAACTGCAGGCTGTGTTCCCGCGTAACCCGCCCAAGCTGCTGCTGGTCGGCGCCCGCGATGGCATGTGGCGCGGGGCGATGGCGGCACGAGGCTCGCTATACCTGCACAGCTCACGTGCCATGGTCGGCGAGAGCGGCAGCAGCCCATTGCTGCGCGAGCTGGTGCAGTTGTTTGCGCAGATCCACGTGGGTGCTGACAGCGACTGGCTTGGCCAAAGCATTACCGATTACTACGCCAACGAACTGCTGCGCCGGGCGGGGGGCATCAGCGAGGACCGCTACCAGGTGTGGCAGGCGCGTTTGCAGAAGCAGGGCGCGAAGGTGACCCAGCTCAAGGGTGACCATGCCAGCCCGGCCCAGGTGGCCCGGGGTGTGCTGCTGTTGCAGGCGCTGGACAAGGAGATCCGTATCCATACCCAGGCCAAGCGGTCACTGGACGATGTGACCCAGGCTCTGATGCGTTTGCCCAAGGTCAATACCGAGGAGTTCGTACAGATCAGCGAGCATGTGCTGGGACGGCGCTCTGAAGTGTTGCAGAGCAAAGCGTTGAAGTAATGCGTGTGGCAGTTGCAGCGGCCTCGTTACGGCTTCACCCGCGAGGAGGCCGCTGCAACCCCCCTCAACTGTCTGCCATCGGGTCCTTCCCGGTCACCGTGACCCCCTGCGTCGCCGCTTTGGCACTGCGCTTGAGTGCTTCAAGGTCTGCCGCGCTGCGCTCGATATCCAGGCGCAGGCGGTTGTATTCCTGCCGGTGCCGCTGCCACCAGGTCTTGGCCGCACAATGCCCCTTGACCCCGCGGGCGACCGCCAGGCCGCCAATGGCCATCTGCACCAGCCCGACCAGCCCCCCGCGGCGCAAGCCCTTGGTGAACATCAGTGCGCCACCGGCCAGCGAGCCGACGCGCTCCAGGCCTTGGACATTGTGCTGCGCAGACGCCGAAGCGGAATGAATATCGAGCATGGCAAGCCCTCCATGTGAAGTGTAAGCAGGTGACCGCTTACCGGTCGCAGCCGTTCAGTCGACTTGCCCAGCGGCGCCGCTGTTCCACCCTCAGCACCAGCGTGTCACTTGAACTTCGGCCCCGAGCGGGTATTGAGCCCCTTGGCCAGCCGGTCATACAGCACCACGTTCACCGTGGCCGCCAGGTTCATGCAGCCCTCGGTCGGGATGTAGATGGTTTCTTCACACCACGCGCGTACGCTGGCATCGAGGCTACCGTCTTCCGGGCCGAAGATGTAGATGGCGCGGTCGGGGTGGGTGTATTCAGGCAAGGGTCGAGCGCCTTCGACCAGTTCCACGGCAACCGGCGTACAACCCAGGGGGATGATGCGTTGCAGGTCGTCGATGCCGATCAGCGGAATGTCGTAGTGCACACGCTTGGTGTCGGTGACGAAATCGCGGGCGCGTTCATAGCGCTTGCCGGTGTAGAACACCGAGTTGACGCCGTAGCAACCCGCTGCGCGCATTACCGAACCAACGTTCTCTGCAGACTTGGGGTTGAACAGGCCGATGCAGCTGTACCGTTTGTTTGCCACGTGCCGGGGCCCTTCGCAAAAAGCGCGATTATACGGGCTGGCCGACAGCAGCGGGGCGTGTATCGACGGTCAGTCTTGAGCATGCCGGCCAGGGCGGCGAACGGGTTATGGCGAGAGGGCCTGCCGGCACCGCTCAGGTTCAGGGCGCTTAGCTTCAAGGCAATGAGCGAACTGGGGGTATTTTTCTGCGCTAGCGCGAAGCCCACGCTTCACGGTATTGAACCAGGAAATCGACAAAAGCGCGCACCCTCTGCGGGACATGACGCCCATGGGGGTAGAGCAAGGTGTACGGCCTCGATTGCCCACTGAACGGCTTTAATACTTCGACAAGTCGCCCATCAGCCAGCTCCTGTTCCACGATGAACTTGTAGGTTTGGAATACGCCGGCACCACACTTCGCAAGGGTGACCCCGCCCAACACATCATCGGAACAGCAATAGCTTCCAGCGGTGAACACTTCACGCTCTCGTCCGTTTTCTTGGAACAACCACGAAATACGCCTACCGCTACTGGGAAGTTCAAATTGGATGCATTCATGCTGGTCCAGGTCTTCCAGTGCCTGCGGTGCCCCGAACTTCTCCAGGTAGGCCGCAGAGGCTACGACAACCAGCTTTGCATCCTCCAGCAACCGGGCAGTCATCGTGGAATCAGGCTGAGCCCGTACTCGAATCGCCAGGTCGTATCCCTCTGCAACGAAGTCGATATTTCGATTGCCCAAGTGGATATCAATGGTCACATCAGGGTACAGGTCGCGAAATTTAGGCAGCAACGGCAGGATTCGGTGGTGCCCATACGTGGTGGGCAGACTGATGCGAAGACGCCCTGAAGGCGTTGCTTGAGCGCCCATGACTGCTTGCTGGGCCTCCACCAATTGCGTAAGCGCCTGGCTGCACTGTTCGAAAAAATCCTTTCCCGCATCGGTCAATCGAATACTTCGGGTTGTCCTTGCGAACAGCCGAGCGCCCAGCCTTTTTTCCAAGCGAAGGATCGATCTACTCACCGCGGCCGGAGTAACGCCAGCGAGTTGAGCGGCGGCAGTAAAGCTGCCGGCTTCTGCAGACAGACAAAACAGCTCAATGCTTCCCAACTGCAAATCGTCAAAATGCCGCTTCATAGGGTTTGTACCGTGTAGGGGCTGATACAAGACTGGCCATCGGGCACTGCGCTGGACAGATACTCCGACCTGACAAGGCAGCTTGACATTTAGACCGCTCGGTCCAATTATCCTTGGATGGACATTCCAGCGAAAGCCCCCAGGCGCGGGCGCCCTCCAAAAAACTCGCGTAGCGATCCCGATACTCGGCGTGCACTGATACGTTGTGGTGTGGAGTTGCTGACCGAACAAGGATTCAACACTACCGGTATTGAACAGGTCCTCAAGCGGGTTTCAGTACCGAAAGGGTCCTTCTACCACTATTTCGACAGCAAGGATGCTTTCGGCCGTGAAGTTCTCGCTGAATACGGCAAGTTCTTTGAGCGCCGTCTGCGGCGGATCCTGCTCAACCCCAATCGGCCGCCGTTGGAGCGCATCCAGGATCTTCTGCAGGAGTCGCTTACCGGCATGGAAAAGTACACCTGGCGTCGAGGTTGTCTCGTGGGCAACCTGGGCCAGGAAGTGACTTTGCTGCCCGACGATTTTCGCGATCAGATAGAGAAGATTTTTCGAGTCTGGGAGGCGTTGCTCAGCCAATGCCTCCAAGAAGCGCAGGCCAACCAATCGATACACCCGTCTGTTGAGTGTGAACAACTGGCAGCTTTCTTCTGGATTGGCTGGGAGGGCGCGATCATGCGCGCACGTCTCTGCGAAAGTGCTCACCCACTCACGATCTTCGTCAGGGGATTTCTCGCCGGCATTGCCCGGTGAGTTTTGTCGCTGACTACTAGACAACCGGTCTAAAAGGAGTCGCTATGTTCAATGCAGTCGTTGTAGAGAACCAGGAGGGCGCTAAACAGGCCCGTTACCGCCAGCTATCCGATGACCAGCTGCCCGGCGGCAGCGTCACCGTAGCGGTATCTCACAGTACGCTGAACTATAAAGATGCCCTGTGCATCACGAGCCGAAGCCCGATCGCTCGGCACTTCCCCATGATTCCGGGGATTGATTTTGTAGGGGTGGTAGCGCGCAGCGAAGACAGCCGCTATCGCGAGGGTGATGCTGTTTTACTCAATGGTTGGGGTGTTGGGGAAAGTCATTGGGGCGGGCTATCACAGAAAGCCAGGGTGAGTGCAGACTGGCTGATACCTCTTCCACAAGGCATGACACCCCGTAACGCCATGGCGATAGGCACCGCAGGCTACACATCGATGCTTAGTCTGATTGCCCTGGAGCGTGCCGGGCTCAGACCTGATGCAGGGCCTGTTTTGGTAACAGGTGCGAACGGTGGCGTCGGCAGCATTGCCATTGCGTTGCTCGCCGCCCGGGGGTACGAGGTCATTGCTTCGACCGGTCGGTTGGATGAAGCAGAACACTTGAACCAGCTGGGCGCGACACAGGTGATTGATCGAAACACGTTAAGCGCACCTGGTAAGCCGTTAAGCAAGGAGCGCTGGATAGCGGCGATCGATTCGGTAGGCAGTCACACCCTCGCTAACGTATGTGCCCAGACCAAAGCCGACGGCTGGGTTGCCGCTTGTGGCCTGGCACAAGGCATGGATTTCCCGGCTACAGTAGCGCCCTTCATTCTGCGGGGGGTAAGTCTCTTGGGGATCAACAGTGTCACACGTCCCTATGCTGAACGAGTCGAGGCATGGGCTCGGCTTCACGCGGAAATTGATTTGTCGATCCTGGCACAGTTAACAAAAGAAGTACCGTTGTCAGCGGTAATTCCTGTTGCAGATGACCTGTTGGCTGGAAAAATTCGTGGTCGCCTGGTTGTTGATACCAGCGTTTAGCCCGTAGCCGGAGCGCGTTCGACGCTTTCGATAAGGCCAGGCCCCCGATTTGGGGCCAGGATGGCTATCAACTTAAAATACCAATCGGAGTACATGCCAGTGAAGGATACTCAACGTGATGCACTAGACGCTCTCGATAAAGTGACGCTCATCGAGGCTGCAACGCCGATTCAGCGGCTACAACAACTTGAACTGCGACTGGGAATCAAGCGTGTCAATCTGTACATCAAACGTGACGATCACATGGCGTTCGCCGGTGGCGGCAACAAGCTTCGTAAGCTTGAGCTCCTGTTAGGTGAAGCGCTCGCGCAAGGCTGCGACACAATCGTCACAACCGGTGGTCTTCAGTCGAACCACGCACGACTGACTGCCGCTGCCGCTGCACGCTTGGGCTTGAACTGCGAACTGGTTCTCGGCCGGGTGGTGCCACGGCAGGATGCTGAGTACGAACACAACGGCAACGTTCTGCTTGATCAGATCTATGGCGCCAAGCTGCATATACTCCCGCCGGGAGAAAAGGCAGGCGAATTCGCATCGAGAAGAATCCAACTGTTAAGTGAACAGGGCAAGAAACCCTACCTGATCCCCATGGGCGGATCATCAGCGCTTGGGGCTCTGGGTTACGCCAAATGCAGTGACGAGATAATGCAGTATGAGAGGGATCACGGCATTCGCTTTGAGAAGGTTCTACTGCCTAATGGCAGTTCGGGGACCCACGCCGGTCTAGCCGCAGGTTTCGTCTCTCGTGGACGCTCTCCTACTATCATTCGATCCTATTCGGTGTTGGTAGATAAAGAACAGGCGGTGCAGCAAACGTTGAAGCTCGCTAATGACGCACTGGCATTGCTGGATATCTCAGGGATCACGCCCAGTGAGATCGATGTCGATGGGCGTCATCGGGGGGAGGGTTATGGAATTCCGACGCAAGAGGCGCTTGAGGCCATTACTTCCCTAGCGCAGGCCGAAGGTATATTGCTTGATCCGGTGTACTCTGCAAAAGCCTTTGCCGGCATGCTACATGACATCGCCGCGGGAGATTTTGTCGATGGGGCAAACCTACTGTTCTTGTTCACGGGCGGGGGACCAGGCGTTTACGCCTATCGCAGCGCATTCGTTCTCTAGACAAGCATCTGCCTTTACAGTGAGTCTGCTCATCACCGGAACGTCCCGATGATGAGCATTCTTTCGATCAATGGCCTGCGCTCTGCCCGCCGTCGACGTGCAGGATCTCGCCGGTGACAAATGCAGCGCTGTCCAAGTAGAGGATCGCTTGAACGATGTCGTTGATCTCACCCATATGGCCGACAGGGTGCAGTTGGCCCAGGGCATCGTGAGTTTCGGCGGCGTGCATCGGGGTTTTGATGATGCCAGGCGACACGGCGTTGGCGCGGATGCCTCGCTTGGCATACTCAATGGCGATTGATTTGGTAGCCGCGTTGATCCCACCTTTGGTGAGCGATGCCATTACCGACGGAACGCCGTCGATGGCATGATCAACCAGGCTGGTGGTGACGCTGACCACATGCCCGCTACCGTTCTTCTCCATTTGCGCGATGGCCAGTTGGGAGATGTAGAAGAAGCCGCTCATGTTGGTTGCGACGATTTGCGCATAATCTTCTTTGGTGTAGCGCGTGAACGGCTTGGCGACGAAGATCCCGGCGTTGTTGACGAGGGTATCGATGCGCCCGAAGCGGGCGACGGCTTCGCCCACCACTCGTTCTGCAGTGGCCGGGTCCGCGATATCACCAGCAACCGTCAGAATATCCGGATCGGTCGACGGCTGAATGGAGCGCGAGGTCGCCACTACCTTGTGGCCGAGGGCGCGAAACCCATCTACCACTCCGGCACCAATGCCTTGAGAGGCGCCAGTTACGATGATTACTTTTTGAGAACTGCTCATGATCGTTCCTCTACGATAAAGGGGCGTTGTTAAACGGTTTTCTGTACTCAGTTGTCGTAATTCCGGAGTAGCCCCAGTTATCCGTATCGACTTCTTCGATTACGATGTGCGTTAACTTCGGGTCTTTATGAAGCACGCGCTCCATTGTTTCAGTCATTTCTTTTATTACCTGAGCTTTTTGCTCCCGGGTAACACCATCGCGAGTGATGCGGACGCTGATGAATGGCATGGGACGTTTCTCCATCAAATGTGCGTTTGGGTGAGGCGCAGCTGATGGAGGAACTTTAAAAATTCACAACGAATTGATAAATAGGCCTAGAGTCACATCATTTGTGACGTTGTGTATCGAATCACGGACTGGGAGGGTTTGCTGGCGTGTTAGCGCTCTGGGCGCAGCTGTGGCAGCCCATGGCTATCAGATCGTGCTTCGCACAGATGAAGGGGAATGGGGACTAATTACTTCAAAAAAGCCGCGAGGCCCTAGGGATCGCTCCCTTGCTCGCTTATTTCAATGCAGCTCAAGTGATGGGGGTCAAAGTGTCGTGATACAGGGGCCGATATTGGTGGGCGAAGATGCACCGTTGTCTGCATACCGATGCTTTTTGCCCCCAATATGGCGGCCACACGATGAGTTGCTTGTTGATTGAGATCTTTTTTTTATGATTGTGATTTGCTTTTCATAAGGTCGGCAAGTGCTGCAAATGGGTTGTGTGTTGCGGTTGAGGTTTTTGGTGAACTCAAAGACGACTCGGAAAAATACTGCTGATCCGTATAGCGTGAGTGTTCATTGTCATGGCAGAACAAACAGAGAAGCTCCCAGTTCGATCCATCCTGAGGGTTGTTGTCGTGGTTATGATCACGATGGTGAACGGTCAACTCGCTCAGGCGCTTGCCGGAAAACTCGCGGGCGCAGCGGCCGCACACGTGCGGGTACATTTTCAGGGCCTTGTCGCGGTAGCCCATCTCCTTGTCGCGCTTGGCGTCGGCGAGGATGCGGTCGAGGCGGGCGGTGGCGGCGGAAGTGGAGGCCGAACTCATGGTGTGTTTCCTTTGTTCTGATCAGGCATGTGACGGTTATGCCAAAGAGTCTAGCGCGCTTGCAGGCCAGGCGGACAGGCGAAAACGTTCATTAAGGCGTAGCCTGTAGGCATGTTCAGACAGGAGGTGGCTGATGTTTCATGCGATCCTCGTTGCGCTGCTGGTAGCGGGCTTGCCCGTGGCGCAGGCCGCCGGCACACCGCCGCGCATCAATACGCCAGTGCCCGGCGCGCCCGGCACCGCGACGCCCACACCCTACCCGCAGATCACTCCGAGCACCCCGCCCAAGGCCTATGACAGCCAGCCCGGCGGGCCGCTGCTGCCGCCCATGCCGGTGCCAGGGCCGCCCAAGGACCAGCCGCTACCCGGCTTGCGCACCGAGCCGGCCAGGCCGGCGCCGGATGACGACTAGAGCGACAGGCGCTGCCCGTCCTGCATGCGTAGGCGCCTGGACAGGGCCACTGCCAGTGCGCGGATGATACGAGCAGCAATGCGTGGCGCTTCGTTGAGCATCTTCTCCAGCGAGTCCTTGCCCAGGGTCAGCAATTGGCAGTCGCTGACCGCGATGCAACTGGCCGAACGGCGCTCGCCGTCGAGCACAGCCATTTCGCCAAAGGCCCGACCGCTGCGCAGGGTGGCGATTTCCACCTGATTGCCGTTGCCGTCGGTCTTGCGCACCGAGACCGTGCCCCGGTGCAGGATGCACATGAACGTCCCGGCATCGCCTTCGTTGAAGATGGTTTCGCCCTCAAGCATGGTGGTCAGGCTGAAATAACCGGCGGCGCAGTGGAAGTCGCCAGGCTGCAGGGTGTCGAACAGGCCGCAGTCCATGAGCATGTCGCGGATTTCGGCGCTGAGGTGGGTCTGGTCGGGCATGTGTTGTTCTTCGTGTTGTCCGGGAGCGGGAGCGCCTCTGAACCCTGTGGGAGCACGTCTGCCCGGCCCCACAGGGATGTTAGGCGTTCCTATGACAACAAAAAACGCGTTTTACGCCACACCCAGCTCATTGAAGACGAACGCATATTCCAGCGCCACATCCCGCAGCCCCTGGTAGCGCCCGCTCATGCCGCCGTGGCCTGCGCCCATCTCGGTCTTTAGCAGCAGCAGGTTGTCGTCGGTCTTGCGCGTACGCAGGCGCGCCACCCATTTGGCGGCTTCCCAGTACTGCACGCGGCTGTCGTTGTAGCCGGCGACCACCAGCATGGCCGGGTAGGCCTGGGCGCTGACGTTCTCGTACGGGGCATAGCCCTTGATCCGCTCGTACACCTCAGGCGCTTCAGGGTTGCCCCATTCATCGTACTCGGTGACGGTCAGCGGCAGGTCAGGGTCGAGCATGGTGTTGAGCACATCGACGAACGGCACTTCGGCAATCGCACAGCGGAACAGTTCCGGACGCAGGTTGAGGACCGCGCCTATCAGCAGGCCACCGGCGCTGCCACCGCTGATGGCCAGGCGGTCGGAGGCCGTCACGCCGGTGGCGATCAGGTGCTCGGCGCAGGCGATGAAGTCGTTGAAGGTGTTGTGCTTGTGCTCCTGCTTGCCGGCGCGGTACCAGGCCTCACCCAACTCGCCGCCGCCGCGCACATGGGCGATGGCAAAGCCTACGCCGCGTTGCAGCAGGCTCAGGCGGGCGTGGGAGAACCACGGGTCGAGGCTTTCGCCATAGGCGCCATAGCCGTACAGGTACAGCGGCACGGTCTTGCCCAGGTCCTGTTTGCGGCGGACCAGGCTGATCGGCACCTGGGTGCCGTCCTCGGCGGTGGCCCACAGGCGCTCGCTCACATAGTCGTCGGCATCGAATTCGCCCAGCACCGGGGTCTGCTTGAGGACTGTCTGCGCGCCTGTGGCCAAGTCCAGCTGGCGCACCTGGGCCGGGCGGTTGAGTGCCTCGTAGCGCAGACGCACACGGCTGCTGGCGAACTCCAGGCTGTCCTGCACGTACAGGCTGTAGGCGGCATCGGGCAGTTCCACGCGGTAAGCCGGCACGCCTTGCGGGCGCACTTCGATGATCGGCAGGCCACCTTCACGTAGGCTCAAGGTCAGTGCGCTGGCGTTCAGGCTCAGGCCTTCGAGCATGACGTCGTCGCGGTGCGGCACCAGCACCTGCCATTGCTCGCGGGTTGGCACCGCGTCTGCCGTGGCCTGGTAAAGGGCGAAGTTGATCCCGTCCTGGTTGCTGCGAATGAACCAGCGCCACTGGCCGTCGAGCTGGCCGTGGTCGGCGAAGTATTCGTGGCCTTCGACGCGCGGCGCCAGGCAGGTGAATGCCGCCTGCGGGGTCGCGGCGTCCAGCACCCAGACCTCGCTGGTGGTCTTGCTGTTGAGCAGCAGGACCAGTTGTTTTTCCGAGCTTGAGCGGTAGCAGTGCAGGAAGAAGCGGCCATCGGGCTCTTCGAACACGGTATGGGCGTCAGCCTCGCCCAAGCGGTGGCGGCGCAGGCGCCAAGGGCGGTGAGTGTCATCCAACTCGGCGAAGAACAGCGTCTGGCTGTCGTTAGCCCAGGTCAGGCTGCCGTCGCAATCGTCAAAGGGCAGGGTGGTTACGGTGCCGCTGGCCAGGTCCTTGACGTACAGGGTGTAGATTTCGTCGCCACTGGTGTCCAGGCTATAGGCCAGCAGGCGATGGTCGGGACTGATGTTGAACGCGCCCAGCGACAGGAAGCCACCATTGGCCAAGGCGTTGGGGTCGAGCAGCAGTTGCTCCTGGCTGACATCTACCGTGTTCGAATCGTCCGCCGGGCGGGGGCAGCGGTAATGGCGCGGGTATTCGTCACCTGCGGTGGTGCGGGTGTAGTACAGGTACGGGCCCCAGGGCGAAGGTAGCGACAGGTCGGTTTCGAGAATGCGGCCTTTGATCTCTTCGAACAGCTGTTCACGCAGGGGCGCCTGGGCGGCCAGGCAGGCCTGCTGGTAAGCATTTTCCGCCTGCAGGTAGTCGAGCACCTCGGCGGTGTCGCGCTGCTGCAGCCAGGCGTAGGGGTCGGCGGCCTGGTCCTGACGGGCGATGGGGGGCTGGAGCGCGTTGGGCATCGTGGATCTCTTGGCTAGGGGGCGCCTGCGCCCGGAAAAGTGTTTATCATAGGCAACTCTTTGCCTGGCTTGCACGATCACCATGACCGAGAACGACTATACCCTCGCCTGGGGCCTTTATGCCGTTGCTGCCCTGGGCTGCATCTGGGTGGGCTTCAAGCTCACTGGCTGGATGTGGCGCTGGCTGCGTGAGCCACTGCGGGTGATCCTTGCGGTCCTGCTGCTGACCCCGACCGTGGTCGACCCGGGCAAGGATGCCATGGCCCCGGCCATTGCCATCACCGCCCTGGACCTGGCCTTCAAGGTGGGCAACAACGCCTGGCGCGCCGTGTCCGATTTCGCCATGTACGGCATGATCGCTTTTGGCCTGTACCTGGTCTTCGTGCTGCTGCGCTGGCCGCTGGAAAAGCGCGCCCGTGCGCGCCGTGAGCAAGCCGACGCCGCTGCCAAGCGCCGGGTCGCCGAGGACGACCCGTTGGCGGTCGATGCGCCGCTGGCCGCCGAGCGCCGTGACCGCTACCGCGATGAACCGCCTCCTGCCGCGCCTCTTGGCGGCCGGGGCCGGGTCGAGCCACGTTTGTAAGCGGAGACCCGAACATGTGCGAACTGCTGGGCATGAGTGCCAACGTCCCTACGGACATCGTTTTCAGTTTCACCGGCCTGATGCAGCGTGGCGGGCGTACCGGCCCGCACCGTGACGGCTGGGGCATCGGCTTCTATGAAGGCCGCGGCCTGCGCCTGTTCCAGGACCCGGCGGCGAGCAGCGAGTCGGAAGTGGCCAACCTGGTGCAGCGCTACCCGATCAAGAGCGAGGTGGTCATCGGCCACATCCGCCAGGCCAACGTCGGCCGGGTGTGCCTGTCCAACACGCACCCGTTCGTCCGGGAGATGTGGGGGCGCAACTGGTGCTTCGCGCATAACGGGCAACTCGGCGACTTCGCCGGCCAAGCGACCTTTTATCGCCCGGTAGGCGACACCGACAGCGAAGCGGCTTTCTGCGACCTGCTCAACCGTATCCGTGCGGCGTTCCCGGAGCCTGTCGAGGTGGAACAGCTGCTGCCGGTGCTGGTCGAAGCCTGTGCCGAGTATCGCAGCAAGGGTGTGTTCAACTGCCTGCTCAGCGATGGCGACTGGTTATTCTGCTTCTGCTCGACCAAGCTGGTGCACATCACACGCCGTGCGCCATTTGGTGCGGCACGGTTGAAGGATGTCGACCTGATCGTCGATTTTCATACCGAAACAACCCCAAACGACGTGGTCACGGTGATCGCCACCGAAGCCTTGACCGAGAACGAGACCTGGCGGCGTTACGAGCCCGGCCAATGGGCCCTGTGGCGGCACGGAGAATGCGTTTCGCAAGGCCAGAGCTAAGGAAGCTGCATGTTCAGAAGTTACCTGCGGTTGCTGCTGTTCACTGTCGGCCTGCTGGCCGGTATCCAGGTCCCAGGGTTGGTCAAGGACTACAGCCAGCGGGTCGAGGCGCACCTGTTCGAGTCGCGCCAGGCGCTCGACGGCTTCAAGCAGACGGCCGAGCGCTTCTTCAACGGCGACCTGCAGGCGCTGGTGCGGCATTACCGCAGCAGTGACGACCCGGTCTTCAACAGTGATGCCAACAGCATCGAAAGCCTGTTGATCCGCAACCAGTTGCTGGAGAACGAGTGGCAGGCACTGCAGGGCTCCTGGGTCACCACGACCTGGCATGTGCTGGTGCAGCCAGACCCACAACTGCGTGAAGAGACGCTCAAAGGTTACAGCTACCAGATTCTGCTGGTGCCGGAGGCGATCGGCTGGGGTGTGGGCGCAGGGTTCGTGCTGGCATTCGTGGTCGAGAGCCTGTTGCTGGGGATTGGCTGGGTGATTTTGGGCGGGCGGCGCAAAGCAGTGAAAGAAAGCTGGCGCTGATCCGCTGTGGCTGTGTCGGCCCTGCTTGGGTGAACCCGCGCAGGCGCCGGCCCTGTCCACCGGGGCTCAGACCAACACAATTCTCTGGGCCCCTACATCCTGCGCATAGTGCTCAAGCACCTGCCGGCACACCCCGACCACCTCATCCACCAACGCCACCCCGGTCTGCCACGCCACTACCAGCTCCAGGCTCGGTGGCGGTTGCAAACCCTCGAGCAGCACCAGTTCGCCGCGGCTCAATTCACCCTCCACCAGCGCTGGCGGCAGGGCGCCAATGCCGAAGCCATCGCGCAGCAGACGAGTGATTGCTGCTACCGAGTTCACGCAGTTCAGCCGCGGGGCTTGGACACCTGCGTTCTGCAGCAGGCTGAGCACTTCCTGATGCGGCCGCGAGTTCTTCGAGAAGGTGACGATGCGCTCGCGTGCCAATTCGGCCAGCGAGGCGTAATCACGGTGCTGGGTCGAGCCGGCTGCTGCGATCCAGCCCATGGGGTAGCGTGCCAGGTCCAGGCTGCGGATCGACTGTTCGCGCAGCAAATCCGTCTGCAGGATCACGTCGAGAAACCCTTTTTGCAACTGCTCGCGCAGGTTCAGCGCGGTATCGGCCACCAGCTCTATCTCGACCTGCGGGTAACGCTCGCCCAGCTCGGCCACCAGTGCGTTCATCCAGGTGTGGATCACCGTGTCCATCACACCGATACGGATACGCCCGACCTTGGCCCGGTCGTTGTCCAGCGACTGCTTCATCGCCTTGGCGGTATCGAGCATGCGCTCGGCATACTCCAGGACCTTGCTGCCCTCCGGCGTCAGGCTCACCCCGCGGGAGTCGCGCAGTAACAGCTTGACGCCAAGGTCGGCTTCCAGCGCCGCGATGCGGCTGGAGACCGAGGCCTGTGTGGTGAAGAGTTTCTCGGCGGTGAGGCGAAAACTCTTGAGCCGGGCGACCCAGACGAATGTTTCGAGGAAACGAAGGTTCATGATCAGTTTTTCTTGTTCCAGACCGGGCGTTTTTTTCGTTGGACTCACCAGGCGCGCGCTCTGAACAATGAAGCCCAGGCCGCGACGCCCTACGTCGCTCATAAAACAATACCAACAAGCCGAGGCAAGCATGAACCCGACCGGCGTGCAGCAGCAGGTTTCGCCTTCACCCTCGACCGGGCCTTTGGCCTGGTACCGCGACATCGACCAACAGCAACGACGTACCTTCTGGAGCTGCAAGATCGGCTATGGCCTGGATGGCATGGACACGCAGATGCTCAGCTTCGTCATCCCCACGCTGATCCTGATGTGGGGCATCAGCACCGCCGAGGCGGGGTTGATCCACACCAGCACCCTGATTGCATCGGCCATCGGCGGCTGGATCGCTGGCATCCTCTCTGACCGTATCGGCCGTGTGCGCACCCTGCAACTGACGGTGCTGTGGTTCGCCTTCTTCACCTTTCTCTGCGGCTTCGCTCAGAACTACGAGCAACTGCTGATCGCCCGGACCCTGATGGGCTTTGGCTTTGGCGGCGAATGGACCGCTGGCGCGGTGCTGATCGGCGAGGTGATCCGTGCCCAGGACCGCGGCAAGGCCGTGGGTATGGTGCAATCCGGTTGGGCCCTGGGTTGGGGCCTCACGGCGATCCTGTACGCGCTGTTGTTTTCCTGGCTGCCCGCAGAGCAGGCCTGGCGTGCGCTGTTCCTGCTGGGGCTGGTGCCGGCGGTGTTTGTGATCTTCGTCCGCCGTCTGGTCAAGGACCCCGAGGTGTACCGCCAGGCCAAGGCTGTGGAAACGCCCGAGGCGCCTGCGCAGTTCTACGAAATCTTCGCCTCCGGCATGCTCTGGACCACCGTGCGCGCCTCCTTGCTGACCACCGGTGCGCTGGGCGGCTATTACGCCATTACCTCGTGGTTGCCGACCTTTCTCAAGAACGAGCGCGGCCTGAGCGTACTCGGTACCGGGGGCTACCTGGCCATGGTGATCGTCGGTTCCTATGTGGGTTATGTGGTCAGTGCGTACCTGTCGGACCTGCTGGGGCGCAAGAAGAACTTCATCCTGTTCGCCGTAGGTTCGTTCATCATCGTGCTGCTCTACACACAGATGCGGGTGAGCGATGGCGTGATGCTATGGCTGGGCTTCCCGCTGGGTTTCTTTGCCTCCGGCATCTTCAGCGGCATGGGCGCCTTTCTCACAGAACTGTTCCCAACGCGTATCCGGGGTTCGGGGCAGGGGTTCTGCTACAACATCGGCAAAGTCATCGCGGCGATGTTCCCATTGCTCATCGGTCTGCTCGGCGAGAAAGTGCCACTGGGCCTGGGCATCGGTGCTTTCGCTGCGGTGTCGTACGGCGTGGTGATCGTGGCGGCCTTGAGCCTGCCGGAAACACGCGGCAAACACCTTCAGGCGCGCTAAGGTAGGCACATGAACATCGACACAGGAGCTCGCCAGGTGAAACGCCTGCTACTCAACTGCGACATGGGCGAAAGTATTGGCAGCTGGCGCATGGGCCTGGACGCCGAAGTCATGCCCTACATCGACTGCGCCAACATCGCCTGTGGCTACCATGCCGGCGACCCCGGCACCATGCGCCGCACGGTGGCCCTGGCGCTGCAGCACGGGGTGATTGTCGGTGCCCATCCGGCCTACCCGGACCTGGTCGGCTTCGGCCGCCGGTCCATGGCCTGCAGCGCCGAGGAAATCCGTGACCTGCTGCATTATCAGATCGGCGCCCTGGATGGCATCTGCAAAGTACTGGGTGGCCGCGTGGCCTATGTCAAACCCCACGGCGCGCTGTACAACGACATGATGGCCGACCCCCTCAAGCTGCGCGCGGTGCTCGAAGCCGTGGCAGCCTATGGCAGTGGGCTGCCGCTGATGCTGATGGCGACTGCAGACAACAGCGCGGCCCAGGCCCTGGGTGATGAAATCGGCGTGCCATTGTGGTTCGAGGCCTTTGCCGACCGTGCCTACACCGCCAGCGGTCACCTGATGTCGCGGCGCCTGCCCGGCGCTGTGCACCATGAGCCGGCCATGGTGGTCGAACAGGCTGTGCGCCTGGCCCGTGGTGAAACACTGGTGGCGGACGATGGCAGTGCAGTGCGCCTGCAGGCCAGCACGCTCTGCGTGCACGGTGACAACGACAGCTCGGTGGCGGCGGTGCGGCAGATCCGCCAGGCGCTTGATGCGCTGGAGCACCCATGAAGGTGCGCATCGAAGTGGTCGCCATCGATACCCTGATGGTGCGCCTGTTCGACACCATCGACGAACGCAACATGCCGTGGATGCTTGCCGCCAGCCAGCGCCTGAGCGCCGCCTTCGGCCCGCATCAGGTCGACCTGGTGCCGTCCTACACCACGCTGATGGTGCAATTCGACCTGCCGCCAGGGCAGGCGAAGGCGCTGATCGTCAAGGCGCTGGAAGGGCTGCAGCCGGGCACGGGCAACGACGGGCGCCGGCATGAAATTGCCGTGTGGTACGACGCCAGTGTCGGTCCTGAGCTGCCGGTGCTGGCCGCGCGCTGCGGTTTGAGCGAGCGCGAGGTGATCCGCCTGCACAGTGGGCGGGAGTATCCGGTCTTCGCCCTTGGCTTTGCGCCGGGCTTCGGCTTCATGGGGCTGGTGGACGAACGGTTGGCATCGCCGCGCCTGAGTACTCCACGCAAACGCGTGGCGGCTGGCAGTGTCGGCATTGCCGAACGCCAGACCGCAGCCTATCCGGCCGTCTCGCCCGGGGGCTGGAACCTGATCGGGCGCACCCCGGTGCGCCTGTTCGATCACGAACGTGAGGGCTACAGCCTGCTGCAACCGGGTGACCGGGTGCGTTTCGTGGCGGTTTCCCATGCCGAATTCATGGCATTGGGCGGTGATGACAGCCCGCTGGAGGCACAGGCATGACGCACTTGAGGATCGAAGCCAGCACTGCCTTGTGCCAGTTGCAGGATGCCGGGCGCTTTGGCGTGCGCCACCTGGGGGTCACCCAGGGCGGCGCGCTGGATTGGGTGGCGATGTACTGGGCCAACTGGCTGCTGGGTAACCCGCTGGGGGCGCCGGTGATCGAGGTAGCGCTGGGCGGTTTCACCGTGGTGGCTGAACAGGATTGCGTGCTGGCCCTGGCCGGTGCCGACCTGGAGGCGCGCATCGATGACCAGCCATTAGCCGCCTGGCGCAGTTTTAGCTTGGCCAAGGGCCAGCGGCTGGCCTTGAAGCAGCCGAAGCAGGGCGTGCGCGCCTACTTGGCGGCGCCGGGCGGATTCCAGGGTGACGCTGTGCTGGGCAGCTGTGCCACGGTGGTGCGTGAAGCACTGGGCGGTATCGACGGGCGCGGCGCGGCGCTGGGCAAGGGACAGGTGCTGGCGTTTGCCGGCGCGCCCGCGGTGCTGCGCGAAGTACCCGAAGCGCTGCGCCCGCGTTATTTGCAAGCGCCTGTGCTCGACCTGGTGATGGGCGCGCAGATCGGCGATTTCAGCGGTATCAGCCTGTTCGAGGCCTTCAATCGCGATTGGACCTTAGACAGCCGGGCGGATCGCATGGGCATCCGCTTGCTGGGGCCGCAGCTGGTTTATCAGGGCGCGCCGATGATTTCCGAAGGGATCCCGCTGGGGGCGGTGCAGGTGCCACCGGACGGGCAGCCGATCGTGCTGCTCAATGACCGGCAGACCATCGGTGGCTATCCGCGTCTGGGGGCGTTGACGCCGTTGGCGCTGGCGCAACTGGCGCAGTGCATGCCGGGGACGGCGGTGCGGTTCAGGGCGGTGGTGCAGGAGCAGGCCTGGCGCGAACAGCAGTCTTATCTGGACCGCTGGCGGTGAATCCACCGACCTCTTCGCGGGTCCACCCGCTAAGAGGCCAGTGCAGGCAATCCTACTTGGACAGGTAACGCATCCCTTCTTCCAACCCTTGCAAGGTCAGGGGGTACATCTTGTCTTCGATCAGGTCACGCACCAGGTGGGTCGACGCGGTGTAGTCCCAGGCCTGCTTGGGGTATGGGTTGATCCAGATGATTTTCTTGAATTTCTCCATGAAGCGCTGCATCCACACGTAGCCGGCTTCTTCGTTCCAGTGCTCCACGCTTCCGCCGGGCTGGGTGATCTCGTACGGCGCCATGGCGGCATCGCCGACGAACACCACTTTGTAGTCGTCGCCGTATTTGTGCAGCAGGTCGAACGTGGAAAAGCGCTCGGATGTGCGGCGCAAGTTGTTCTTCCACACCGACTCATAGACGAAGTTGTGGAAGTAGTAATATTCCAAGTGCTTGAACTCGGTCTTGCAGGCCGAAAACAGCTCTTCGCAGACCTTGACGTGGGCGTCCATCGAACCGCCAATATCGAACAGCAACAGCAGCTTGACCGTGTTGCGCCGCTCGGGGCGCATCTGGATGTTCAGCAGCCCGGCGTCACGCGCGGTGTGGTCGATGGTGCCGTCGATGTCCAGTTCTTCAGCCGCACCTTCGCGGGCGAATTTGCGCAGCCGGCGCAGGGCCAGCTTGATGTTGCGGGTGCCAAGTTCCACCTGGTCGTCGAGGTTCTTGTACTCGCGCTGGTCCCACACCTTCACCGCCTTGCCCTGGCGCTTGCCGGCCTCGCCGACGCGGATGCCCTCGGGGTTGAACCCGCCTGAGCCAAACGGGCTGGTGCCGCCGGTGCCGATCCACTTGTTGCCGCCCGCGTGGCGTTCCTTCTGTTCTTCAAGGCGTTGCTTGAACGCCTCGATCAGCTTGTCCAGGCCGCCCAGCGATTGTATCTGCGCACGCTCTTCGTCGCTGAGCGAACGCTCGAACTCCTTGCGCAGCCAGTCTTCGGGAATCAGCGCCTCAAGGTGCCGGTCAAGGTTCTCCAGGCCCTTGAAGTAGGCGGAAAACGCCCGGTCGAACTTGTCGAAGTGGCGCTCGTCCTTCACCAGGATGGCCCGCGCCAGGTAGTAGAACTCGTCCATATCGGCGAACACTACGCGCTGTTGCAGGGCGTTGAGCAGGTCGAGCAGTTCGCGCACCGACACCGGTACCTTGGCCGCACGCATTTCGTTGAACAGGTTGAGCAGCATGGCCGGCTCCTGTCAGCGGTTGCCGCGCCGGCTCATGAAGGCCAGGCGCTCGAGCAGTTGCACGTCCTGCTCGTTCTTCACCAGGGCGCCTGCCAGCGGCGGAATCGCCTTGGTCGGGTCGCGCTCGCGCAGCACGGCCTCGCCGATATTGTCGGCCATCAGTAGCTTGAGCCAGTCGACCAGCTCGGAAGTCGAAGGCTTTTTCTTGAGGCCCGGCACCTTGCGCACGTCAAAGAACACATCCAGCGCTTCACTGACCAGCGATTGCTTGATGTGGGGGAAGTGCACGTCAACGATCTGCTGCAGGGTATTGCGGTCGGGGAAGGCGATGTAATGGAAGAAACAGCGGCGCAGGAAGGCGTCAGGCAGCTCTTTTTCGTTGTTCGAGGTAATGATGATGATCGGGCGCTGCCTGGCCTTGATGGTCTCGTCGATTTCGTAGACGTAGAACTCCATCTTGTCGAGCTCTTGCAACAGATCGTTGGGGAACTCGATGTCGGCCTTGTCGATTTCGTCGATCAGCAGGATGACCCGCTCGTCGGCCTCGAAGGCCTCCCAGAGTTTGCCCTTCTTGAGGTAGTTGCGCACGTCGTGGACCTTGTCCACACCCAGTTGCGAGTCCCGCAGGCGGCTGACCGCGTCATACTCGTAAAGACCCTGGTGGGCCTTGGTGGTGGACTTGATGTGCCAGGTGATCAGGCGCGCGCCGAAGGAGGCCGCGAGTTGCTCGGCGAGCATGGTCTTGCCGGTGCCCGGCTCGCCCTTGACCAGCAGCGGGCGTTCGAGGGTGATGGCCGCGTTGACCGCTAGTTTCAGGTCGTCTGTGGCGACGTAGTCGCGGGTGCCTTCGAACTTCATTGGAATTGTCCTCTGCGGGGTGCCTGTACTGGCCTTGTCGCCGGCTTGCCGGCGCTAGGGCCGCAACGGGCAATACATGTTTGTCGTTTGTCAGCGACTATACCCCGGCCCCAGACGCGTGCAAACGCAGACCGGGTATTCAGTCCCTGAATGGCCCGTCACGCCCGCTCAGTCGGCTTTTGGCGGCGACTGCTCGTAACGTGCGTTGAATGCCTGGATAAACCCGTTGCGCAAGATCTGCAAAAACGCCTCGAAGGCGCTGATGTCCTGTTGGTGCACGCTGCCACTGAGCTCCACGCGGGTGGCGAACTGGTTCTTGCGCTGGTTCTTCAGCGCCGTTTCGCTGGCACCTACCACCGCTTCCCACACCGAGCGGAAGAAACCCTTGTCCTTGTTCTCCACGTCCTGCTGCCAGTCGAACACATCGACATCACGCAGCAGGGGTTTGATATAGCCGTTGAGGCGGCCGTTTTCGGCCTGGGCTTCTATCACTACGTCACCGTGGCCGGCATTGAAATCGAACTTGCCATAGGCGCTGGCGAAGTCGTTGAGCTGGCGCAGCTCGATGCCGGTGGCGCGCAGGCGGAACTCGAAATCGTCGAAATCGCTGAACGGGTCGAAGGTCGCGCGGCTCTCGACCTTGGCGTCGCCCAGCAGCAGGGCCTTGGCGTCAAAGCTGGCGTCGCGCCGGCCTTTTTCGTCCCGCACGTTGGTCAGGTTGCGGATGTTGGCATCCAGCTGGGTGGCCTTGAGGTCGACCGGGGGTTTGGCGTTGAAGTTGCGAAAGCTCAGCGTGCCGTCATTGATGCGCACGTCGTTGAGGGTGATGGGCAACAGCTTTTCCAACTGCTGGCGCCAGTCGGTGCCCTGGCCAGTCTGCGAGGCCTGCTTGCTGCCACCGTCGACAAAGTTGAGCACGGGGCGCAGGAAGGTGACTTCGGCCACCACGGCGTGGTCGTACCACAGCGAATGCCAGCTCACCGACAGGTCGATCAGCGGCGCGTCGAGCAGCGGCACCGGGACCTTGCCGCTGGTCTTGACGATTTTCAGCCCGTTGATCTGGTAGGCACCGCGCCACCAGGCAAGGTCGACGTCGGTGACCTGGCCGCGGTACTCACCCATGTCCGCCAGCTTGTCGTTGAGGTAGTCGCGCACCAGGTAGGGCAGGGCCAAGTGCAGGGCCACCAGCACTATGACCAGGCTGACCAGGCCGACCAGCGGCCAGCGATAACGGGCTTTCATCGCGGCGTTCTCCAAGGCGGGATGTGTGGTTGACCGCGCGCTTGCTGGCTGAGTTCGAACGGGCTTTACGGGCCATCGGGGCGGGCTTACCCTTTAAGTCTTTCCCTGCCTTTACTTGCCAAGGACCCCTGCCATGAGCCGTATCTACGCAGACAACGCCCATTCCATCGGCAACACGCCGCTGGTGCAGATCAACCGCATCGCCCCGCGTGGGGTGACTATCCTGGCCAAGATCGAGGGGCGCAACCCAGGTTACTCGGTCAAGTGCCGGATCGGCGCGAACATGGTCTGGGACGCCGAAAGCAGCGGCAAGCTCAAACCAGGCATGACCATCGTCGAGCCGACTTCGGGCAACACCGGTATCGGCCTGGCGTTTGTCGCCGCCGCCCGTGGCTACAAACTGATCCTGACCATGCCGGCATCGATGAGCCTGGAGCGGCGCAAGGTGCTCAAGGCCCTGGGTGCCGAGCTGGTACTGACCGAACCGGCCAAGGGCATGAAGGGGGCCATCGAGAAGGCCAACGAGATCGTGGCGTCGGACCCTGCGCAGTACTTCCTGCCGGGCCAGTTCGATAACCCGGCCAACCCGGCCATCCACGAAAAGACCACCGGCCCGGAAATCTGGAACGACACCGACGGCGCAGTCGACGTGCTGGTGGCCGGTGTCGGCACAGGCGGCACCATTACCGGCGTGTCGCGCTACATCAAGCACACCGAGGGCAAGTCGATCCTTTCGGTGGCGGTGGAACCTGTGTCCTCGCCGTTGATCACGCAGACCTTGGCTGGCGAAGAGCTCAAGCCCAGCCCCCACAAGATCCAGGGGATCGGCGCGGGCTTTGTGCCGAAGAACCTGGACCTGTCGATCGTCGACCAGGTCGAGACGGTGACCGATGAAGAATCCAAGGCCATGGCCATTCGCCTGATGCAGGAGGAGGGCATCCTCTGCGGTATTTCCTGCGGCGCGGCGATGGCCGCGGCGGTGCGCCTGGCCGAGAAACCCGAAATGCAAGGTAAGACCATTGTCGTAATCCTGCCTGATTCGGGCGAGCGCTACTTGTCCAGCATGCTGTTCAGCGACCTGTTCAGCGAGCAGGAAAACCAGCAGTAATCGCCCCGGCCGCTGATCCGGCGCAATAGTCGGCGGCTGGGTTTATTGCAGAATCTTCATCACCCCGATCCCGCCCTGGTTGTTTTTACTGGGGCAGGAAGGGTTTATGATGGCCGGATGATTTTTTCCGGAAGCAGACGGCGCAGGCCTGCTGCTTCTCCAAGGAGTGTTGCATGACCTTTTCCTTCGTCGCCAAGGCAGGTGTCCTGCTGGTGTTTTTCGGCAGCGTGCTTTTCGTGCACCTGCGCGGCAAGGCGCGCCTGCCGGTTTTGCGCCAGTTCGTCAACCATTCGGCGCTGTTCGCTCCTTATAACAGCCTGATGTACCTGTTCTCGGGCGTGCCGTCCAAGCCATACCTGGACCGCCAGCGCTTCCCGGAGCTGGATGTACTCAAGGACAACTGGCAGGTCATCCGCGAAGAGGCCATGCGCCTGTTCGACGAGGGTTATATCCGCGCGGCCGAGAAAGACAACGACGCCGGTTTCGGCTCGTTCTTCAAGAAAGGCTGGAAGCGCTTCTACCTGAAGTGGTACGACAAACCGCTGCCGTCGGCCGAAACCCTGTGCCCGAAAACCGTCGAGCTGGTCAGCAGCATCCCCAATGTGAAGGGCGCGATGTTCGCCCTGCTACCCGGTGGCAGCCACCTGAACCCGCATCGCGATCCATTCGCCGGTTCCCTGCGCTATCACCTGGGCCTGTCGACCCCCAATTCCGATGCCTGCCGCATCTACGTCGACGGCGAGGAGTACGCCTGGCGTGACGGTGAGGACGTGATGTTCGACGAAACCTACGTGCACTGGGTCAAGAACGAGACAGACGTCACCCGCGTGATCCTGTTCTGCGATATCGAGCGCCCCCTGAGCAGCCCGCTGATGACCCGCATCAACCGCAAGGTCAGCGCCTTCCTGGGCCGTGCCACTGCGCCGCAGAATACCGATGACGAGCGCGTGGGCGGGATCAACCAGGCCTATGCGTGGAGCAAGCGTTTCAGCAACAAGATCAGCACCCACGTGAAGCAGTTCAAACGTGCCAACCCCAAGGCCTACCGCATCCTGCGGCCAGTGTTGGCGGTGGTGGTGGCGTACCTGCTGTACCGCTGGTTATTCTGAGGGTAATGCTCGCCTGGCCTGGCTCCATCGCGGGTTTACGCGCGAAGGGGCCAGGTCAGGTGGTCGAAAAGGCAGCAGTTGCCCAAGCCCTGATTCAACGTTATATTCCGACACATTCCTTCTTCGAAGACCCTGTTCATGCCTGCTATCCCTTCCACCACTAGCCCTGTCTTCGCGCCCGTCGCGAGCACGGTCGTGCGTGGCAGCCAGCAGCCGGTCATGATCAGTCATTACCCACCACCTGTCAGTGGCGTCGTAGGCGGCGTAGCTCCGCCTCGCTGCGTGGTCGTGCTGGGCTGATCGGCTTCTGGCCGCATCCCGTCACACGCGCAACCTACTGAACACGGTCGGCTACTTCCCTCACTGAAGTTCACGCCCACCGTTCGGCTTATTTGCCCGAATACAGGTGCATACATGTCTGTCCTTTCCAAAGCATCCGTGGCCTCGGCGGCCACTACTGGCTTGTTCGTCCTGCTGTGGAGCAGCGGCGCTATCGTTTCCAAGCTCGGCCTGGCCCAGGCCAGCCCCTTTGCCTTCCTGCTCCTGCGCTCGGCGCTGGCGCTGGTTGGCCTGTTACTGATCGGCCCGCTGCTTGGGCTGCGCTGGCCACGTACGCGCGGGGCAATGCTGCGGGCCCTGGGTACTGGCTGTGTCCTGCTGGGCGCGTACCAGATCTTCTACTTACTGGCGCTCAACACCCATGTCACCCCGGGGATTATGGCCACAGTGATGGGGGTGCAACCGATCCTCACCGTGGTGCTGATGGAGCGTCAGCGCTCCGGGCGCCGGCTGTTCGGGCTGGGGTTGGGCCTTGGTGGACTGGTGATGGTCGTTTACCAAGGCATCAACCTCGCAGGCGCGTCACTGGCCGGCATGCTGTTTGCCCTGCTGGCCCTGGCCAGCATGACCTTCGGCTCGATCCTGCAGAAGCGCATCACCGACAACCCCATGGGCACGCTGCCGTTGCAGTACCTGGCGGGGTTCGCCCTGTGTGCGGTGTTCGCGCCGCTGCAGCCGCTGCACGTTGAATGGAACGGCACGTTCATCGGTGCGCTGCTGTGGATGGGGCTGGTGGTTTCGCTGCTGGCGACCTTGCTGCTGTACCGGCTGATAGCCCAGGGCAACCTGGTCAATGTCACCAGCCTGTTCTACCTGGTGCCTGCGGTGACTGCGGTGATGGATTATCTGATCTTTGGTAACCGGCTGGCACCGCTGAGCCTGTTGGGCATGGGGTTGATCGTGATCGGTTTGCTGTTCGTGTTCCGCAAGCCTGCAGCGCGTCTGGCAGAGGCGTAGGCCTTAACGAAACTCTTCGGGGATGGCGTGGCGCAGTACGCCTTCCTCGAAGTCCAGGGCGCCGGCTTCGCGTTGCGTCAGCAGGTAGTAGAGCAGGGTGTCGAGGGCACGCGTGGGCGGCACTTCGACGGCCAGCATCCTTACCGCCTTTTCAACTTCGCTGGGGCAGCCAAACTCCTCCAGCGCCGCGCGCACCTGTTCCAGATCGCCCAGGGCCTTGACCCGTACGCGAAAGACCGAAGCACCGCCATTGTGCTGCAAGGCCTCGAACCAGGTCTGTTCGCCGTCCTCTCGAATGCTGATGGTGTCGCCGGGCGCGATGCCGTAGGCATAGAAGGGGATGCTAGCGACCTGGAAGCCGGTAGCAGTGCGTTTTGCCCAGAGGCCCTCTACCGAGGCGGGTGGATAGCCCTGGGCATCCTGCTCCAGGCGCCAGAGCACGATTTTGTAGTCGCAGGGCATGTCAACAAGGCTTGAAGAAGGGTAGGGGGCTATCGTAGAGCGCTTTGCCCGTCATGTCTGCAATAACCTGGGGGCAAGCAGCCCCGCCCTTTATCAGGCGCGTGAAGGCTTGAGCACCAGCCACAGCGCTACACCGATCAGCAACCCGCCATACAGGTGGCCCATGGACAGCGATTCGTCCAGCAGCCATGCCCCCCACAGTACGCCGAACACCGGGATCAGAAAGGTCACGGTACTGGCCTTCACTGGGCCGATTTCGGCCAGCAGGCGGAAGTACAGAATGTAGGCGAACGCCGTGCACACCAGCCCCAGCCCGAGCAATGACATCCATACCTGCCAGCCGCCCCAGCTGGCCGGTGGTTGAGTCAGCGCGCTCCAGGCGAACAGGGGGGACATCATCAGCGTGGCGCCGAGCATGCTACCCAGCGCCGAAAGGCGGCTGTCCAGGCCTGTGATCCAGCGCCGCGCGAGGAACCCGGCAAAGCCATAGCAGGTGGTGGCCGCCAGGCAGGCAAGGGCGCCTTGCAGCAGGGCCGTGTCCAGCGCCACGGGGCCGGCGCCGCTGAGGATGCCGACGCCGAACAGGCCAAGAAAGATGCCGCACAGCTTGGGCAGGGTCATCGCCTCGCGAAAGAACAACGCGCCAATCAGCACGCCCATCAGCGGTGTGGTGGCGTTGAAGATCGCCGAATAGCCGGCCGGCAATACCTGCGCCGCCACCGAATAGAAGGTGGCCGGGATACCCGAGTTGATCATGCCCAGCACCAGGCAGGCGCCAAGCTTGCCCTGGAAATTCCAGCGCACCCGGGCGGCGGCGAGGATGGCGATCAGCCCCAGGCAGGCGATGGAGACGCGGAAGAAGGCGGTGGGCACGGTCCCCAGCTCCGGGGCGATGATGCGCATGAACAGGAAACTCGCTCCCCAGACGGCGGCAAGGATCAGCAGACGGGTCAGGGCGATGGGGCTCACAGCAGTCTCCAGTTACAAGGCAGGGCGGGAGTGTACGCGAGGGCGTGGTGCGTTTCTTGTGCTTTCTTGCTGTGTGAATGTGTGCCGGCCTCTCAAGTTTCCTGCGCCAGCTAAGCTGTCTATCTCACCCCGCAGCGAGGTGTCCTGCATGACCCAACACTGGCCGGCCGGCGAAATCGCCCAGATGATCCTCGATGGCTTTGACGACTACCGGGAACACTTTCGCCGCATCACCCTCGGTGCGCGCGAGCGTTTCGAGCAGGCCCGCTGGCAAGATATCCAACGGGCGGCAGCGACGCGGATCAACTTGTACGAGCACAAGGTCGGCGAGGTCAACGGCTGGCTGCGTGACGGGTTCGAGCCCCAGCTGCTGCTGGAGGTCGAGCAGTGGCCTTTGGTTAAAAGTGCCTACATACGCCTGATCGACCCGCGCCTGGACGATGAGCTGGCCGAGACCTGGTACAACTCGCTGTTCTGCAGCTTGTTCAGCCATGACCAGATCAGCGATGGCTGCATGTTCATCCACACCACGCGGCCGTCGCTGCGCAGCCATGAACGGGCTGCGCAAACCCGTACCTACCGCCCCGATGGCAGTCTCAAGGGGCTGCTGCGAGCCCTCTTCGCCGACTACGCCTTCGCCTATGGTGATCTTGAGGGTGATGTCGCACGCCTTGAGGACCAGCTCAGGGAGTGCCTGCCGGACTGGGTCTGCAAGGACCCGGCCCTGGCGGTGGAGCTGTTCGTGCCGGTGCTGTACCGCAACAAAGGCGCCTACTTGGTGGGCCGGCTGTACAACAGCGATGAGCAGTGGCCGCTGGTGATCCCGTTGCTGCACCGCGAGGGCCATGGTATCGAGGCCGATGCCCTGATCACCGACGAGGCCGAGGTGTCGATCATCTTCTCGTTCACCCGTTCGTATTTCATGGTGGATGTGCCGGTACCGGGGCAGTTCGTCAATTTTCTCAAGCGTATCCTGCCGGGCAAGCACATTGCCGAGCTGTACACCTCGATCGGCTTCTACAAGCACGGCAAGTCGGAGTTCTATCGGGCATTGATCAACCACCTGGCCAGTAGCGACGACCGCTTCGTCATGGCCCCGGGGGTGCGCGGGATGGTGATGAGCGTGTTCACCCTGCCGGGCTTCAACACCGTGTTCAAGATTATCAAGGACCGCTTCTCGCCCGCCAAGACCGTCGACCGCGCCACAGTGGTCGAGAAGTACCGGCTGGTGAAGAGCGTCGACCGTGTGGGGCGCATGGCCGACACCCAGGAGTTTGCCGATTTTCGCTTTCCGCGAGCCAAGTTCGAGCCCGAATGCCTGGCCGAACTGCTTGAAGTCGCGCCCTCGACCGTGGCGGTGGAGGGCGATACGGTGCTGATTCGCCACTGCTGGACCGAGCGGCGCATGACCCCGCTGAACCTCTACCTGGAGCAGGCCAGCGAAGGCCAGGTGCTCGAGGCGCTGGAGGACTATGGGCTGGCGATCAAGCAACTGGCGGCCGCCAATATTTTCCCGGGGGATATGCTGCTGAAGAATTTCGGCGTGACCCGCCATGGCCGCGTGGTGTTCTACGACTATGACGAGATCAGCTACCTGACCGAGGTGAATTTCCGCCATATCCCGCCGCCGCGCTATCCGGAGGACGAGATGTCGGGCGAGCCGTGGTACTCGATCGGGCCGCACGATGTGTTTCCCGAGGAGTTTCCGCCATTTCTGTTCGCCGATATCGGTCAGCGCAGGTTGTTCAGCCGCTTGCACGGCGAGCTGTACGACGCGGATTACTGGAAAGGGCTGCAGGCATCGATCCGCGAAGGGAAGGTGATCGATGTGTTTCCGTACCGGCGCAAGGTGCGCTGATCAAGGGTTGTCAGGCCGGCCCTATCGGGGGCCCTGACGCCCGGGTCTATCCTTTCAAGCACTTGAGCTCACTGAAGTCTGTCCGCACCTTGGCCAGCCGGCCTTGCAGGAACTGGCGCTGCGCCGGGGTGCTTTGCTGCAGCAGATCGACCAGCAGGCTGCGGGTCTGCTGCTCGCTGTTATGAAAGGCCATGCGGTACTCCGGCGTCCACAGGCTTTCCTTGTGTTGCAGCAGTTGCGCCAGGCGCGGCTCGAAGCTGGCATCAGCGCGCTGGTTCATGGCCAGCAGTAGCTGTTGCTGCCAGTGCGCACGGTTGGCGATCCATTGGCGGTTCTGGTCACCCAGCGCCTGCGACCAGGTTTGCACGCGCAAACGTTGGCTGGCGTTGAGTTCGCCGAACCAGGGGGCAAGGCGCTTTTCCATGCGTTCGGCACGGCGAGCGATCTGTTTGGGCAATGGCGTGTCGACGTACTGCTTCTGGCGCTCGCTGATGTCGTCACGGAAGGCATCGCGCATTTGCGCGACCTGGGCATCGTTCATGCCACGCAACAGTTCGGTGGCGGAGGGGGTGATGGCCTCGGCGACGCGGCCGATGGCCTGTCGGGCTTCAAGCGTGCGTTGTTGCAGCGCCTGGTCGGTCACTTGGTCGTCGGCGACCATGCTGCGCACGCGGTCGAGCCAGTCGAGGTAGCCGGGCAGTTGGGTTTTGCAATGCCAGGCCAACTGCTGTTTGAGCCGGTCGTCGAGCAGCGCTTTCTGCTCGCGGTTCATGGCCAGGTAGTCGTTCAGCGACCAGGGCACCAGCCGGTCAAGGTTGCGGTAGGCCAGGTCTATCCGGCTGCAGGCTGCCAGTGCCAGGGCGAACGCAAGTGCGGTGAGCAGGCTTTTCGACAGGCGTAAGAGCATGTGCTGATCCTTGCAATGGCGGGCCACTCGGTAGACGCAAGGGCACCACGACGGTTCCGCCGAATCAGCGGTCGGGCGGCGCGCTGGGTTCAGGTGTAGAATAGCCGCCTTGTCTTGAGGAACATCGGAAATGGCTCTGCTTGGGCGTTACAACAGTTTGCAAATCGTGAAACACGTGGAATTCGGCCTGTACCTGGATGGCGGCGCCGATGGCGAGATCCTGCTGCCCGGGCGCTATATCCCGAAGGACGCCGAAACCGAGGTCGACGACTGGCTGAACGTGTTCATCTACCTGGACAGCGAAGACCAACTGATTGCCACCACCGAAAAGCCCAAGGTGCAGGTTGGCGAGTTCGCCAGCCTCAAGGTCAAGGACATCAACGGTGCAGGCATCTTCCTCGACTGGGGCCTGCCCAAGGACCTGCTGATGCCTTACTCGGAAGAGGCACGGCCACTGAAGATCGGCGACTACTGCGTGGTGCACGTCTACCTCGACAAGCGTACGCGCCGCATCACCGCCACTTCGCGTCTGGACCGTTACCTTGACCGCACACCGGTCGAGTATCAGGTCGGTCAGCCGGTGGAGCTGCTGGTGGCCGGGCAGACGCCCCTGGGCTTCAAGGCGATCATCAACAACCGCCACTGGGGCCTGATCCACAAGAACGAGGTGTTCAAGTTCCTGCGTTCGGGGATGCACGAGAAGGGTTACATCAAGGAAATACGCCCGGACGGCAAGATTGCGCTGAGCCTGCAACCGGTTGGCCAGGCCCTGGCCGAGGGGCTGCATGAGCAGATCATGGCGCGCTTGGAGGCAGAGGGCGGTGTGTTGCCGGTGTGCGACAAGAGTGACCCTGAAGTGATCAGCCGCATGTTCAATGTCAGCAAGGGCAACTTCAAGAAGGCCATTGGCGCGCTGTTCAAGCAGGGCCGGATCGTCATCCATGACGATCGCATCGAGCGGGCCTGAAGTCAGGCCTGTACGAAAGGCTGGAAGTCGAGTTGCTCGCCACCCGGGCGGGTGTCGCGCAGCAGCGAATCGCGGTCGGCGCTCAGGGCCAGGCTGATGGTCGAGCGACGCTTGCCGGCGTTGCGCACTTCCAAATGCTCCAGGTGGGCCTTGAGGAAGTTGGTGGGCACTTTCAGGTGCTGCAATGCATCGGTGTCGGGGGTGTGCAGCAGCAGGTTGACCCAGTCGGGCTGGCCCTTGCGCAGCAGCCCTACCGGCACCTCGAACCACCACAGGTTGCGTTTGCGGTCCAGGATGGCGAACAGGGTATTGGCGCTGGTAAGAACCGGCTTGGCCAGCGCTTCGTTACGCCGGGCAATGGCGGCGGGTTTGTCGAGTTTCATGCAGGTTCCTGCGGGTTGACGCTAGAAAGGCCTGCATTGTGAGGGGTGGCGGTTAGCGGGGCAAGGTTTGCTGGCCCCAATCGCTGGCAGCCGGGTTCGCACAGGGACAGCACCGATTCTGAATCCTGTGCACCGCTGTGAGCCACTGCTGCTGGCCGGCGATTGGGCCGCTTGCCTCAGCGGCGAACCGGCAGGCTCAACTCGGATGTTGCCCCATCGGCGGTGGTCACCGTCGCGGTAAAGCTGCGTAACCCTTCAGCACCCTGCAAAGGTTGGGCAAACCGCGCCTGCCCTTGATTATCGCTGTTCACCAGGACGTGCCCCAGATAGTGCTCGGCCTCGGTGCCGTCAGCCTCGGCATTGCCAAACACCTCGACCCGCAACAGGCTCGATACCGGCCCCTGCACCTTGCCACGCAGTACATTGCCTTCCAGCGCCAGCAGCCGAGGTGCCGGCTGATTGTGGTTGGGCAGTGGCTGGCACGGCTTGGGCTCGCCCTGGCCATCGCAGATGATCGCCTGGTCCTTTTTCGGCACATCCGCGCCTACACCGCGGGAGCCGACATACAGGGCGTGGGCCTGGGCCGGCACGCCAAAGATGATGGCCCCGGTGCGCTGATTGGCCACGCACGCGCCCCCGGCCTCGCAGCGACGGATATCCTGGCTGTTTCCCCAGATTCGATTGCCCGTCAGCCGCGTGGCGGTGATGTCTGGCTCCGGACGCAGGGCTACGCCGATGCGGTTGCCGTGGATCAGGTTGCCATCGAGCATGTTGCCTTCCCCCGTCACGCTGATGCCGATCGAGTTGCCAGTGAAGGTATTGGCTCCCAGGTAATTACGTTTGCCCCAGTTGATCTGCACGCCATCCGAATACTGCTCGAAGCGGTTGCGTACCACCGTGTTGTCGTTGCCCAGCAGGATCTCGATGCCTTGGGAGGGCTCAGGGTTGGCCGCGGTCGAGCGGAACAGGTTATCGGCCACCAGGTTGAACGCGGCGCCACGGGTGAGCTCCAGGCCATCACCATTGTCGATCAGCTGGTTGCGCAGCACCTTGTTGTTGAGTGTGGTGGTCGCCGTGGGGTTGCCGGCCCCGTCATCGCCGGTGAGCATGATGCCGGCCCCGCCTTTGTTGGCGACGATGCGGTTGTCTTCAATGACATTGCCGCTGGCGCGGTTGACCAGGATGCCGATGCAGAAATTGCGCACTTCCAGGCCACTGAGGTGTACGCCCTGTGTGTCGCGCAGCACCAGGCCAGGGTGGGTGGTGGTGCGCACATTGGTGCCGAACTGGCCGGGCAGGGCGCCGGGGCAGGTGCGCACGCCCTGGTCCTTGATGTAGCCAGCGCCATCGATTGCGATGTACTGGCCATCGCGTGCCCAGGGTAGGCCGGTGATACGCACCGGGCCTTTGATGGCTGGCAGGGCGTGGGTCGGGCGGATGACATAGGGCGGTTGGCCGACGGCGACAATTTCGATGCGGTAGCGGCCTGGGTCTTGGTTGCTGGTGTCGATTGCCCAGCGCAAGGTCCCGGGCTGACCGTCGTCGGCGTAGCGGTCGACCCGCAAGGTTTCAGTGGCCGATGCAGCGGCGAAGGTGGGCAGGGCAAGCATCGGCAGCAACGCTGCCAGCAGGGGTATCAGGCGCATGGTGCGGGTTTCCGGGAACGATTGTTTTTATAAGCTGGCAACCTGCGTCGGGTTGCCGTTTGCCGGCGATTCTAGGGGAGGCAGCCGCTCTAACACAGCGCCTGGCGGATGATTCGGTGCGGTATTCGCCCGCAGATTTACCGTTCGGCTTGAACGTGCAAATTTATTGAAACTCTCGGCGAAGGTGGCCAGTCCACCCCATGTCGACACGGTACACGTGTCTCCATTTGCAGGAGTTTTGCCATGAGCGGCACTAAAGACAAAGCAAAAGGCTTGGCCAACGAAGCGATTGGTAACGTCAAACAGAGCGTCGGCAAAGTGACCGGCAACGACAAGCTGCGTGCCGAAGGCAAGAGCCAGGAACTCAAGGGCGAGGCACAGCAGGTCAAGGGCGACGTCAAGGATGCCGTCAAGGATTCGGTGAAAAAGCCTTGATGCCTGTCTGAACTGTACTGGCCTCTTCGCGGTAGGCGCGCCGATCAAGGGTGCGCCTACCGCGAAAATGCCGCTACATCGACTTTAAGTCTGGCAGGGAGCAGCACACCAGTCGCGTGGTCTATTAGACTTCCCTGATGTACTGATCAAGCGGCGAAAGGAGACGCTATGATTTTTCCCGACCTGGGTGGCCTGCCCCTACACCGCGTACTGGTGCGCACCGTCAAGGAATTCATCGATGACGAGATGTCCACCTACGCGTCTGCATTGGCCTACCAGATGCTGTTTTCGCTGTTCCCCTTCCTGCTGTTCCTCATTGCCCTGATCGGCTTCTTGCACCTGCCCGACTTTTTCACCTGGCTGCGCCTGCAGTCCGAGCTGGTGCTGCCACCCCAGGCCTTGGAGCAGGTAAACCCGGTGATCGACCAGTTGCAGCAGTCCAAGGGCGGGTTGTTGTCGGTGGGTATCGTCATCGCGCTGTGGACCGCCTCGGCCGGCGTGCGCCTGATGATGAGCGCCATGAACGCGGCCTACGACGTGCCCGAAGGCCGCCCGGTATGGAAGCGCATTCCGCTGTCGATCTTCTACACCATTGGTATCGCTGGCATGTTGCTGGTGGCGGCGGCGCTGATGGTGCTGGGCCCGCAGGTGATGGAGTGGATTGCCGCCCAGATCGGCATGCAGGAGGTGATTGTCACCGTCTGGACCATCCTGCGATGGCCAGCGATCATCATCCTGATGATGGTGGCGGTCGCACTGATGTACTACGTGATGCCCGATGTGAAGCAGAAGTTTCGCTTCATCACCCCCGGTTCCGTGCTGGCGGTGGTGGTGTGGATCATTGCCTCCCTTGGTTTTGCGTACTACGTGAAGACGTTCGCCGACTACAACGCCATGTACGGCAGTATCGGTGCGATCATCGTGCTGTTACTGTATTTTTATATTTCCGGCGCCGTGTTGTTGCTGGGCGCGGAAATGAATGCAGTGATCGAGCACATGTCGGCCGAGGGCAAGGACCCGGGCGAGAAGGATTTCGAGGGTGCCGAAGCCAAGCCACCCCTGACCGTGCTGGGCCATGAGCACCCGAGCGAGCCCCAACCCACCGAGTCGAACCCGCGATGATCCGTGACATCCTGAAGATGGGTGACGAGCGCTTGCTGCGCATCGCCCCGCCCGTGCCCGAGCACCTGATCGGCAGCGCTGAGCTGCAGCAGTTGATCGCTGACATGTTCGACACCATGCACCATGTCGGCGGTGTGGGGTTGGCCGCGCCGCAGGTGGGTATCGACCTGCAACTGGTGATCTTCGGGTTCGAACGCAGCGAGCGCTACCCGGACGCCGAACCGGTACCCCAGACCATCCTGATCAACCCGGTGATCACACCGTTGTCCACCGAGGTCGAGGAGGGCTGGGAAGGCTGCCTTTCAGTGCCCGGGCTGCGCGGTGTGGTGCCGCGCTACAAGCACATCAGCTACGAAGGGATCGACCCGCAGGGCAACCCGATCAACCGCTTCGCCGATGGCTTTCATGCACGGGTGGTACAGCACGAGTGCGATCACTTGATCGGCCGCCTGTATCCGTCGCGTATCCAGGACTTCGCCAAGTTCGGTTATACCGAGGTGTTGTTCCCAGGTCTGGATGCCAGCGACGACTGATCACGTACCAGAGCGACCAGGCGTTTGCTGCGCTGGTAGCGCGCCAGGCGTGCCGCCAGCGCGTCGGGCAGCGCGTCAGCCTCGGTGAAATGCAGGCGCTGGTAGAACGTTGTCAGGTCCGGGTGGCAAAACAGCCAGACAGGCCCGCACGTGTCGGCAAGCGCTGCCTCGACCAGCCGCGCTGCCACGCGTTGGTTGCGTAGGGGCGGGGCAACGAATAGGCCGGTTAGCCAGTGGCCGTTGGCCACTGCCGTCAAGCTCAAGCCGGCAACGATGCCGTCAGCCCGCGCCACCCATAAACGGCCGTCGCTGGCCGCACGCATGCGTGAGCCGTGCTGCCGGTAAAAATGGTCGAGCAGGCGCCGTTGCGGGCCGGCCAGGGGTAAGCAGTGCAGGGTGTTCATGTGGTTTCCTGGCGCGGCAGCTCTAACGCGATACATTCAGGTGTTTTTGCCGCTTCGTTTTGTCGCAGATTGTTGCAAAGCCTGCAAGGGTGAATGTCCGAGTTCGGGGTTCAACAATGGCAATCGGGGAGTAGAATTTCACTCATCCCCCAGGCAGTAGACGAAGCGGGATCGGTACTTCGTGTCATCTTCGCAGTCGATGACAACTTCTCCGCGCCAATGACGGCATATGAAGTCAGTCGATCAGCTTGATTGCTTTGAAGGTCAAACATCATGAAACCATTACTGATTCTTGCACTGGTCGGTATGTCCTCGCTTGCCCTGGCGGATGAGGGCAAGCCCGCCGCCACCGAGCCTGTGGCCCAGCAGTACGACTACTCCATGAACCTGGATATCAAACGGGTGATCAACCTGTCGACTATCCCTAATGTGTGTGAAGTCGTGCCTGCGACCATGACCTATGAAGACCATCAGGGCCAGGTGCATACCATTCAGTATCGGGCCATGGGCGAGGGTTGCCAACAGGGTTGAGGGTACACCGCCTGCTGTGCGCTGTGCTAAAGCCTACCTCCACGGGCCTCTGCCTTGCCTGACAGAGCAGCGGGCCTGTGGGATCACTCGTCACACAGCACCTGGCGCACCACTTCCAGCCCCCGCTTGAGCGCTGCCCGGCTAGCTGCCGCCGACAGGCTGATACGCACGGCCTGCACTTCGTTCGCGCCAATGGCGAAGACACCTGCCGGCACAACTTCCACACCCTCCTGCCGACACCGGGCCACTACTGCGTCCGCACCTTTTGCAGCGGCCACCCACACATGGGGTGATGGCTGACCGCCGGTGTGCAACGCATCCCCCAACACACCACACGCCAAGCGCCAGCGCCAGGCAATTTCCTGGCGTTGCCAGGCCAACCGCCGTGCCGCCGTGCCGTCTTCAATCCATTGGCAGGCAATGCGCAGGTTCAGCGGCGACAGCGGCCAGTGGCTGGCCTGGGCATGGGGATCTATCTGCGCCAGCAGTGTTGGCGCGGCGGCGATCCAGCCCAGGCGCAGCCCGGCGGCCACGGTCTTGGACAGGCTGCTGATGAAAATGCCTTGTTCGCCCAGCAGTGGGTAGAGCGGCGGGCAGTCGGTGAGCGCGCCATAGACGTCGTCCTCGATCACCCGCAACCCCAGGCGCTTGACCACCGTTGCGAGTGCCCTGCGCCGGGTTTCGTCCATGCAGGCGCCTGTGGGGTTGTGCAAGGTCGCCGTGGTCACCAGCACGCGTGCCCCGCTGGCACGGGCCACCCGGTCCAGGTCGTCAGGTCGCAGGCCGTGGGCATCCAGGGCCACGCCGTGCACCGGCAGGCGCAATTGCCGGCAGGCCGCCTTGATACCAGGGGCGCAGAGGGCTTCGAGCATCACAGGCTCGCCGCCCTGGCAGAGCGACTGCAGCACCAGCGTCAGTGCCTGCTGGGCGCCCCCGCACAGCAGCAGTTCGTCTGCCGCCAGGTTCACGCCACGGTGGGCAAGCCAGCGCGCGCCCTGGATTCGGCCCTGCAGCAACTGCTCGGGGCCCAGGTAATGGTCGAGCAGGCCGTTGTCGTTGCTCTCCAGCAGCCTGCGCAGGCTATCGCGCAGGTCGTGATTGTGCGGGTCGGCCACGGGCACATTGGTGGAAAGGTCGATCAGCAGATCTGGCCCATCGTATTGCTTGAGGCGAAACAGCGTGGCTTCCTTGCTGCCAGCCAGCACGTAGGTGCCGCGGCCCACTTCGCCGGCAACCAAGTGGCGAGCGGCAGCCTCGCGGTAGGCCTGCTGGGTGGTGCTGGGGTTCAGCCCCAGTTTCCAGGCCAGGCGCCGTTGCGGGGGCAAGCGGTCACCGACCTTGAGCGCCCCACATTCGATGGCACTGGCAATGGCATTGACCAACGCCAGGTAACGTGGCTGGCCATCGTCGACGAGCTCGGGGATCCACACGAAATTGCTGCCCATGCAATATAAGGTTGTACCCATACAATGCCCGGCGCTTAGGATCGGATCAACCTCGTACCGAAAAGGATGATCCTCATGTTCGACCTGGCCGCCTTGCGTGAAGCTGCAGCGTTCGTTCACCAGCATGTACCTGCCACGCCTCAGTATGCCTGGCCCTTGCTGGCTGAGCGGTTGGGGTGTCAGGTGTGGGTAAAGCACGAGAACCATGCACCCACCGGTGCGTTCAAGGTTCGCGGTGGGTTGGTCTATGTGCGCTCGCTATTGGACGAGGGCACGCCACCGCGTGGGTTGGTCACTGCCACCCGTGGCAATCATGGTCAGAGCATGGCACTGGCAGCGCGCCAGGCCGGTCTGCCGCTGGTGATCGTGGTGCCTGAGGGCAACGCCACAGAGAAAAACGCCGCCATGCGTGCCCTGGGGGCGGAGCTGGTCGAGCACGGCGCCGATTTCGACGTGGCTCGCGAGGAAGCGGCACGGCTGGCCGCGCAACTGGGCTATGACATGGTGCCTTCGTTCCACCCTGAACTGGTACGAGGCGTGGCCACTTACGCCTTGGAGCTGTTCGAGGCGGTGGCGGATCTGGATTGTGTGTACGTGCCGATCGGCATGGGGTCGGGAATTTGCGGGCTGATCCAGGCGCGCAACCTGCTGGGGTTGAAGACCGAGATCGTGGGTGTCGTTTCCAGTGCTGCCGATGCCTACGCGCAAAGTTTCGAGCAAGGCCGCATCGTCACCACCGCTACGGCGAACACCTTTGCCGACGGCATGGCGTGCCGGGTGCCGCACCCTGATGCCTTCGCCCTGGTCCGTGAAAACGCTGCGCGGATCGTGCGCGTGGACGATGCTGAAGTCGCCGCCGCCATGCGGCTTTATCACGAAGCCACGCACAACACTGCCGAGGGCGCCGGTGCCGCTGCACTGGCGGCGCTATGGCAAGAGCGGGAACAACAGACAGGCAAGCGAGTGGCGGTGGTGCTGAGCGGCGCCAATATCGATCGAGCCCGCTACGCCCAAGTGCTGACGGCGGTAAACGGCTGAAGCATTTTGGGCAGGTGGTACCTGATCGAACGCCTCCCGGCTATCGTGAGTTCAGTCTGGTCAGCCCTGCCGTGCCTTCAGGCGAAGGGCAATGGTATTGGCGACGCTGGCATGGCCTGTCGATTTTCTCGGCCACCGTTCGACCATGAGATGAAGGCACCGCTAACGCGGTGCCTGAACTCTCTTGAACGACCGGAGGAGCAGCCGATGAACACCCATGCCGAAAGCGAAATCCGCCAATTGATCGAGCGCTGGATGCAGGCCGTGCGCGACCGTGACATCCAAGGCATCGTCGCCCCCTATACCGATGACATCGTGGCCTTCGACGCCATCAAGGCACTGCAATTCAAGGGCAAGGCCGTCTACCAGGCGCATTGGGAGATGTGCATGGGCTTTTGCACCGGCCCGATGATTTTCGAACTCGCCGAGCTCACGGTGCAGGCCGATGGCGGCCTGGGCGTGGCCCACTGGCTTAACCGCTGCGGCCCGTCGGAGGACGAAAGCCAATGCGGCTTCATGCGTGCCACTGTTGCCTACCGCAAAGAAGGCGGGCAATGGCGGGTGTTTCATGAACACTGGTCGGCACCCTTCGACATGGAAACCCAGAAAGCACTGTTCGATCTCAAGCCCTGATCGGCTATCGCCAAACGCACTTTGCAAAGCCGTGGAGATGATCATGAAATACCTGTGCCTGGTCTATTGTGACGAAGGGCTGCTGCACAGCCTGCCCGACAGCCCGGCAGACGCCGAATGCATGGCTTACGCCCAGGCGCTGCACGGCACCGGGCGCATGCTCGCGGCCGAGGCGCTGAAACCGGTGCAAACGGCCACCACGGTGCGTATGCGTAGCGGCCATATGAGCCTGACAGACGGCCCGTTCGCCGAAACCAAAGAGCAGCTTGCGGGCTTTTATCTGGTTGACGCCCGCGACCTCAACGAGGCACTCACCATCGCCAAAGGCATCCCCGCCGCACGTGTCGGCAGCGTTGAAGTAAGGCCCGTGCGCGAACTGCAACCCTGACAGCAACGGAGAACAATAAGCATGAGCCTTGCCCAACCTGCGCAAGCGCAGCACGAGTTGTCCATCAGCCGGTTGATCGACGCCCCGCCCACCAAAGTGTTCCGTGCCTGGACCGAGCCGCAGTGGCTGATGCAATGGTGGGGGCCGCACGGCATGACCACCCCGCAATGCGAGATGCAATTGTGGGTTGGCGGGCTGTTCCGGACCTTGATGCGTGCGCCGGATGGCACCGAGTACCCCACCCAAGGCGTATTCCTGGAGATCGCCGCACCGCGCCGACTGGTGTTCACCGATGCCTTTGGGCCAGGTTGGGTCCCCTCGGCCAAGGCCTTCATGACCGCCGTGGTGACCTTTGACGAAGAACACGGCAAGACCCGCTACACCGCCCGTGCCTGGCACTGGAACGCGACGGACAGCCGGGCCCATGAAGAAATGGGCTTTCACCAGGGCTGGGGAGAAAGCCTGGACCGCCTGGTGGAGGTCGTGACCCAGCGGATGCCGGACTGATGGCAGACCTGGCGCAGGTGCGGGCACAGGTCGAGGCCGTCTACCGACGAGACTCACGGCGCATCCTGGCGACGCTGATTCGCTTGCTGGGGGATTTCGACCTGGCCGAGGAGGCCATGCACGATGCGTTCTTCATTGCCGTCGAGCGTTGGCAGCGTGATGGTGTGCCGCACAACCCCCGGGCGTGGCTGGTCTCCACCGGTCGCTTCAAGGCCATCGACGCAGTGCGTCGACGGGCGCGTTTCGACCGCTCGCAGGCGGACTTGATCATGCTCCTCGAGGGCCAGGGGCAGGACCCCAGCGAGGACGAACTGCTCGCTGACGACCGCCTGCGCTTGATCTTCACCTGCTGCCACCCGGCCCTGGCGGCCGATGCCCAGGTGCCGCTCACCTTGCGTGAGGTCTGCGACCTGACCACCGAGCAGATTGCCCGGGCCTTCCTGCAAAGCCCGGCGACCATCGCCCAGCGTATCGTGCGGGCCAAGGCCAAGATCCGCGACGCCCGCATCCCCTACCAGGTGCCGGAGCTGCATGAGTTGCCTGTGCGCCTGGCGAGTGTGTTGCGGGTCATCTACCTGGTGTTCAACGAGGGCTACTCGGCGTCGTCCGGCGAGGTGCTGTTGCAGCAAGCGCTGAGCGACGAGGCGATTCGTCTTGGTCGTTTGCTGGTGCAACTGTTGCCGGACCCGGAGGCAGTCGGGCTGCTCGCATTGATGTTGCTGCAGGCCTCGAGGCAGCGCGCCCGCAGCGATGCCGACGGTGATCTGGTACTGCTCGAGCAGCAGGATCGCAGTTTGTGGGATCGCGAGCAGATTACCGAGGGTTGTGAGCTGGTGCGGCGGGCATTACGCAGCCGAGGCTTTGGCGCCTATACCGTGCAGGCGGCGATTGCTGCGGTGCACGCCGAGGCCGCCACGGCAGAAGAAACCGACTGGGCGCAGATCGTTGGCTTGTACGACGTGTTGCAGCGGCATTGGCCGAGCGCAGTGGTGGTGTTGAACCGGGCCGTGGCGTTGGCCAAGCGCGACGGGCCCCAGGCGGGGTTGGTGGAGGTCGAAGCGCTTTTGGCGGCCGGTGAGTTGCGCGACTATCACCTGGCGCATGCGACTCGGGCGCAATTGCATCAGCAACTAGGCAACATCGATGAAGCCCGCGAGGCCTGGCGACAGGCGCTGGAGTTGACCCGGCAGAAACCTGAGCGCCGGCATATCGAACGGCAGTTGCAGGCGTTGGGATGAAGAGTCAGTACCGGCCCTGCCGGCGACGTGCCAACCACAGGGCCGGTACCGAGTCCATCAGCTCGCCACGAAATTCGGCGGCGATACCAGCTCGACGGTCTGCTGCTTGCGCGGTGCCAGGATCTCGGCTTCACCTTCGACCACCAGCTCATCGTGCTGGTTGTAAACGTTGGTGGCAATGCGCACCTTGAACTTGGGCAGTTTTTCAAGGATTTCCAGGCGCACGGTCAGGGTGTCGCCGATCTTCACCGGCTTCTGGAAGCTCATCTTCTGGCCCAGGTAGATGGTGCCGGGGCCTGGCAGGGTGCAAGCCACGGCGGCGCTGATCAGCGCACCGCTGAACATGCCATGGGCAATGCGCTCGCGGAACATGCTCTTGGCCGCGAACTCGGCATCCAGGTGCACCGGGTTGTGGTCACCGGACATCGCGGCGAACAGCTGGATGTCGCGTTCTTCCACAGACTTTTCGTAACTGGCCTTCTGGCCGACTTCTAGAGCTTCGTAGGGCGTATTGGTGACCTGGGTCATTGGCGCTTCCTTGATGGACGGGCGAGGCCGCTATCATTCACTGCGGGCAGGGCGGCCAAGGGCCAGCGCCTGCTCCAGCCATGCGAGGATATCGGCGGTGACCTCGTCCCGATTGAGTTCGTTGAGCACTTCGTGTCGCGCCTGAGGGTAGACGCGCAACTGTACATGTCGGTTGCCGGTCGCGCGCAGGGCGTCGGCCAGATGAGTGAGACGCTTGCCGGCACTCACCGGATCACATTCGCCGCCAATCACCAGCATTGGCAGGTTCGGATCAATCTGCGCGAGGTTGCCTGGCAGGCTGATCTGCACCAGGCCCTGCAGCAGGTCGAGCCACAGCTGGTTGCTACAGCGAAAGCCGCACAGCGGGTCGTTGAGGTACTTGTCCACTTCCTCCGGGTCGCGGCTCAACCAGTCAAACGCGGTGCGGGTGGGCTTGAAGGCTTTATTGAACGCGCCGAACGACAGCCAGTCGATCAACGCGCTCTTGCCCAGCGGGCCCTGGCGCCAGGCCTCCAGGCGAGCGATCAGGCGCGCCGCGCGATACAGCGCCGGCGGCTGGAAGTTGGAACCGCTGAGAATCGCCCCGTGAACGCTGCCACTGTGGTGCATCAGATAGGCCTGGGCGATGTAGCTGCCCATGCTGTGGCCGAACAGGAACAGCGGCGTGCAGGGGAACTGCTGGCCGATGTGCTGGGCGAGCAGGCCCAGGTCGTTGACCACAGCATTCCAGCCATGATGCCGGGCGAACAGGCCGAGGCTGCCCAGCTGCGCAGTACGTCCATGGCCGCGCAGGTCGGCAGCCAGCAGCGCATAGCCAACATTGCTCAAGGCGTGGCCTAGGCGCTGATAGCGCCCGGCATGCTCGGCCATGCCATGCGCCAGCAGCACCACCGCCTTGACCGGCGTGGCCGGCAGCCATTGGTGCACGTACAGGCTGCAATGCTCGCTGGCGGGCAGCCAGAAGGCGTCATGGGGCATGGGGAGTCCTTTGCGCAGGGTACGAGCACAGTGTATGCGCAACCGGCCGGATTGCAGGAAGGGCACAAATAAGATTCACAATGTTAATGGCGGCACCTGGCGTATAGGCCACCTGGGGCTTACCTGCTAACGTCGGTTCAACACCTTTTTGCCACTCGGCAAAGGGGACAAGGGATGACAGGCTCACAGCGGGTCCAGGCAGAGGAACAATAATAAATGCAAGCCGACTTCTGGAATGACAAACGCCCGGCGGGCGTACCTTCCACCCTCGACATACAGGCGTATACCTCGGTGGTCGAGGTTTTCGAGCGCTCCTGCAAGCGCTTTGCCGACCGCCCGGCATTCAGCAACCTGGGCGTGACCCTCAGCTACGCCGAGCTTGAGCGCTATTCCGCGGCCTTCGCCGCCTGGCTGCAGCAGCATACCGACCTGGTGCCGGGTGACCGCATCGCGGTGCAGATGCCCAACGTGCTGCAGTATCCCATCGCGGTGTTCGGTGCCTTGCGCGCCGGGCTGATCGTGGTCAATACCAACCCGCTGTATACCGAGCGCGAGATGCGCCATCAGTTCAAGGACTCGGGGGCCCGCGCCCTGGTGTACCTGAACATGTTCGGCAAGCGTGTTCAAGACGTGCTGCCCGATACCAGCCTCGAGTACCTGATCGAGGCGAAGATGGGCGACCTGTTGCCCACCGCCAAGGGCTGGTTGGTGAACACCGTGGTCGACAAGGTGAAGAAGATGGTCCCGGCCTACCATCTGCCGCAGGCGCTGTCGTTCAAGCAGGTATTGCGCGAGGGCCGCAGCCTGACGCACAAGCCGGTGTCGCTGACCCTCGACGATATCGCCGTGCTGCAGTACACCGGCGGCACCACCGGGTTGGCCAAGGGGGCGATGCTCACCCATGGCAACCTGGTGGCCAACATGCTGCAGGTGCTGGCCTGCTTCTCCCAGCATGGCCCGGACGGGCAGAAGCTGATCAAGGAAGGCCAGGAGGTGATGATTGCACCGCTGCCGCTGTATCACATCTATGCCTTCACCGCGAACTGCATGTGCATGATGGTCACGGGCAACCATAACGTGCTGATCACCAACCCGCGGGACATTGCCGGTTTCATCAAGGAGCTGGGCAAGTGGCGGTTCTCTGCGTTGCTGGGGCTCAATACGCTGTTTGTCGCGCTGATGGACCACCCAGGCTTTCGGCAACTGGACTTCTCGGCCCTCAAGGTCACCAACTCGGGTGGAACGGCACTGGTCAAGGCCACCGCCGAGCGCTGGGAAAGCCTTACGGGCTGCCGCATCGTCGAGGGTTACGGCCTGACCGAGACTTCCCCGGTAGCCAGCACCAACCCCTATGGCCAGCTTGCGCGCCTGGGCACGGTGGGCATTCCGGTGGTGGGTACGGCGTTCAAGGTGATCGACGACGAGGGTAACGAATTGCCACTGGGCGAGCGGGGCGAGCTGTGCATCAAGGGCCCGCAGGTGATGAAAGGCTACTGGCAGCAACCCGATGCCACTGCCCAGACGCTGGATGCCGATGGCTGGCTGAAAACGGGTGATATCGCGGTAATCGACCCTGATGGCTTTACCCGAATCGTCGATCGCAAGAAGGACATGATCATCGTCTCGGGTTTCAACGTGTATCCCAATGAAATCGAAGACGTGATCATGGGCCACCCACAGGTCGCCAACTGTGCCGCCATCGGCGTCCCGGACGAGCGCTCCGGCGAGGCCGTGAAACTGTTCGTGGTGGCGCGGGACGCGGGGCTCAGCGTCGATGAGCTCAAGGCCTACTGCAAGGCCAATCTCACCGGCTACAAGGTGCCCAAGCACATCGTGCTGCGCGAATCGCTGCCGATGACGCCGGTGGGCAAGATTCTGCGGCGTGAGTTGCGCGAAATGGCGTGAGCCCAAAAGCCGATGGCCAGAGCGTCGCGCGGCGCTCTGGCTTGCGGTTTTCGGCGTGGAATTTGGCGCTTTAAGCTAAATACTCTAAAAATGACTTGTATTGTTCATTGAGTCATTTTTGTGACCGCAAGGCCCGTTTTGGCCTCTAGGCGACCCCTGGCAAAGCTGTTACTCTCGGCCCGCTTTCAGATGATTCGGTTTGCAATGAGCCGGCATCTCATATCAATAATAAACGCATCGACGCGTGAATCGAACTTCGCTGTTGCTGAAGGAGTGGGCTTCCATGATCGAACATTTTTGGAAGGATAAATACCCAGCCGGGATTACGGCGGAAATCAATCCTGACGAATTCCCCAATATCCAGGCTGTACTTAAGCAATCCTGCCAACGTTTTTCCGACAAACCGGCCTTTAGCAACCTGGGCAAGACCATCACCTACGGCGAGTTGTATGCCCTGTCGGGGGCGTTTGCCGCCTGGCTGCAGCAGCATACCGACCTCAAGCCGGGTGATCGCATTGCCGTGCAACTGCCCAATGTCCTGCAATACCCGGTTGCTGTATTCGGTGCCCTGCGCGCCGGCTTGATCGTGGTCAACACCAACCCGTTGTACACCACACGGGAAATGGAGCACCAGTTCAACGACTCCGGTGCCAAGGCGCTGGTATGCCTGGCGAACATGGCGCACCTGGCCGAAAAAGTCGTGCCCAAGACCCAGGTCAAACACATCATCGTCACCGAAGTGGCCGACTTGTTGCCGCCGCTCAAGCGCCTGCTGATCAACAGCGTGATCAAGTACGTGAAGAAAATGGTACCGGCCTACAACCTGCCCACCGCCATACGCTTCAACGATACCCTGGCGCTGGGCAAGGGGCAGCCGGTGACCGAGGCCAACCCCCACGCCAATGATGTTGCCGTGCTGCAATACACTGGCGGCACCACCGGTGTGGCCAAGGGCGCGATGCTCACCCACCGCAACCTGGTGGCCAATATGCTGCAGTGCCGGGCGCTGATGGGCTCGAACCTGCAGGAAGGCTGCGAGATCCTCATCACGCCGCTGCCGCTGTACCACATCTACGCGTTCACCTTCCATTGCATGGCGATGATGCTGATCGGCAGCCACAACGTGCTGATCAGCAACCCGCGTGACTTGCCTGCGATGGTCAAGGAGCTGAGCAAGTGGAAGTTCAGCGGCTTCGTCGGCCTCAACACCCTGTTCGTTGCCCTGTGCAACAACGAAGCGTTCCGTGCGCTGGACTTCTCTGCGCTGAAAATCACGCTCTCGGGTGGTATGGCCCTGCAACTGAGCGTGGCCGAGCGCTGGAAGGCCGTCACCGGTTGCGCCATCTGCGAAGGCTACGGCATGACCGAAACCAGCCCGGTGGCGGCGGTCAACCCTGCCGAAGCGAACCAGGTCGGGACCATTGGCATTCCCATGCCTTCGACCCTGTGCAAGATCATCGACGACAATGGCAACGAACTTCCCTTGGGCGAAGTGGGTGAGCTGTGCGTCAAGGGGCCACAGGTGATGAAGGGCTACTGGCAGCGTGAAGAGGCCACCACCGAGATTCTCGACAGTGAAGGCTGGCTGAAGACAGGTGACATCGCCCTGATCCAGCCGGACGGCTACATGCGCATCGTTGACCGCAAGAAGGACATGATCCTGGTCTCGGGTTTCAACGTGTACCCCAACGAGCTGGAAGACGTGCTCGCCGCGTTGCCGGGGGTGCTTCAGTGCGCGGCGATCGGCGTGCCGGACGAGAAGTCGGGCGAGCTGATCAAGGTGTTCATCGTGGTCAAACCGGGCATGACCCTGACCAAAGAGCAGGTGATGGAGCACATGCGTGCCAACGTCACTGGCTACAAGGTGCCGCGTTTCATCGAGTTCCGCGATGCCCTGCCGACGACCAACGTGGGCAAGATCCTGCGTCGCGAATTGCGTGATGAAGAGTTGAAGAAGCAGGGGCTGAAGAAAATCGCCTGATCGACCTTGCCGGCGTCATCGGCGGCGGGTCGGCTCCCACAGGTCATGCGCAGTTTTCAAGGACTGTGCGTTGCCTGGGGAGCGGGCTTAGCGGCGGTGAGGCCGTACTGTCAGCGCAGTTTTTCCAGCATCTGGTAGTACCACATCCCCGCTGCCAACAGCGGGTTCCCCAGCACGTCCCCCATCGGCACCTTGATGTGTTTGCACGCCGCAAAGGTATCGAACTTCTCCAGCGTCCCAGTCAACGCCTCGGCCATGATCTCGCCCATGATGTGGCTGGTGGCAATACCATGCCCCGAATACCCCTGGCAGTACCAGACGTTGTCCGAAAGCTTGCCCAGTTGTGGAATGCGGTTGACCACGATGCCCATCGCGCAGCTCCACTTGAACTCGATCGGCACACCCTTGAGCGCCGGGAAGGTACGCTCGATGCACGGCCGCAGTTCACCTTCGATATCCCGTGAGTCCTTGCCCGAATAGTTGGCGCCGCCGCCGAACAGCAGGCGTTTGTCGGCAGTGAGGCGGTAGTAGTCGAGCACGAAGCGGCAGTCGTATACCGCCAGGTCATGGGGGTTGATCTGCTCTGCCAGCTCGCCCAGAGGCGCCGTGGTGACGATGCCGCCCATGGCCGGGAAGATCTTGCCCTTGAGCTGGCGCTTTTCGAGCGTGTGGTAGACATCGCCGGCCAGCATCACCTGGCGCGCCTCGATCCGGCCCTGGGCGGTGACCACGGCTGGGCGCGGGCCATGGACGATGTCCAGCACTTGCGAGTTCTCGAAGATCAGGGCGCCCAGGGAGTGAGCGGCCCGTGCTTCGCCCAGGCACAGGTTCAGGGGGTGCAGGTGCAGGTTGCGCTGGTTCTTCAACGCGCCCAGGTACAACGGGCTTTGCAGGTGCTGGGCGACGGCACTGCGGTCGAGCAGCTGGACCTGGTCGCCCATGCCACGGCGCTCTGCCTCCTCCTGGAAGCCGCGCAGTTCTTTCATGTGCGAAGGCTTCATCGCCGCGTGCAGGTGGCCGTGCTTGAGGTCGCAGTCGATGCCGTAGCGTTCAACCCGCTGCTCGATGATCTGGTGGCCGCGCCAGCGCAGCTGCCAGATGAAATCGTCCACGTCGTTGCCCAGGCGGTTGCGCATCTGGGTGCGCATGGCCTCGTCACCGGAGAGGCTGCCGGTGACCTGGCCACCATTTCGGCCGCTGGCGCCCCAACCGATGCGGTGGGTTTCGACCACCGCCACCTTGAGCCCGCGCTCGGCCAGCTCCACCGCCGTGGCCACACCGGTGAAGCCACCGCCGATGATCGCCACGTCGACCTGCACGGTGCCCTTGAGCTGCGGGTAGTGTGTAGGGTCGTTGAGGGTGGCGCTGTAATAGGACGGCGCGCGCGCGGCCGGGCCGTTGTTCTGTGCTGCGTTCATGGGTGTTCCTTGTTGTAAATAGGGTAGGGCTCAGGCCTGGTGCAGGTACCAGCGCCAGTCCTGCTCGCTGACTTCAGCCATGAACTGGCGGTATTCGGCACGCTTGACCTTCAGGTACACGCCGAGGAATGCCTCGCCAAGGGCTTCCCTGGCCCATTCCGAGCGCTCCAGGGCGTCGAGGGCGGTCAGCCAGTCGGTAGGCAGGTGCTCGGTGGCCTGGGCGTAGCCGTTACCCTCGACCGGGGCGCCGGGGTCGAGCTGCTCGCGAATGCCGCGGTGGCTGGCAGCCAGAATGGCGGCGGCGGCCAGGTAGGGGTTGGCATCGGCGCCGCAGATACGGTGTTCGACATGGCGGCTGTTGGCCGGCCCGCCGGGCACGCGCAGGCTGACCGTGCGGTTGTCGACGCCCCAGGTCGGGGCCAGCGGTGCATAGCTGTTGGCCTGGAAGCGGCGGAACGAGTTGGCGTTGGGGCAGAACAGCAACAACGAATCGCGCAGGTGACGCAGCATGCCCGCCACGGCCTGGCGCAGCAGCGGTGTGCCGGCTTTGTCCTCGCTGGCGAACAGGTTGTTGCCCGCGCTGTCGGCCAGGCTCAGGTGCATGTGCATGCCGGTGCCGGCCAGTTGCGCGAACGGTTTGGCCATGAAACAGGCCTGCATGCCATGGGCATGCGCTACGCCTTTGACCAGGCGCTTGTAGCGGACCGCCTGGTCCATGGCGGCCAGGGCATCGCCATGCTCCAGGGTGATTTCCACCTGGCCCGGCGCGTATTCGGAAATGGCGGTACGCGCAGGGATGCCTTGGGCCTTGCAGGCGGCGTAAAGGTCGGCAAGGAACGGCTCGATCTGCTCCAGTTCGCGCAGGCCATAGACCTGAGTGCTGCGGGGGCGGCCGCCATCGTTATCCAGTGCCGGTTGCGGGCGGCCCTGGGCGTCCCGCTGCTGGTCAAGCAGGTAAAACTCCAGCTCGCAGGCCATCACCGGGTGGTAGCCGTCGGCCTTGAGTGCCTCGATGGTACGCAGCAGCACATGACGCGGGTCGGCAACGCTGGCTGGCAAACCTTCGCTAGGGTGCATGCTGACCTGCACGGCAGCGGTCGGCACGCGGCGCCACGGCAGGCGCACCAGGCTGTCTGCAAGCGGGTACGCGCGGCAGTCGATGTCGCCGACGTCCCACACCAGGCCGGAGTTTTCCACGTCATCGCCGTTGAGGGTCAGGCCCAGGATGGTGCTGGGCAGGGGCCGACCGCTCTGGTACACCGCCAGCAGCTCGTCGCGGTGCAGCAGCTTGCCGCGAGGGACGCCGTTGGCGTCGAGGATGAACAGTTCGAACAGCTCGATATCGGGGTTTTCAGCGAGGAAACGGCTGGCGTGTTCTACGGGGGCAAAGTGCATGGTGAATTCGCTCATAAGCGCACAGGACCGCCGCACAGGCGTGCGGTCCAAACTGAGTCAATCGGCCGAGGGGCGGCCGCGTCTGGTCACAGCGGCGAGAGCGAAATATCCGGTGGGCGGGCGTGTCGGCAGTGCCACAAGGCCCAGAAGGCGAGGATTACATGGACCAGCGGATTTTCGCCGGCGCGGGTCCGGGCCTTCGGTAGCGAAGGGCGGGACAGCGGCGGGGCGATGGGCTGGGCGGGGGTCATGCCTGGATACTCACATGCGGCGTAAGGTCGATTAAAGCAGTGAATGGCAACCTTTACATCGTTGTTGGCTAAACATTGCAATGGGTGTGACTGCCCGCGAACAGGCCAGTACAGACAGCAAAGTACCCGCGAATCTGCGACAATCGCGCATCCTTCGAATGCCGATCATGAAAAAGCAGGCCCACCTGCATCATTAAAAAGCCCCATGACTGACCACGCCATCGACAAACTGCTGCAAAACCTCGACCACGCCATGATCGCCGACCGCCATCGCCTGCGCCGGCAACTGCATGAGCTGCGCAAGCGCCCCGACGAGGCCAAGCTTGCGCAGTGGGTCGAGAAGGTCCAGGCGTCCTGCGCCCAGGTCACCGCCCGCCAACAGCGCGTGCCGCACATCCGCTACGACGACAGCCTGCCGATTGCCGCCAAGCGCGACGAGATCAAGAAGGCCCTGGCCGAGCACCAGGTGCTGGTGATCGCCGGCGAAACCGGCTCGGGCAAGACCACCCAGTTGCCGAAGATCTGCCTGGAGCTGGGCCGTGGCAGCCACGGCCTGATTGCCCACACCCAGCCCCGCCGCATCGCGGCCCGCAGCGTTGCGGCGCGTGTGGCCGAGGAACTGGGCACCCCGCTGGGCGGGCTGGTGGGCTACCAGGTGCGGTTCGAGGACCAGAGCGACGCCAATACCCTGGTCAAACTGATGACCGACGGCATCCTGCTGGCTGAAACCCAGCACGACCGCTTCCTCGAACGCTACGACACGATCATCGTCGACGAAGCCCACGAGCGCAGCCTGAACATCGATTTCCTGCTCGGCTACCTGAAGACGCTGCTGCATCGCCGGCCGGACCTGAAGCTGATCATCACCTCGGCGACCATCGACCTGGAGCGTTTCTCCCAGCACTTCGATGGCGCGCCGATCATCGAGGTGTCCGGCCGCACCTTCCCGGTCGACACCTGGTACCGCCCGCTGACCAGTGAGCAGGACGAAGAGGGCAACCAGGTCGAGGACGACCTCACCGTCGACCAGGCCATCCTCGCCACCCTCGACGAAATTGCCCACCACGAGCGCAGTGTGGGCAAAGGCCCCGGCGACGTGCTGGTGTTCTTGCCGGGTGAGCGCGAAATTCGCGATGCCGCCGAGATTCTGCGCAAGGCGCAGTTGCGCCACACCGAGATTCTGCCGCTGTATGCGCGCTTGTCACCGGCCGAGCAGCAGCGCATCTTCCAGTCGCACGCCGGGCGCCGCGTGGTGCTGGCCACCAACGTTGCGGAAACCTCGCTGACCGTGCCCGGTATCCGCTATGTGATCGATACCGGCACCGCACGTATCAGCCGCTACAGCTACCGTGCCAAGGTTCAGCGCCTGCCAATCGAAGCCGTGTCGCAGGCCAGCGCCAACCAGCGTAAAGGCCGCTGCGGCCGGGTCGAGCCGGGCATCTGCATCCGCTTGTACAGTGAAGAGGATTTCAACGGCCGACCAGCATTTACCGACCCGGAGATCCTGCGCACCAACCTGGCGGCGGTGATCCTGCAGATGCTGCACCTGCGCCTGGGCGCCATTGATGCCTTCCCGTTCATCGAGCCGCCGGATGGCAAGGCCATCAGCGACGGTTTCAACCTGCTGCAGGAGCTGTCGGCGGTCAACCGCGAAAACCAGCTGACGCCCCTGGGCCGCCAGTTGGCCCGCTTGCCGATCGACCCGCGGCTGGGCCGGATGCTGCTTGAAGGCGCCCGCCAGGGCAGCCTGCAGGAGGTGCTGATCGTCACCAGTGCGCTGTCGGTGCAGGACCCCCGTGAGCGCCCGCCGGAGCGCCAGCAGGCCGCCGACCAGGCGCATGCCCAGTGGAAGGACGTCGATTCGGACTTCGCCGCGCTGGTCAACCTGTGGCGGGGTTTCGAGGAGCAGCGCCAAGCGCTGACCGCCAACCCGCTGCGCAACTGGTGCCGCAAGCACTTCCTCAACTACTTGCGCCTGCGCGAGTGGCGCGATGCGCACCGTCAGCTGGCACTCATCTGCCGTGACCTGCAGTTGACGGTGAACAAGGAACCGTCCGACTACGCGAAGATGCACAAGGCCATCCTCAGCGGCTTGCTCAGCCAGATCGGCCACAAGACCGAGGACGGCGACTACCAGGGCGCCCGGCAGCGGCGCTTCTGGGTTCACCCGTCGTCGGGCCTGGGCCGCAAGCGCCCGCAGTGGCTGATGGCCGCCGAGCTGGTCGAAACCACCAAGCTGTACGCCCGCATGGTCGCCAGAATCGAGCCTGACTGGATCGAGCCGTTGGCCACCCATCTGGTCAAGAAGAACCACTTCGAACCGCACTGGGAGAAAAAGCGCGGCCAGGTGGTGGCCTACGAGCAGATCACCCTGTACGGGCTGATCCTGGTTGGCCGCCGTCCGGTGCACTTCGGCCCGATCGACCCGGTTACCTCGCGTGAACTGTTCATCCGTGAAGGGCTGGTGGGTGGCGAAATCCAGTCGCGGGCCAAGTGCCTGGCGGCCAACAAGCGCCTGCTCGAAGAGCTCGACGAACTGGAGGCCAAGGCCCGTCGGCGCGACATTCTCGCCGATGAAGAAACCCTCTACGCCTTCTATGAAGCGCGGCTGCCCGCCGAGATCCACCAGACCGCGACGTTCGACAGCTGGTACCGCATGGGCAGCCAGAAGGACGCCAACCTGCTGATCATGCGCGAGGAAGACGTGCTGGCCCGTGAGGCCAGCGAAGTCACCGCGGCGCAATACCCCGACAGCCTGCAGGTGGGGCCGTTGCGCCTGCCGCTGAGCTACCACTTCGAACCCGGTCACCCGCGTGATGGCGTTACCGTGCGGGTGCCGGCACCGTTGTTGCCGAGCCTGCCGGGTGAACGCCTGGAGTGGCTGGTGCCGGGCTTGCTCGAAGCCAAGTGCGTGGCCTTGGTGCGCAACCTGCCCAAGGCCCTGCGCAAGAACTTCGTGCCGGTGCCGGACTTCGTCAAGGCCTCGCTGGCGCGCATGACGTTCGGCCAGGGGGCATTGCCCCAGGCCTTGGGCCAGGAGCTGCTGCGCATGACCGGCGCCCGGGTGCCTGACGAAGCCTGGGAGGAGTCCGTCGGCCTGGTCGAAGGGCACCTGCGCATGAACATCGAGGTGGTCGATGGGCAGGGCAAATTCCTGGGTGAGGGCCGCGACCTGGCGCAGTTGACCGCCCGCTTCGCGGCTGCCAGCCAGGCGGCGCTGGCCGTGCCACGCAATGAAAAAAGCGAGCAGCCGGTGCAGGCCAAGGCTTTCAGTGAGGTCAAGCAGACCGCCCAGCAGAAGATCGCCGGCCTGTCGATGACGGTTTATCCGGCATTGGTGGAGGAAAACGGCACCGTGCGGGAAGGGCGCTTCTCGACCCAGGCCGAGGCGGCGTTCCAGCATCGCCGCGCCTTGCAGCGCCTGTTGCTGCAGCAGTTGGCAGAGCCGGCCAAGTTCCTGCGTAGCAAATTGCCGGGGCTGACCGAACTGGGCTTGCTGTACCGCGAACTGGGCCGTGTCGAGGCACTGGTCGAGGACATTCTGCTGGCCAGCCTGGACACTTGCATCCTCGAAGGGGAAGCCACGCTGCCACGTGATGGCGCGGCACTGGCCGGGCTGGCCGAGCGCAAGCGCGGCAGCTGGGCCGAGCATGCCGAGCGCCTGGCGCGTCAGACGCTGGAGGTGCTCAAGCTATGGCACGGCCTGCAGAAGCGCTTCAAGGGCAAGATCGACCTGAGCCAGGCAGTGGCCTTGAACGATATCAAGCAGCAGCTGGCCAACCTGGTCTATCCGGGCTTTGTACGCGAAACCCCAAGCGCCTGGTTCAAGGAGTTGCCGCGCTATCTCAAGGCGGTGGAGCTGCGCCTCGAGAAGCTCGGCGCCCAGGTGCAGAAGGACCGGGTATGGAGTGGCGAGCTGGGTAACCTGTGGGCGCAATACAAGGCCCGTGCCGACAAGCACGCCCAAGAGGGCAAGCGCGATGAGCAACTGACCCTGTACCGCTGGTTGCTGGAGGAATATCGGGTCTCGCTGTTTGCTCAGCAGCTGGGCACCAAGGTACCGATTTCTGACAAGCGTCTGAGCAAACAGTGGTCGCAGGTGGAAGCCTAAACACCCGAAGTTGTGGCAATATTGAGGCAATTTGGGGTCGCCTGGCGGCCCTTGTGGGGGCGGGTCACCCGCCCCCGAAGGGCACAGCCTTCGCCCGAGAATTGGCACTAAAGTGCCATTATGCATTTTCCAGCCAACGCCCCGTGGCGGTGGCCTTTGACCAGAGGAACGACCGTGCATAACGTCGTGATCAGCGGCACCGGCCTGTATACCCCGGCCCAGAGCATTTCCAACGAAGAACTGGTGCAATCCTTCAACACCTGGTCGCAGCAGTTCAACCGCGACAATGCCGCGGCCATCGAGCGCGGCGAGGTCGAGCCAGCACCGCTGTCCGATGCGGCGTTCATCGAAAAGGCCTCGGGCATCAAGAGCCGTTTCGTCATGGACAAGGCCGGCATCCTCGACCCACAGCGCATGAAACCGCGCCTGCCCGAGCGTTCCAACGACGAGCAGTCGATCCTGTGCGAAATGGGCGTGGCCGCTGCGCGCCAGGCGCTGGAGCGCGCGGGCCGCACGCCAGCTGATGTCGATGGGGTGATCGTCGCCTGCTCCAACCTGCAGCGCCCGTATCCGGCCATTGCCATCGAAGTGCAGCAGGCCTTGGGCATCCAGGGTTTTGCTTTCGACATGAACGTTGCGTGCTCTTCGGCCACGTTCGGCATCCAGACGGCCGCCAACAGCGTGCAACTGGGCCAGGCCCGTGCACTGCTGGTGGTGAGCCCGGAAATTTGCACCGGCCACCTGAACTTCCGTGACCGCGACAGCCACTTCATTTTCGGTGATGCGGCCACCGCTGTGCTGGTCGAACGCGCCGACCAGGCCACATCGGCGCATCAGTTCGACATCCTGGGGACCAAGCTGCAGACCGCGTTCTCCAACAACATCCGCAACAACTTTGGCTTCCTCAACCGTGCGGCGGAAGAAGGCATCGGTACGCGGGACAAGCTGTTCGTGCAGGAAGGCCGCAAGGTGTTCAAGGAAGTCTGCCCGATGGTCGCCGAGCTGATCGGCAAGCACCTGGCCGAAAACGACCTGCAACCGTCCGACGTCAAGCGCTTCTGGCTGCACCAGGCCAACCTGAGCATGAACCACCTGATCGTCAAGAAGCTGTTGGGGCGTGAAGTGGCCGAAGAGGATGCACCGGTTATTCTCGACCGTTATGCCAACACCAGTTCGGCGGGCTCGGTGATCGCCTTCCACCTCTACCAGGATGACCTGGCCAAGGGTTCGCTGGGTGTGTTGAGCTCGTTTGGCGCGGGGTATTCGATCGGCAGTGTGATCCTGCGTAAACGTTGAGATTGCCGGGGCCGCGCGGCCCCTGTTTTTTCGCAGACAAAAAAAGGCAGGAAATGCCGGATGGGGTCGGCATTTCCCGCCTGGGTAAAGCACAGCGGTATTGCTTAGAACTTGGCTTCCAGGTCCACCTGCAGCGTATCGACGTCAGCATTGCTGTTCGGCAGGTTCGAGTAGTCGGTCTTGGCCATCAGGTAAGCCGCGCCGAGGGAGAAGTTCTTGTCGATTTCATAACCGACCTTGAACTTGTGACCGCGTGAACCGGTGAAGCCGTTACCGAAGTCCGAATCGGTGAACAGGCTGACCACACCGTTCCGCTGTACGTCGCGGTAGTTGTAGTCCAGGCTCCAGGCGCCCACTTTGGTTTTCAGGCCGGCCAGCCAGGCCTTGTCCTTGCCATCGGTGCTTTCGGTGTTCTTGACGAACTGGCCGTAGGCCGACAGCGGGATGGCGAAGCCGGTGAAGTCCACCTGACCGAAGCCTTCCACCAGGTTGAACTCGTCGGTGGTGTTGCCCAGCGAGCGCAGGGCAGCAGAGGCCTTGTCGTTGTCGAAGCCGTAGATGCTGCCACCGACGGTGAGCTTGACGGTATCGGCGACGTTGAACTTGGTGCCCAACTGGCCGTGGTACAGCTGTGCATCGTGCTTGAACTGCACGCCGTCGCCGTCGACGTTGTCCTTCAGGTTGTAGTGACCGACGCTGCCGAACACTTCAGCCGCACCGAGGTTGGTCTTGTAGGTGACGGCCACGCCTTCGGGGTTGATGTCGCTGTCCCAGATGATGTCGCCCATGCTTACCCACGGCTGGTTCATCTTGCCGCCGATCAAATGCAGGTTCGGCACGGCAGTCGGGTGCCAGTCGAGGTAGGCCAGGTCGACCCACAGCGATTTCTTCTCGAAGTAGTTGTCCAGGCTCTGGTTGGTCGAGCGGGCATCGGCGCTGCTGCCGGTGGCCACACGCACGCCGGCGTCCACTTGCGGGTTGATCTCGCTGTAGAAACCGACGCGAGCACGCACGCGCTCACGGTCCTGGTTGCCACTGCGGGAGATCGGGTTGTCGACGTTGACGTCTTCGTAGCGCAGACGCACATCACCCTTGATCTGGGTCTTGGCGGCCCATGCCACTTTTTGTTCGAAAGAGCTCATACGTTCGGACTGAGCTTTCTGGTCGGCCTTTTCCTTGGTTTCTTTTGCCAGGTCGCCTTGCAGTTCGTTGTACTGCGCCTGGTTGATCGAGCCATTGGCGCGGAGCATTTCGAGCAGCTTGGCGTCGACAGCAGCACTGGCCGGAGTACTCAGAGCCAGCATCATGCCGGTGAGGCTCACTCCGGTAAGTGTAGAAACAAGACGCATAAGGTTCTCCCTACTGAAAAAAATTGGGGAGGCTCAGCGCCCGCCCCCATGTTGGCATGTCTTCGGAAAGGGCCTGAATAGACAGGTTCTGGGGTTCCGGAAAACAGGCGCAAGTATTGCGAGGGCGAATGACAGAATAATGTCTAATTGGTGGCACTGTTGTTAAGTAATTGAAGCTAAAAGGGCTGGTCAGGTAATCGTCATTTGAGTGACATGCCGCTGTTCCCTGATACTTATGGCTCCCCACCGCGAGTCGAAACCGTGACCAGCCTCTACAGCCTTGCCCATTTGCGTGACCTGCCAGCGGCGACCTGGGACGCCCTGGTGCCTGCCGGCCAACCGTTCTTGCAGCATGCGTTTCTCAGCGCCCTGGAAGACAGCGGCAGTGTCGCGCCGGCCACTGGCTGGGCGGCCGAGCACCTGGTGCTGGAGCGCGACGGGCAGGTGCGTGCGCTGTTGCCCGCCTACCGCAAGTGGCATTCGTTCGGTGAGTACGTGTTCGATCACGGCTGGGCCGATGCCTGCGAGCGCGCCGGTATCGCCTATTACCCCAAGCTGCTCGGCGCGGTGCCGTTCAGCCCGGTCAGCGGCCCACGCCTGCTGGCGACCGACCCTGCCGACGCGCTGCTCGTGCTCCAGGCCCTGCCCGAATACCTTGGCAAAGGCGGGCTCTCCGGGGCCCATATCAACTTCACCGACCCGGGCCTGGATGCACAGATGACCCAATCGCCGGGCTGGATGGAGCGTTTGGGGTGCCAGTTCCACTGGCGCAACCAAGGCTACCGCGACTTCCAGGACTTTCTCGACACCTTGAGCTCACGCAAGCGCAAGCAGATGCGCAAGGAGCGTGAGCAGGTGGCCGGGCAGGGCATCGATTTTCGCTGGTACCGGGGCGATGAACTGGATGAGGCGCAGTGGGATTTCGTCTACCTGTGCTATGCCAACACCTACGCGGTGCGCAGGCGCACGCCGTACCTGACCCGCGAGTTCTTCAGCCTGCTGGCCGAGCGCATGCCCCAGGCGCTGCGGGTGGTGATGGCTCGGCAGGGTGGACGAGCGGTGGCCATGGCCTTGAGCCTGGTGGGGGGCGACAGCCTGTTTGGCCGTTACTGGGGCAGCCTGGACGCGTTCGACCGGCTGCACTTCGAAACCTGCTTCTACCAGGGCATGGACTTTGCGATTGCTGAACGATTGCAGCGTTTCGATGCCGGCGCGCAGGGTGAGCACAAGTTGATTCGCGGGTTCGAGCCCGTGCTCACGCGGTCGTGGCATTACCTGCTGCACCCGGGGCTGCGGCGCGCGGTGGAGGCCTTTCTGCATCAGGAACGGGAAGGGGTTAGGGCGTATGCCGAAGAGGCGCGGGGGATGTTGCCTTACCGTCGGGATTGAGAGCCTGTTTGCGTGTTGGCCCCTTCGCAGGTGGCCCCCCACACCACTGCCGTTGAGGGCAGCGGTGTGGGGCCGGTGACGTGTCAGTCGACGCCGACGAAGCCGCCGGTCTGGTGATGCCACAACCGGGCATACAGCCCTTGCTGAGCCAGCAGTTCGCTGTGGCTGCCGCTCTCCACGATGTGGCCCTTGTCCAGCACCACCAGCCGGTCCATGCGGGCGATGGTCGAGAGGCGGTGGGCGATGGCGATCACTGTCTTGCCCTGCATCAGCGTCTCCAGGCTCTCCTGGATCGCTGCTTCCACCTCCGAATCCAGCGCTGAGGTGGCCTCGTCCATGATCAGGATCGGTGCGTTCTTGAGCAGCACCCGGGCGATGGCGATGCGCTGGCGCTGGCCGCCCGAGAGCTTGACCCCGCGCTCGCCGACATGGGCATCGAAACCGGTGCGCCCCTGGGCATCGGACAGCTGCGGGATGAACTCATCGGCCCGTGCACGGCGTACTGCTTCATGCAGCGCCGCCTCGCTGGCATCGGGCCGGCCGTACAGCAGGTTGTCGCGGATCGAGCGGTGCAGCAGCGATGTGTCCTGGGTGATCATGCCGATCTGCGCTCGCAGGCTGGCCTGGCTCACTTCGGCGATGTTCTGCCCATCGATCAGGATGCGCCCGCCCTGTACGTCATAGAGGCGCAGCAACAGGTTGACCAGGGTCGACTTGCCAGCGCCGGATGGGCCGATCAGGCCGATCTTCTCCCCTGGGCGTATGTCCAGGTTCAGCCCCTCGATCACGTTGCCGCCTTTTCCGTAATGGAAGTCCACATCATCGAAACGCACGGCGCCGCGGCTCACCTTGAGCGCTGGGGCCTGGGGTGGGTCGGTGACAGTCACCGGCTGGGCAATGGTCTGCAAACCGTCCTGGACCATGCCGATGTTCTCGAAGATGCCGTTGACCACCCACATGATCCAGCCGGACATGTTGACGATACGGATCACCAGGCCAGTGGCCAGGGCGATGGCACCCACGGTGATCATCGACTGGGTCCACAACCACAGCGCCAGGCCCGTGGTACCCACCACCAGCAGGCCGTTGAGCGTGGTGATGACCACGTCCATGCTGGTGATCACCCGCGAGGCCAGCTGGGTTTTTTCGGTCTGTTCGCTGATCGCCTCACGGGCATACTGCTGCTCGTAGTCGGTGTGGGCGAACAGCTTGAGCGTCGCGATGTTGGTGTAGCCATCGACGATGCGCCCCATCAGTTTGGAGCGGGCGTCGGACGAGATCACCGAGCGCTCCTTCACCCGTGGCACGAAGTAGAACAGCGCGGCGATGTAGCAGACGATCCAGGCCAGCAGCGGCAGCATCAGGCGCCAGTCGGCCTCGGCGAACAGCACCAGCGAGGTGATGGCGTAGATCAGCACATGCCACAACGCATCCACCGCCTGCACTGCGGAATCACGCAGGGAGTTGCCAGTCTGCATGATGCGCTGGGCGATTCGCCCGGCAAAATCGCTCTGGAAGAAGTTCAGGCTCTGCTTGAGCACGTAGCTGTGGTTCTGCCAGCGGATCAGGCTGGTCATGCCGGGGTTGATGGTCTGGTGCACCAGCAGGTCGTGCAGGCCAAAGAATATCGGCCGCAGCAACAGGACCACCACCAGCATCCAGATCAGCTCGCCGCTGTGTTCGCTGAAAAAGTTGGCATTCGGGGTGCCCTGGGCCAGGTCGATGATGCGGCTCAGGTAGCTGAACATCGCCACCTCGATCAACGAGGCAACCAGGCCAACCACCAGCAAGGCGAGAAAGCTCGGCCAGACCTGACGCAGGTAATACAGGTAGAACGGCCACACCTGGGTGGGCGGCGACTCGCTGGGCGCGTCGCGGAAGATATCGATCAGTTGCTCGAAACGGCGGTAAAGCATGGGTGACAACACTCCTGTTCTACCCGGCCCCAGGCGGACTCACATCCCTGTGCAGCCTGCGGTCAGTCGATACGTTTGGCAGACTTGATGAACACCGGGTCGGCGGGTACATCGCGCATGCCTTTCTTGATGGTGGTTGGCGAGTTGACGATCTGGTCGACCACCTCCATGCCCTTGGTCACTTTGCCGAATACCGCGTAACCGGCATCGCGGCCTGGGTTGAGGAAGTCGTTGTCGGCCACGTTGATGAAGAACTGGCTGGTGGCCGAGTTCGGGTTGGACGTGCGCGCCATGGACAAGGTGCCGCGGGTGTTCTGCAGGCCATTGCTGGCCTCGTTGCGGATCGGCGCCTTGGTGTCTTTCTGCACCATCTGCTCAGTGAAGCCTCCGCCCTGGACCATGAAGCCTGGGATCACGCGGTGGAAAATGGTGTTGTTGTAGAAACCGCTGTCGACGTACGCGAGGAAGTTCTGGGTACTGATCGGCGCCTTCTCGGCATTGAGCTCGATTTCGACCTGACCAAAGCTGGTGTCCAGCAGCACGTGAGGGGTCTTGTCGGACGCCATGACGCTGGTGGCGAAGGCGACCGAGCAGGCGGTGAGCAGAAGTTTTTTCAGCATGGGCTCAAAGATCCTTGAGAGGTGGATGCGGCTGCGAGGAATTGCAACAACGTCTGGTTGAAGACCTCGGGTTGATCGAGGGGTGTAGCGTGCCGGGAATCGTCGATGACTACCAGCCTTGCCTGGGGCATCAGGGCAACATAACGCGCTTTGAGTTGTACCGGCGTGTAATCGTGGTCGGCGGCAATCACCAGCGTGGGACAGCGAATCTGCCCGATGCGTTCCTGCACGCCCCAGTCGACAATGGCGTCGAAGCTTCTGAGGTAGGCGCGCTTGTCATTGCGTGCCCAGCGCTGCGCCATCTTTTGCCGCAGTTCGGTTTGCTCAGGCTTGGGGAACAGCCGCTCGGCCAGGCCCTTGCCGACCGTTTCGACACTGAGGATACGCGCCAGGCCCCAGCGTTTGGCCCACCAGAGCCAGTCGCTGCGGCTGCGGCGCTTGACCTCGGGCGCGCTGTTGACGATGCACAGACTGCGCAGCCATTGCGGATGATCGACGGCGAACTGAAAACCGACCATGCCGCCCATGGACAGCCCGACCAGGTGCACCGGGCCGGTTTGCAGGTGCTCCAGCAGGGCCAGCAGGTCCTCGCTGAAAGTGGCGATGTGGTAACCGTCGCGAGGCTTGTCGGAGCGGCCGTGGCCGCGGATGTCCATGAGGATCACCCGGTAATGGCGGCTCAGTTCGGGTAGCTGCAGCTCCCAGTCCTGGCTGCTCGAACCCAGGCCGTGCAGCAGCACAACGGGTTCGCCGTGGCCGTATTCCTGATAATGCAGTGAGCATCCTTCATGTTCGAAATAGGCCATGGGCGCGGTCCTCTCAGGCTTGTGGGGGGGCTGCGAAGGGCACGTCCAGTGGCGCGGTGTCGAAATTGCGCAGCAGGTCGATGAGAATCTGCGTGGCCGGGCCCAGGGTCTTCTCTTTGCTGGAGTAAAGGTAGAACAGGGGATGGCGGCTGCCACCCTGATCCAGCGGCAGTGGCTTGAGCACACCCTCGCGCAGCTCGCGTTCGATCATGTGCCGCGGTAGCCAGGCGAAGCCCAGCCCGCTGCTGACGAAGGTGGTGGCGGTGCCCAGGCTGCCGACTGTCCAGCGTTGTTCGGCGCCGAGCCAGCCGACATCGCGTGGCTGGGCGCGCCCGGAATCACGGATCACTACCTGCAACTGGCTTTCCAGGTCCTGGAAAGTGATCTCCCGGCCCAGGCGGTGCAGGCTGTGCTCGGGGTGAGCGACGGCGACGAATTCCACCGCGCTCAGTTCGCTGCCCAGGTAGCCGCCGATGCTGTAACTGCTGATGGCAAGGTCGGCGATGCCTTCGTGCATCACCTCCTCGACACCGGACAATACCTCTTCACGCAAACGCACCCGGCACCCGCGACTCTGCGGCATGAACGCGGCCAGGGCGCGCACCAGGCGGGCGCTGGGGTAGGCGGCATCGACCACCACGCGCACCTCGGCCTCCCAGCCTTGCTCCATGTGGTGGGCCAGGTCCTCGAGCTGGCTGGCCTGCTTGACCAGGTGGCGCGAGCGACGCAGCAGCACGTTACCCGCCTCGGTCAGCACCGCCTTGCGGCCATCGATGCGCAGCAACGGTACGCCCAGTTGCTCCTGCATCCGCGCTACGGTGTAGCTGACCGACGACTGCGACCGGTGCAGGGCCTCGGCGGCCTGGGCAAACCCCCCGTGATCGACCACTGCCTGCAGGGTTCGCCACTGATCCAGGGTTACGCGCGGCGCTTTCATCTTTGGCTCCTGTTGTCCTAAGCTGCGCTCTTTCAAGGAGAGCGCCCCATGAAGAAATGTTGTGCGGCAATACTGATGTGCCTGCCCCTGGGAGCCATGGCTTACCCCATCGATGTGCAGAAGGAACTGGCCGGGGTCAAGCTGGACTACACCGCCTACGACACCGCTTACGATATCGGTGCCATTACCCTGAACAACTATGGGCAAGTGCCGGCGGCCTGCAAGGTGACGTTCCGCAACGGCCCCGAGGCGCCACGGGTACGCCGGGTGAACGTACCGGCTGGTAAAAGCGTGGACGTGACGGCCAAGTTCAACCGGCAAATCATCAAGCTGCGTATCGCCCTCGATTGCAAAGCCGTTTAAAACGAATTAATCGATAGATTGAACCCACTTTTTACGCTTTTTTATCGATAGGTCAAGCCTTAATCTCACCTCCATCGAATCGCACCCTATTTGCCGATGGAGGCACCCATGTCCCGCGTACTGATCATCGAAAGCAGCGCACGCCAGCAGGATTCCGTATCCCGTCAGTTGACCCGAGACTTCATCGAGCAATGGCGCGCGGCGCACCCCGACGATGAAATTACCGTGCGCGACCTCGCTGTGACGCCTGTACCGCACCTGGATGCCCACCTGCTGGGCGGCTGGATGAAACCGCAAGCGCAGCGCAGTGCTGCCGAACGGGATGCTCTGGCCCGCTCCAACGAATTGACCGATGAGCTGCTGGCGGCCGATGTGTTGGTGATGGCAGCGCCGATGTACAACTTCACCATTCCGAGCACGCTCAAGGCCTGGTTGGACCATGTGCTACGGGCCGGCATTACCTTCAAGTACACGCCCACCGGACCGCAAGGCCTGCTGACCGGAAAGCGCGCCATTGTGCTGACTGCCCGTGGCGGCATCCATGCGGGCGCCACCAGCGACCATCAGGAACCGTACCTGCGCCAGGTAATGGCCTTCATCGGCATTCACGATGTGAATTTCATCCACGCCGAAGGCCTGAACATGAGCGGTGATTTCCATGAGAAAGGCCTGAACCAGGCCAAGGCCAAGCTGGCCGCAGTGGCCTGAGCCCAAACCAATTCCCAACCCTGACACCTGTTGCTCCTTTGGGTGTACCTGCCCGGCCTCGATGGCCGGGTTTTTTTTGCCTGTGTGGCCGCACATTCCTCATGGTTGAACAGATTGCCCGCAACCCGCTAAGGTCGCGGCCTTGTTTTACGAGAGACAACCATGGGCTACCTGATAATCGTCGCGCTGATCCAGGCGTTTTCCTTCAGCCTGATCGGCGAGTACCTGGCGGGCCACGTCGACAGCTACTTTGCCGTGCTCGCACGGGTGCTGCTGGCGGGCCTGGTGTTCCTGCCACTGACGCGCTGGCGCCAGGTCGAACCGCGCTTCATGCGCTCGATGCTGCTGATCGGCGCACTGCAATACGGCATAACCTACGTCTGCCTGTACCTGAGCTTCCGTGTGCTGACGGTACCGGAGGTGCTGTTGTTCACCATCCTCACACCTTTGCATGTAACCCTTATCGAAGATGCCTTGAACCGCCGCTTCAACCCTTGGGCGCTGCTCGCCGCACTGGTCGCGGTAGCGGGTGCGGCGGTGATCCGTTTTGACAGCATCAGCGGTGACTTCTTCATCGGCTTCCTGCTGCTGCAACTGGCCAACTTCACCTATGCCGCCGGGCAGGTGCTGTACCGCCATCTGGTCGCGCGCAACCCCAGCGACCTGCCGCACTACACGCGCTTTGGCTACTTCTACCTGGGGGCGTTGCTGGTCGTACTGCCGGCCTTCCTGCTGTTCGGCAACACCCAGCACCTGCCGAGCACCGAGGTACAGTGGCTGGTGTTGCTGTTCCTTGGCTTGTGCCCGACGGCGCTGGGGTTGTACTGGTGGAACAAGGGCGCCTGCCTGGTATCCGGCGGCACGCTGGCGGTGATGAACAACCTGCATGTGCCGGTGGGCTTGCTGCTCAACCTGCTGATCTGGAACCAGCACGAGCCATTGGGGCGGCTGTTCATCGGCGGGGCGATCATCCTGTGCTCGGTGTGGTTGAGCCGTCTCGGTAGCCGTACTGAAGCACCGCTGACCCACAAGGCTTGATATGCACACCATTTTCGTCATCGTTGCCCCGATCTTCGCCTTGATCCTGGTCGGTTACCTGTGCCGCCGGGCCAACAAGCTCGGTGACAAGGCTGCTGCCGAGATCAACAAGATGGTGGTCTGGCTGTGCCTGCCGGCCTTGTTGTTCAAGGTAACGGCCACCGCGACCTGGAGCGAGGTCTGGCATCCGGGGTTCATCGTGGCGTTTGGAGTGGGGGCGCTGGCGATGTTCGTGGTCACCCTGGCCTGGCGGCTGTTCAGTGGCCATGGCCTGGTGGCGGCGAGCATCGACGGGCTCAGCGCGGGTTATGCCAACACCGGCTATATCGGTATTCCCCTGTGCCTGCTGCTGTTCGGCCAACCGGGGCTGCAGCCGGCGTTGATTTCGTCGTTGATCGTGGTGTGCCTGGTGTTCGCGATTTCGCTGACGTTGATCGAGATCGGCTTGCAAGAGGAGCGGCAGATAGGCCGTGCGGTGCTGGTCGTGAGCAAGGCGCTGGCGAAGAACCCGTTGGTCATTTCACCGGTGGTGGGGGCTGCCTGGGCCATGTTCGGGTTGGGGCTGGCCGAGCCGGTGCTGCATTTTCTCGACATGCTGGCGGTGGCCACCACGCCCTGCGCGTTGATCTCGCTGGGCGCTTTCCTGGCAGAGAAGCGCCCTGGCGCCCAGGCCAGCCCCTGGCCATTGGTGGCGTTGAAGCTGGTGGGGCAGCCGGCGCTGACATGGGTGCTGGCGTTCAAGGTGTTCAGTTTGCCGACGATGTGGGCGGCCTCGGCGGTGCTGCTGGCGGCGCTGCCGACGGGGACCGGGCCGTTCATGTTGGCGGAGTACTACAACCGAGAGGCGGGGCTGATTTCGCGGACCATCCTGTTGTCGACGGTGGCTTCGCTGGTGACCTTGACCGGTTTGTTGTACCTGCTGGGTTATGCGGGGTAGGTGAGGGCCCATTCGCGGGGCAAGCCCGCTCCCACAGGTTCTCTGCCGGGCCCCCCCCTGTGGGAGCGGGCTTGCCCCGCGAATGGGCCGCAAAGCGGCCCCGGCAATCTCAACCTCGCTCAATCCTTCCCCAGGTAGGGCACCCCCCTGTGGGAGCGGGCTTGCCCCGCGAACGGGCCGCAAAGCGGCCCCAGCACTCTCAAACCTCGCTCAATTCTTCCAAACGGTGCGGCACGCGCCCCGCCAACCCCACCCGCATGTCATTGCCACTCGGCTGCTGATACAAGCTCAAGCCAAACTCCGGCAACACCGCCAGCAGGTAATCGAAGATATCCCCCTGAATCCGTTCGTAATCCGCCCATACCGTGGTGGTGGTAAAGCAGTAGACCTCCAGCGGAACCCCTTCGGCCGTGGTCTGCATCTGCCGAACCATGCAGGTCATGCCCGAATGGACATCAGGGTGATTCTTCAGGTACGCCAGGGCAAAGGCACGGAAGGTGCCGATGTTGGTCAGCTTGCGGCGGTTGGCCGCCAGCTCCGGCACCGGCCCCAGCGCCTCGTTCCAGGCCTGCAGCTCCTGGCGCTTGGTCGCCAGGTAGTCGCCCAGCAGGCGCACCTGGCTTAGGCGCTGTTCTTCCTCGCGGGTCAAAAAGCGCACGCCCGCGGCGTCGATGAACAGGCTGCGCTTGATGCGTCGCCCGCCCGACTGCTGCATGCCGCGGTATTATAACCGATGACCAAAAACATACTATCAACGCAAAACTACTCCCTGATACCCCCAAAAATCCCCCCTCCAATCAGCCTTCCCTGACCCGCTCACCTAAGCTAAAATTAGATATGTCCGCATACTATATACTATATAACAGGTGCGATTCTGATGGCCTACGTCCTGAAAATCAACACGCTTTACCAGAATGACAAGACTGGCCGTGAGGTCATGCTCCCCGCCCTGATCACTCAAGATGGCATCCTGATCTCTTTGCTGCGATTCCTTTCCCAAGCCAAAAAGAGTGCGTCTTGGATGGAGCGGTGCGTCTACGCGGTGCAGCATCTCATCCAGTTCATCAATGCCAACGAGGGCAAGTTCACGAAGGTGACAGAGCTTCTCCAGGCGTTCGTCAATGCTTTGGAGTTGGGCACCATTGACGTTGAGACCTCGACAGATCCCACGGGTTTGTACTGGGTACCGAGGAAGGTGAAGGACTCATCGTTCCTGTTGTATCTCATTACTGTCTACAGCGATTGGCTAGCCGAACAGGACGGTCATAGTGGCGCCCGGGCAAACCCGTTCCGCAAGGCAACCCGGGTTGAGGAGCGAATAAATTGGTGCGCTTACCACCATAAAGAACAGAACATATTCCTGCGCCATTTGATCAAGGATCGCAGTAAGGCAAGTAATGCACACTTTGTTCGTCAGGTTCGTGCTGGCAATGCACCGTCGGCTAATAGAAAAATAACAAAACGATTTCCGGAAAGCGAAATAGATAATCTGTTGGTTAATGGTTGGGTTCGAACTTGTAATGATCCTGGCGCAACAGAGCATGATTTCATTGACTACAAAGGGCGTGCTATCACTATATTGATGCATTACGGTGGCTTGCGTAAGTCTGAACCTTTCCATTGGTATTTGGGGGATTTAGTACTTGACAAGAAAAAGGGAGAGGGCATTGTTCGTATATGGCATCCATCGAATGGGCGATCCCCGGAAAAGGGCTACCGTAATCGTAGAGACTACCTGCAGCGGCGTTATCGTCTTCTTCCGAGAACAGATTATGTGGTTCAAAGAGCTCTCTATGCAGGTTGGAAAGCGCCTAAGCTTATCGATGGTGATGATGGTTATATTGAGATTTACTTCTCCCCGGTCGAAAAGGCGAAGGAGTTTTATGCGAACTACATGAACTATCTGAAATACCAACGGGTCGACCCACCGCCTGAGTTCGATCACCCGTATGCATTTACCAATAGCTCTGGGCATCCTGAAACGATCAAAAATTTCAGCCAGCAACATCGAGCTGCTGTCGAGCGTATCGGCCTTCCTCATAAGAAGGCATTCGGCACTACTGAGCATGGGCACCGCCACGCCTATGGCTTCAGGCTCGCTGCGTACGGTTTCTCCGGCGTGTTCATATCCAAAGCTATGCACCATAAAAATCTGAATTCGCACCTCGTGTACATCGAGCCAAGCAGTGAGGACATCCGGGATGAGATGGAGCGGGTAGAAGGAAAGCAAGTTGAGGTCTGATTCCTGTACATACGGGCCTTACAGAGACCATCGTATCGATCTTCCCGACCTGTTCGATACCGACCCTGTAAAGGCCTGATATGGGGGGCTGATAGAAGCGTGGATCGACTCCCCCCTCTCGCCCTATGGTTCAAGCGATCATCGCTGCAGGCCGCGCTTCCCCAGTCATTGTCGACCTGGGCAGTGCGGGCACGCTAAGCGCTCCTCGGCAGTGATTGCCTCACATGGCCTGCTTCTCAAGTCTTTCCATATAGCCCTACCTAGGCTTCGTACGAAAAGTGCCTGTGGCGATCATGCTGCATTGAAAACAGCCTCGGAATGCTCATTCAACCCGTAACCTTCGCTTCCTCTGCAGTTTTCGCCTCGCCTGACGCTCGTCTCAAGACCTTTGAAGCTGAAGCCTAGCTAACACCCCCTTAGCGCAAGCGCTTCCAGATGGCTCGGCATTGAAAAAAGATGCGACAAATTGTCGCATGACTGCTCAGAGAATCTCCTTCCTCTCCAATTCAGAATTGGAGCCGACTGGCTTCTCAATTTTAAAATGAGGTCGACCGTGCAGGTCTCGATGGTGGTCGAAAGCACGTCCTGTCAGGCGTTGTGCGCCGGCGCGACGCCCCCAGGGCGCGCGGTTTTTAATTCGAAATCATGCCTCAGCCAGCCCATTTAAAAATTGAAACTCCTCCCCTTCATGGAAACGACCAGGCTGAGAGCCCCAAGTTTTGCCATGTGCAGGGAAGTGGCTGCGCTTTGCCAAATAAAATTTTAAAATCATTTTTTAATTTTTCAGTCGTTTAGAAAATAATTAAATTCAATATACGGCTAATTCATTAGGCCGGCCTGGTGGCATCAGATCTACTGCTGAGGTCTCAATTCTAAAATTTGACAAGCGGTAGTTGGCCGGCCAGCTCTACGCATTTGAAGGCTTAGGGCCAGTCGTAAGTACTGCCTGCTAACTTTTGCGCTCTTGCAATGTGGTTTCAAAGATGGTTGCATCTATCCGGTGTTGACTTTCACTTGAGAAGTCAAATCAATTTATGGTTAATTCGTCGGGGTCTTTACGTGAATATTGAAGCAGGGCAAATCGAATTTTTGGGGTTCTATACTGACTATGAAGAGTGCCGTGCGGTGGTCTATCGCATGGGTATCTTGACAGCTAAGCAATATGAGTCTCGTCGTCATGCAGATCCGAGACTTCCCCCCGATCCATCTCTCATTTACAAAGAGTTCAAAGGTTGGAAATCTTTTTGCGAACAAAAGGAAAGATACAACACATTTGAAGAGTGTAAGGTGGCCGCTCGTGCCCTGAATATCACTACACAACGCGAATATTTGAGAAGACGGCGTGAAGACCCGAAACTTCCACAAAACCCTGAGCAGATCTTCAGCGAAGAGTTCCTGGGGTGGGAGGAGTTCCTGGGTATCGGTGGAGTGCCCTATGAAACATATGAAGAGGCATCAGCCGCTGCGGTGCGCCTTGGATGCACGAATAAAGCGTACTATCGCCAACGACGCAAGGAAGACCCTCGCCTAGTGGCAAGTCCAATGGCGCATTACTCCCAACATTGGAAGGGCTGGGATCACTTTCTCAAGCGTGGGGCTTATGCCGAAGTGAGGGTGCATGTCTCTGCTTTAGACGCAGTGACCGAATTCAATGACGTCCGTGCACCGATTGGAAAAGCTACCCGAACGCCAGTCCCACGGCTCAGACCAGGTCTGGTGGCAATCGAATTCATGAGTCTGAATGATGCAAAGAGGCTCATGAAAGAAAGAGGCGTAGTGCTGCAAAGAGAATATCGAGAGCTACTTGCTGAGTTCCCTAATCTCCCGCCTGACCCAATGACCCATTACGGCGATGCCTTTGTGAACTGGGACGTCTTCTTGGGTCGGCCAGAGATATATAAGACTTTCGAGGAATGCCAGAAAGCAGCGCAAGCGCTGGGGATTGTAGGTTGGCGAGATTATATGTTACGCCGGCACGAAGACCCACGGCTACCATCGGAGCCCCAGCAGTTTCCTGAATTTCTCACGTGGGAACATTTTTTGGGAAAGGCCGATATTCCCTATCCCACATATGAAGAGGCTTCGACGGCAGCTCGGAATTTGGGGATCACGAGTCGTGATATTTATACGCGCCGTCGAAAGGAAGATCCACGCTTGGTCGCTAGCCCGCAACGCCAATATCCCAATGAATGGAAAGGTTGGGGAGAGTTCTTGCAGGCGACTGTGAAGCGTAAACCAAAATCAGCTGCGCTTTTCGCACAATATTACGCAACCTATGAAGAGTTCGTTGTAGCGGCTAGGAAGCATGATTTTCGTAATCAAGCAGATTACAAAAAGCGATGCGTAATTGATCCTAAACTACCTAAAAACCCGGTATGCGTTTATGCAGATAAGTGGGTTGGTTGGGGGCTGGCATTAAAGGGGGAGGAGGGTTTCAAACCGCTTGATTGGAAGGTATGTAAAAAAATTGCGCTGGCATATAGGTTCACTGGCCCTACAGATTATGCAGAACGCTACAAGGTTGACCCTCGTCTGCCGGCCGATCCCGTCAAAAAATACCCTGGGTTTCCCGGATGGAAGGTATTTCTTTTGCCTGAAGAAATCGTCAGCCTAGATGATCTCAAGCATGCAGTGAAGGTGTTGAAGCTTAAAAGTCGCGATGAATACATTGAGGCTTGTAAAACTATTTCTATTCTACCAGGGGATCCCGAAGTTGTATTTGCGCTAGCGTGGGTCGATTGGTACGACCTACTGGGGAAAATCACCCCTTACAGCTACGACGAAGTCCAACAAATTTTTCAGGCGAGTGGATGTAAAACTTGGGATGACGTCTCAAAGCGGGTTCGCGAGTTGAATGATCCTCGGATCCCTAACGTTAACCATTTTCCCAAAATTTATAGCCAATGGTCGAACGTTTACGATTTTCTAGGAGGAGAACTCCCCTACACACTTGAGTATGTGACTAAAGCGACGGCTGGCTGGGTTGAGGACGTCAAGCGCTTTATTAAACACAAACAAAAAAAAGGAACTGTTGAATCCTCAATTTGTAGATTCCTTCGTCATTTCGTTGAGCCACATGGTCTGGGTAGCAATGTCATTGAGTTCATGCTGCTGGACAAGATTAATGTCCGTCAGTACGAAGAGTTTCTTTGCAGTATGCAAAGTCCAAATACGGCTCGCTTGGTTTGGAGCTATGTGCATGAATTTTTGGAGGATGCACTGCGCGTTCATTTCACTGAAGAGGACGAGGATACTGGGGATGTTTATCGAGTAGTGGGTGCTGCTAACCCCTTGGCAGCGGCGGAATTTGACGGGTATAAAAGCTCTCCTAGTGAAAGTGTTAAACCAGTACTTGCTTTCCATTTTGTAAATTCGATCCGTGACTGGATTGTACCAGAGGGCGCAAAGACGCTGGGAGATCTCAAGGCACTTCATGGCTTTGACAGTGATTATCATAAAGTGCCTGCGTCTGTAATCGACTTTGATGACCCTAATTGCGTGTGGCGCAAAACTGGCAATGATTATTACCTCTGGTATCCGGGGCATTGGATAGCGCTACTTGCTCTTGTTTCCGTGCCAGCCCGTGGTCGGCAGATCATGTACAACGACTCTGGGGAGGCGGATGAGTATATCGCTGAGCTTGTCGATGGGAAGTTGGTTTGGACGCTCAATACGAGACCCATGGCTACTCCAGGTGTCCAGCAGGCGTTTGTCACAAACACGGACGGTGGATGGGGAATGCATTTCACATCCAATAAGACCGATGCAAACGGTGAAGGGTATAGCGTCCCCTGGATTCCGGAGCAGTTGGCCTACTGGCTGGTTGTCTTAAGGCGTTGGCAGGAAAAGTACAACCCAGTAACGGCCCCTACAAAATGGACTGAGTGTCAGAGCCGATGCAATTTTTCGCATGCAGATTTGGCGAAAAAGGGACAGAACGTATTCCTATTCAGGGCTCTTAACGAAAATCAGCCACCCTTGTTCAACGATCATATGAAGAAGCGGCTCTGGGCCGCGCTTTATCACATTCAGCCTGACGATCTGGAGCTTGCTCAATACCGAGGGAATCCTGAGAATCCTCAGGAGCGTATTGTTCTGGGTCGATACAGTTCGAAATTTACGCCGCATAGCATGCGAGTGAGCCTGATCACCGCCTACATCATGGATGGTGGGATGGATCCAACGGTGTTGATGAAGGTTGTAGGCCACGCCTCGATAGTGATGACAATCTACTATGCGAAGCTCACGACTGCTCATGTCCGACACATTATGACGGAGGTTGAAAAGCGTGCCCAACTGAACGAGGCTCGTGATCTTCAAATCATGATCGAGCAACGTGAAGTGGAGAAGCTTCGTCCTTTGCTGGTTTCTAGTACCGCTGAAGCATTGGATATGTTGCTGTCGGAACGGGCTGGCACGCAGCTTGTGCGGGACTATGGAATTTGCCCCTATGCTGGTTCCCGCTGCCATGACGGCGGTGCAGCCCATAAAGGTAAATACTGGCTGCCTGTCGCAAGTGGTCATCTGGGTGAGCAGAATTGCCCACGCTGCAGGCATCTCGTCACTGGCCCAGTATTCCTCGGCGGGATGACAGCCTTGTGGAACGAACTGTCGTTGAACGTTCGGCTTCAATACGATCAGTATGCCGATTTGGAGCGCAGGATTGCGAAATACCGACAGCGGTTGGATGAGATTCGGTATGAGCGTTTTGATCAGATTGGGGTCAAGGACTTTGATGATACTGAGAAGAACCGCATAGGTGTGGCGATGCGTAAGCTTGCCTCCGAAGTCGAGACCGTCGCAAAAAAAATGGACATGTACCTGTGCGACATGCAGGCACTGACGAAGCTTATCGAAAAATCTCGTATCGTGCTGAACAGCCAAGCTGAGGCGGAAGGAGCCTCCGAGGGTCAGGGCCTCCAACTCATCGTCAGTGATAAAAGCGAGGTGCAGGTTGGGTTTGAGGAAACATCCTTGTTCCAACAGCTCCATGAGGTTTGTGTCAATGCCACTATTTACGATTCAGTATCGGCGGTCATGGCCACGCCTCGCCGCTCACAGATGATCGACCGCATGACCTTGAGCAACGGTATTCGACCAGTGATGTTTGAGCTCAGCGAGGATGAGCAACTGAAGCTAGGTAACCAGATCGTCGAGTTTTTCAAGCGCCGCTTGAGCAGCTCCGAACGTATAGATCAACTCATCAACGGTGACATCAAGCTGGAAGATCTGCATGGCTTGGAGGAGATCACCCACAGAGAGTACGCGGACTTGCTTTCATCTGAGCCATTGCTGGGATTGTCATACGCTGGGCCGACGGCTGTTCCAAGTGGGGCTTTCGATGTTGAAGTCCTGGTATGATCACAGGCATGCTTGACGAGTGGAAGAACTGTGGATTGAGATGATGTCACCCGAAGAAATGCTCGCACACTTGTGCAACAAATCGCCGAAGCAAAAGGACTACCTGCAGGCTGTATATGCGGTCTGCAAGGAGCACGCCGAATCGGGTAGCACTGACTTTTCTGTGGCCACGATCGCGCGCATTGGCGCCGAGCGTGGCGTTCCAAAAGCCCAGAGCATCAGGAATAAGACCGGCGAAAACTACCGCGCTTTGATTTCAACCTTCGCCACTTCCGATGAAGCGCGCAAGCGACCTCCCAGGCCGCGTAGATCCGACGCCTGGGCCGATGAGATCGAAGACGTCAAGCAGCGCCTGCTGACTCAGCAAGTCCTTGCGGAGCTTGCTCAAGCTCAGCGCACCATCAAAGAGTTTATCCCACCTGGTATGGTGATTCGTGTCGACGACCGAAAGCACACAGGTGCGCCGGAGTTCAAGCTGACGCCGTTTGAACGTGAGGCCCTGGAGCACTTGCTTTCGGATGAGTTTCTGCAGCGATGGCGGCTGCAGCGGGGCAAGCGCGGGGATGTCTTGGACGGTAAAGGTACCCCGTTGTTCATGCCAGGCACTCTCCAGGCGTTGGAGAAGGCTCTCAAGCATCTCTAGGCGATCGCCGATGCTCGGCCCTCATGTTCACCTAGGGTCGAGCTGTATCGTGGGGCTGAGAGCTTTCCGCTGCACCTACAGGTGTCCTCCATCGGTGGAGGAGGGATGATGTATTTGGCATCACCAGCTCTTCGATAAATCTTGTGTCCTCAAGCCTCATCATGCATCTGCAGGCTGTCTAAGGCCTGCAGGTCGCAGACCCCTTTGAGCTCAGTAAAATCAATGTAGATATCTTGTTCACCTTCAGCATACGAAGCGATGCGGTACTCTGGGAAGATGAATAGCATTCCATACGTGAGGATGGTGAAGAGGGAGAAGTTTTCTTCGGTCGGTTTTGTGCCCAAATTCAGCGAAAACTCTTCGTATCTACCCGTAGCGGCAAGACGGTTGCGAATGAAGTCTGCCAGTGTGGGTAACCGCTGCAGATCTCCCAGGAGGTACTCCAGAGTTACAGGGCGGAAGGGCGAAAGTGTGTAGTTAAGCACCCGGGTTTCGCGGGCCCCATGGGCGGCCCCGGGATGGTAGGTGTCGATTGCATACCGGATGCTTATGACCCGCTCATCACGTCGCACTATCTCATAGCTGCCCTTGAGACTTGCAGGCCAATTGCGGAGGTGTTCGGGGAGGCTCCCGGGATCTTTTTCCCATTCGGCTTGGCCAGACTGGAACTCTGCCAAAAGCTCAAGACCCCAGGCCTCAATGTTTCGAGACACAATGCGTTCAAGTGGATTTGGGAAATCCGGAAAATCGAACTGAAAACGGAAGCCTGGCGAAGATCGATTTATCTCTTTCAAGCGTCGTTTGATTTCAACGGCTTCTGCTTGAAAGGTGCCGTTATCATGACGCCCGAATTCCTTGGCCAGGTTTTCCTTGTAAATAAGCAGCGACTTCCGGTCGATGTCACCTTGGTGTGCCCGGCGGTGGCAGATAGGGCAGAGTGCGATCAGGTTGGAATATTCGTGCTTCTGGCAATCAGCCCAAGGAACAATGTGGTGGACGTCGAGCTCGGTTTGATTGCACCGAGGAATGGCGCAGCGGTGGCCAGCCTCCACCAGCACGGCTCGTCGGATGTCAGCAGGAATGTCTGGTCGGCTCAATGAATGATCTCCAAGCCTTGATACTTAACTGGTTAAGATTATGGGTGGCAGACGACAGGTTTGCGAGGTCAGAAGAGTGAGAGCGCGGCCCGCGGTGTGAAGGCCGGCCTGTTCTTTAGCCCACTTCCAGCTCCGAATAGGGAGGTAAGACAGGGTGTTTCCTTGTGGTGTGCTAATTTGATCGCTCATCTCCATACATCTCTGAAACTTTTTCAAGATTAGAGACGTAGATCTGTGATTTCAACCATAGTCCTGCCTTCACCATCGGATCATTCGATTCTTTGTATCCTTGAAATATATTATCAAAACCCCTTACCACCAAGTATACTCCAGCGGTTAATAAAACAACATATAAGTCAAAGTTCATGGAGCTAAACCAATTTTCTGCTCCGAAAGAGCGGTATGAGGCAATGCTTACCCCAGCCACTATTTCCGACAAACCGTAGGAGACGCGCCAAAATGTTCGGACTGCGAAAAATATCACTCCAACAATAAATGTTAATAGTCCGACAAGTAAAGAGGATTTATAGGTTTGGGCGATATGGCTGGACGCATACTCCCAGAGCTCAGTCAATGAAAAAATGCTACCCAAAATAATGCTAAAAAGTACTGTGCCAAATAAGATTGTTCCAGCTGCGGCCCGCACCCCCGATAGCAACCTTCGTCCCATGCTAAGTTTGGAGCCGGCAGCGATTGAGAGAAAAAATGAAAATATAGAAAAAATGAGTGATATAGTCAGCGGGAGTTTGAAGAACTGCCATCCGCGGACAGTGACAGCATAACCAAGGCACATGACTATCACTAAACTAAAAGCAACCCCCAAAGGCCCTTCTATTTTTAAGGCCCAATCCTTGCCTTTAGAAGTTATCAGGCTCACATCTCCCCCCATGAACAATTTCCCCTACAAATTATTGATTTATGTCAAGTGTAAGTTGGATTCGCCATGCGCACCTCTCGCACGCTACCACCCAGACTGCAAAGTTTGATGCCTCAGGATTTATTGTCAATCTGTAGATTAGGGTAAAAATTTGGCAGGTTTGTGTGGGACTCTACACCCCCTGCAGCAGTCAGATCGGGACGACGATCCGGCTTCGAGCCACGCATACGTTCTCTTTGACGGCATAGCACTCCACGTAGTGGTCGCCCTGGAAGGTAGAGTGTTCAGTGATCTGTCGGTAACCGCTGTCGATGCGAATCTGGCCGCGGATCATGTCGCGCTCAATAGCCTGAGGCCCGACGTTCTTCACCTTCCAGTAAATTTTGTATGGTGGTGGAACATCGATCTCGGAGACCCAGAACGTCAATTCACGCTGCCTGGGAATACGATACGCGATGACGCGTGACATGAGGTTGCGCAGCCGGTCGCCCTCATTTTTGACCGAGCAATCGATGCGCAGGGTGTACTGGATGTCGAGACTGAATTTTTGACCGATGAACTGCTCGGCGTTTTTGACGCGGTTCTCTGCGATTGCCTGTTTCTTTTCCTGCTCGACATATTCTGGGAAGTGCTCGCCGAACACAGTGCTCCACCGCTCATGGGCAACCTCGGCATCATCCAGCGCCTCCTGTAAGCGTCTCAGGGCCTTCTTGGCCTTGGGATGAAAGTTGCCTGATTTGGTGACGATGGAGCCACTGCCGGGTGCACGCCATTGCTCCTTCTCTTCATCGATATCAACCAGGTAGGCGAAGAAGTCACGGGTCATTTCGCTGTAGGCGGCATAGGACTTGGTGTCGTAGTCCGTCGTCTCCTTGAGGAACTGGTAGCAAAGGGTATCGATCAGCATTCCCTTCAATGGCACACCATGGTCGTTTTTCCAAGCTCGCACCATTTTGCATAGACGCTTGAGATTATGATTTTTGTCCTGGTTCAGCGCGTTGATCTCATCGATTTCAGCGACTGGGTTACAGGTTTTCCAGCTGCCTCCGTCATTGGCATCGGGGTAGGTATAGCTGCCATCTTCATGCTCGAATGCCGGAAGCACCTCGACCACGTAGTCCGAGAAATTTATCGATACTACCTGCTGCTGGGCCCTCACCTCATGGTTCGGGAAGCGTTCTTTCAGAGCCAGGCGAATCTCACCGAGCAGTGACGATTGCTTGTTGTTCTCGTAGCGCTGAAAACGGTCGTACACCGACCACGGGAGCACGAAGGCCATGTCCAGATCGCTCACGCCATGGACTGCGGTATGTCGACCGTACGATCCGACCTGGCGGCAGTGAAGTGTCTCTGAGGTGCTGTCGTAGTATTTTTCGTTGAGCTTCTCGGTAATCTGCCGGTAGCTTTTGGAGATCTCGTCGGCATTTTTGACCGCCAGGTTTCTACGAAACTGCTCGAAAAGCTCTTTACTCATGGGTGCAGGCTTCCTTCAGCGAGAGGAGAAGTTCCGGATGCGTGGCAAGCCATGACCCGCCGGCAAGAGCGATCAGAACCACTACGATCAGGGCGTATACGGAAAACGGGATCTTGTCCCTGAAAAACCTAAATTCACGGTGCTCAGCGATCCAATCGATCTGGTGATCCCAAAAGAATTTTTTGTGTGCCAGCCAGCCCGAGAACAGGATGTGTTTCCTCAGGCAGGCCGCCCCGAAATCAGCGGTGATTCGATCCAGTTCGGCTTGATCGGTGGCGGTGAATTGCTGGCTAGATTTACATCGCGCAGACATTACTCTCAGCTGATCAAGCAACTGCGTCAGCTTGTTTCCCGCTTGGAAATATTGCTCTTTGGTGTCCGCGTAGTAGGTGATGTAAAGGCTGCAAATGCCGATCACCGTAATGAGCGCTGAGACATGTTTTGCCGCCAAGAAATCGATGTAGAGCGCTAGTACGCCGATTACCAAGGAGATCAGACCGATCCGCCCAGGGGCATTCTCCACAATGTCGTAGGTGGAGAAGTGAAGCTTGGCGGAGTAACCGACGTCGTAGGCCTTTTCGGCGATCAACTTCAGCGCAACCTGCTGATCCATGTAGCGTACCTGCAGTAAGTCTCATGAGATCGCCTGACTGCCGCAGATGAGCGGTAGGCCGGCGTGTCTGGCTTCTGAGCAGGCGAGAGAGCGGCGTCACCTCCTCGCCTTGAAAGCCGCGGAAGAATCAGATCTGTGGCAAGTTTCTGAGGTTGTCTTTAGCGGTGCGGTTGGGGTTAGCCCTCAGGTAGATGCTTTCATAGACTTCAACATCCGCACCGGTATGCCAGTCCTTGCCGTCGTGATAGCGCGATTTGAATGACACCCCGGTTTGGATGAGTTGAGCAACGAATTTGCGCGGCACTATGAAGTTTTCCTTAGAGACCGATTTTCGAACTCGAACGTATTCGATGTGCTCTTCGGTTTCGTCAAGCTTAATACCATTGATGAAATAAACGTCTGCCATGGGGGGCTCCGATGTAGGGGTGGGTTATCCAGATCTCGGGGCGCAAGTTGCCAATTCAAGGCATGTTTTGGATTTATTTTTTTGGCAAAAAGTTGACGTGAGTTAAGTCAATAAAATGTCATTTATGACATTCGTTTGAATGTGCAGGTTTGTCTTCATGAATCTAGTTGGGGGCTTTTTCTCCAGGAACGGGGACTGGCCTCGCCAGGTGGCACGGCGGAGGCTATCAGGCGCTCAGTCGGAGGGGTAAGTTGGCGATCTGAATTTGTTCGCTGAGCTGCCCTGGCTGCCAATGATTGGTGAGTGTGATGTGAGAAATTTTCTGAGCCACTATTTGGCTACCACGTAACGATGGGCTGGGCTAGGATTGGCCAGCTGCAGCGTTATTCAATCAGAGCGTGCCTGAGTGCGTGGGCCGCCGGTCATGGTTAGCCAGAAGGGATTCGAGCGTTGATACTCAAGCAGATGCGCGTGTGTGGTTTTCAATCGTTTGGTGCGAAACCGGTCACTGTCGATTTCAGAAAACTGACGTTCCTGATTGGCCCCAACGGTTCCGGTAAAACAGCAACGCTGCAGGCGCTCTGCCGACTGTTCTCGATTGATCCTAATCAGCGACGCCTGCGCAAGTCTGACTTCTTCGTTGCGCATGACGAAGAACATAGGCCGGATGAGCGCACGCTGTGGATCGAGGCGGATTTCTACTTCCCAGAGATCGCCGACGAGACCCAGGAACACCCGACCATCCCGTGCAACTTTGGGCATATGCGGTTGGATAACATCAACGGTGTGCCCCGTGTGCGTTACCGCCTGGATGCCTCGCTCGGGCTCGACGATGAGATCGAGCAGAGCCTGCGCTACGTGTCGGAAGTCGACGAAGACGGCAATCCAGTTGCTACGTCCCCGGTACCGCGCGATGAACGTAATCAGATCCAGGTGCACTACTTGCCCGCGCGACGTGATCCGGCTGAACACATCACCTACGGGACAAATGCGCTTCTTGGTCGCTTACTCCGGGCCGTGAACTGGGCGGAGCAGCGCGAAAAGATCAGCCAGCTGTCCGCCGATATCTCCGAGAGCCTCAGCACCAACCCATCAGTGATCAACCTCGGTGATGGGATCGCCAATGCCTGGGGCAGGCTACACAAAGGTAAGTTTTTTAAAGACCCAAGCCTGACGTTCGTCACTCATGAAATCGAGGCATTGCTTAGGCATCTCTCGGTATCCTTTACCCCCGGCCACGGCGAGCAGCAAGTCGATTTCTCTCGTCTGAGCGATGGGCAAAAATCGATGCTCTATCTGACCTTGGTGCTCACCTCCCAGGCCATCGGAAGGGCAGTGCTTAAAGGCGATGATGACTCATTCGACATGGATAAGCTCAAGCCTGCCGTGTTCACCCTCATCGCTCTGGAAGAGCCCGAGAACAGCCTGTCCCCACATTATCTGGGCCGGATCGTATCGTCACTGAAGGATCTGGTGCTCGGTAGAGGAAATTCAGACGCTCAGGCAATGATCGCGACGCATGCTCCATCCATGTTGCGACGCGTCGAACCTGAGCAGATCCGTTACCTCAGACTTGATGAGTCACGCTGCACGGTCGTGACCAGGATCAAGATGCCACCGGACAAGCATGGCGAAGCCTACAAATTTGTCAGAGAAGCCGTTCAGGCGTTTCCTGAAATCTATTTCTCAAGGTTAGTGGTGCTAGGAGAGGGTGATAGCGAGGAGATTGTGTTGCCTCGTTTACTCGCTGCAGAGGGACTTATGGTGGATGAGGCCGCGGTGTGCATTGCACCGCTAGGTGGCCGCCACGTGAACCACTTCTGGCGTCTCCTGAGCGAGCTGAAGATTCCTTACGTGACATTGCTGGATCTCGATGTGGCGCGGCATGGCGGAGGGTGGGGGAGGATCAAATATGTGGCAACACAGCTCAATCTCCATCAGCCCAGTCGGAGCTACATCTCCGCGGAAAAGCTGGATGAAATTCCTGCATGGAACAGCAAGGACTACAAGATTCTCAAGGTTGAGAAGAGCCGTGAATACCCGTCATACATCGCAGGGCTGGAACCTTATGACGTGTTCTTCTCAAGTCCTATGGACTTGGATTTCGCCATGCTCTGCGCTTTTCCAGCAGCGTTCGGTATCGAGGCCAAGCACCTTGTGACACCGAAGGTAGGCCAACTCAGGTCTGTCTTGGGCGACAGCTTCTACGATGAGAAGCAGTACAGCGTTTCTGAGCGACAGTACTTCGCTGCCTACCACAAGCTCTTCAAGGTAGATAGCAAGCCTAAATCGCACATTGAGGCGCTCTCAAGGCTCACGGATGAAGACCTGCGGCAAGGCATGCCGTCATCTCTCAAACGGCTCGTCAAGCATGTGATCAAAATGGCTGGGGAGCTCCACGAATGATCAGGGTCGAGGAGTGGACGCCATCGGACGGAATCGTGCTTGAGCCTAATGCAGATACCGCAGCAAGGGAGCAGATACGCTGTGTAGCGTTGACGGCAGGCCCAGGCTCAGGGAAGTCCGAACTTCTCGCTCAGCGGGCCGACTTCCTGCTCACAACCGGTGTATGCCGTTACCCAAAGCGTATCTTGGCAATCGCCTTCAAAGTTGATGCCAGCAATAACCTGAAGGAACGTGTTTGGCGTCGGTGCGGCGCCGTTTATGCGGGTCGCTTCGACAGCTATACCTTCCATGGTTTGGCCAAGAGAATTGTCGAGCGGTTCCGACCTGTGTTGACAGGCACCGATGCGCTGAACCCGAGCTTCAAGGTTGTTGCCAAGGGCAAGGCTCATCCCGTGCAGACCGAGTTCAAAGAACTCATCCCACTCGCCATCAAGATTCTTGACGCCTATCCGCCGGCGATCAACGCGATACGCCAAACGTACAGCGATGTCTTCCTGGACGAATTCCAGGACTGCACGGATGAACAATACAAGCTCGTGACTAGGCTCTTCGTAGGGTCTGGTCGCCGCGTGACTGCGGTAGGGGATGTGAAGCAGAAGATCATGGGATGGGCGGGTGCCTTGGATGGTGTGTTCGCTAGGTTCGTCGAAGACTTCGATGCGCGACACCTCAATATCTACCGCAACTTCCGGTCACTGCCTCACCTGCTTAGGCTTCAGAACGACATCATCAAAGTGCTCGATCCTGCATCGGAAATGCCTGGGAGTTTGCTCACTGGCCAAGGGGGTGAGATTCATTTGCTGCGCTATGCCGATTGCGAAGATGAGGCCCGTGACCTCGCCGAGCGAATTTCGCATTGGGTCAACGTTGAGGGAATCGCACCCGCAAAGATCGCGATACTTACGCGTGCTCAGCCCGAGGCCTACTGCGTGCGTTTGACTTCCGAGCTGGAGAGCTGGGGTATCAGCTATCGGAACGAAAACAAGGCACAGGACATCTCCACTGAGCCTATTGCCCAGGTCATCGTGGATTACCTGCTTTGTATCTATGGCCTGCGAGAGCCCAAGGCTTGGACGCGTCTAACTCGCCGGATCATTCCTTCGGAGGACGACGCCGACGGTAAGCTCAAGAGCAATTGGAGTCGTTATGTCAAAGAGGCGCGCAAGTCGGCCGCGGCTGATATGGTTGGCAAGACGTATGCTCAGCGGTGGGAGCTCCTGGAAGAGTTTCTGACGATGGTGGGGCAGACGTTACTGGCCGGCCTGTCTCATGATTACCAGTCCCGAGAGCATCTACGCGAGCTCATCGAGAGCGTCAAAACCTACATTGACGAAGCCATGGTCAGAGAACCCGACCTTCTTCAAGCGCTGGCTCAGCTCTCAAATGACCAGTCGATACGAATACTCACCGTGCACAAGAGCAAAGGCTTGGAGTTCGACACAGTCGTATTGCTTGGCGTAGAAAGTCAGGCCTACTTCGGTGACCTCCATGAGAGCCGATGCACATTTTTTGTCGGCGTATCACGTGCAGAGCGACGACTTGTGGTGACAACGGCGGAGCATCGGGACAATCTCGGGCAGGTCAACCACTGGAAGGTATCCCGCACAGCCCAAGCTGAATTCCTAGGGTACGTGAGTCCTTGGATCACCCATTCTAACTGATCATGGAAAACGATCGGCAAACCGCGCAGCGCCATCCCAACCTACGCAGGTGTTGGTTGATCGTTGCCGTGAAACGGCTAGCTGCCTGAAAATTCCGCCTGAGAAAGATCCGGGGCTTTCAATTCCTACAAGCGCTTCTCAAGGTCTATGCCTCAACCCCCACATCCGGGCAGTGCTGGCACCTATGACGAGGTTCGGCAATCGCTGGAGGACTACCTCGCGCCGTTCAAAGGTGAGGCCTAATGTGGTGCTCCTGGGGTGATTACGATGCCAAGCAATTAGCCATGGATGCCGACCGGAAGATCTGCGAACCCATGCTTGCCGGCCTGGCACACACGAACGCCAAAAAGTGGCACTGGAAAGTGCTGAACTGCCGTGCAATGGCCCTCCGGCCTGCAGTTGAAGACTGGGGCATCGAGTGGTCAGGCCAGTATCACAGAGGTATCGATGCCGCTCGAAACTTGGGCGTGCTGGTAGGTGAGATCCTGCGAGCTGGCTGATCCGGCTGGGCTGGCAGTATCATGTCAGTTTGAGTGCAAATGGGCCCTGCGGGGCCCTTTTCTTTGGGTGAAGGAAGAAACGGCAATGCTGGATTGGTGGGACAAATATCGGGACAAGGCATTGCTGGTCGCATTCGGGGTGGCTTTTGTACTGCTTGTGTTGGTGAAGGTGAAGCTGGACGTCCCGGCTTTTATGAAAGGGCCGGGCTGGAAAACCTGGATCGATTTTTTCCAATCAGATGCCTTCGAAGATATAGCTGGCGATACCCTTACTGGCTTGATAAGCGGCTATATTTTTTATGTCTTGGTACAGTGGATGCCAAGGGTCAACGCTGAGCGAAAAGCCAAAAAACTGTTGAATTCGCTGGTTTCCGGACACGTTGAAAGCTTCCAAAAAGCAGAGATTTTCGGTCATTCACGATCTCTGGCAGAATTTGATGAGCTAAAAATTGGTGATATTGAGGGCAACCTCCAAACGCTCCAAGGGGAGACTGAGGTGTCTAGCTTGCTGGCGATTTCCTACATGAGCAAGTGGAGCCATCAAATGATGTCGGATTCGCTGCAGGTAGCTCTGATGCTAGGAATTCCACAAGCACAGCTTTGGATGGAGCTGACTTCCAGGGTGGCTAAGATCAAGTACCTGTCCGAGGAGGCTGATAAGGGTGGGGTTCTTGGGCGACAGCGCCAAGCAGTGGACACGATAGGCGCCGTAGTAATCGGGAAAGAGGCTTGTGAGGCGGATCAGAAATGGCACGAGGAAATAAAGTCTCAGTCCACGAAATTCTTCGAGTTGGCAAAGAAATGGGAGAAGATCAACAGCTAAGCAAGGTGGATTGAATAATTATACTCATGCAGCGCTGCACTTTACTATCGAGGTGCAGGATTGCTTCTAATTGAATTATTGAATAGAACGAAAAATCTATTGAGAGCTAACTTCCTTTCGGTGTGCTTCAGACCTAAACTCAGACCCAAATGGGCACACGTAAATGCCAGATGCTGGGCCCATCGTGTTTAAGAAGCCAGAGCATTGCGATAGTAGAGCAAATATTTGCTTTTCTCGACAGTTTGTTGTGGGGCTGCTAATCGCTTCTTGGTGTTGGCTGGAAAGCCTGATGAAACAAGTAGTGCAATTATCACCGATACCCCATCCAATACTATTCACCCAATATTCCTACTCTCCCCCTACCCAAACACCCCAAACCCCCTCAACCCGAGCCCCCATAAACCCCTTTTGTCCCCGTCAAATTACCAAATCACCGCATACTATCTACTCACTACTACTACCTCTTCGGGTGCTTTGCCCACGAGCTTTGCAAGCAAAGACACCCCAGCTAGCCCTCCTGGAGAGCCAAGAAAAACATACGCAGAGGGCAGCAGGGTAGGGTGCGATCACGCAGCAGGAGGCCTGACCAGAACCAGAGATTCGTCGTCCTGTTCGTACACTTCAGGTATGGCTTCCTCACCAGGAAACTCCATTGCCACCAGAGCTTTCGCTTGGTTGAACGCTCGGTGGATAGAGTGACCAAATCCGATAGCTGAGTAGAACTGTGCAGCGAAGAAGCGAGCGGGCAGATCGCCAACATCGCGGTTCATGCCTATCGCTGCTGGTACGTGCCGGATACATGCTGCGGCTTGGTTAAACGAAAAACAGGTGTTGAAGAAGACGAGCTTCAGGTTGTCGGAGCCGATTGCCATGGCGCTCACGATACCCTCCAGTGGGACATGCTTTGCGTTCCCCTGGTCATCCTGGAGTACCAGCGTGTCAGCACTTGTGCCGTGGCCGCTGAAGTGGACAATGGTCGGTTTAAGCTCGTTTATGGCTTGGAACACATCCATGGGCCTAACCGCCCAGCGGGTATGAAATTCAAGCACGTCCCGATGTGCGGATGCCCTGATCTTCTCGCCAATCAGACGCGCTTCCTCATCCAGCAGTAGCCTGTTGCTTTTATCGCTACCGGGGTCAGCTGCGAAGAACACCACCGTGATTTTCTCAGGCAGTGCTTTTAGCTTCTCGATCTCTCTGGCAGTTTGATCGTGCAGTTCTTCATGACGGGTCAATCCATCGTTGATCTCCCTCAAGCGCTGCTCCTGTGCAGCATCCAGGCGCTGCTGTTCACGCTTGAGCGCCTGGGCCAGACGCTGTTCACTCTGGGCTAGCCGCTTCTGAGCTTCGAGGATCTTCTTCTCTAGTTGGCTGACATCAGAAAGCGCTTTGGTCTGTTCGCTCTGGTAGCGTTGGGCATCACGTAGCTTAGATTTCACCGTACTAGCGGAAGAGGTCTTGCTGGCTGCGGCGCTTGCATCGGCGCTTTTCTTGCCGGCATTCGCCGCCGCCTTGACCTTCTTTACTTTGTCGCCCTGTAGCCTGGCGATGGTGCGTTGATGCTGCTCCACTTGGGTGCGATAGAGGCTGATGCTCACCGGTAGGATCCTTTCTGTAGGCGCAGGGTGCCCAGCAGGGCGCTGGAGGCGCTATCATAGTGCCACTCCCGCATGTGCGATCGCTACAGCTAGCCATCACAGCCAAGCCTTGCCGCACGACGCACTGCCAGCAATCTTTGGATGGTCTTATGGACGAAACCATTTCCTACCTGAAAGACAGGTTCAAGGATGAGCAAGACCGCTTCAATCACGTCGAGAACAAGAGCGCGCGATTCTTCACGGCGGTCTCGATTCTAATTGCAGGCCTCAGCGCAATCGCAGGCCTCAAGAACGGGGTCATTTTTCAGCTTGGATCGCCGCTGGCCATCCTGACCTTCATTGCCTTCATCGTGGCTGCGTTCGCCATTGCCTGTGCGTGGGGGCACGCCCTGAGCGCACTTCGCATCAAGGACTACCCGAACCTCCCGTCCTCCCGCGCCACTGGCGAGTATTTGATTGCCGTGGATGACGAAGGGCAGAAGAAGCACATCTACAACTGCTACATCGATACGCTTGAGGCGCTTAAGGTCACCGTAGCGGAGAAGACCAAGCCCCTGGATCTCGCATACCAGGAAATCACTATCGGAGCGGGTGCCTTCGCAGCGCTCGCTGTTCTAGTCACCTTGAGGGAGCTAATTGCGTGACCGACCAGAAGAAACCAAGCAATAGCGAGCAAACGCGTGTTCCGCCACCGCCGCCTACAACTGAATACCAACGGCGCGCTGAGGAGCCTCCTGTTAACCGTCAAGGCACAACAGACCGTCGTCGCTGAGCCGTCACTCCAGCCGAGGGGCAAGCCAACCAGGTCAGGTAGACCCACAAGCTATGTAGGTCAACCAGGCCTGGTAAGCTCATCAATATCATCAATCCCTCGACTCTCAAGGGGGAGCGATTGCCCTTCATCGAGAAGGGATTAGTACAGCTGCAAACAACAATGCGACGTAGGGCAATCAATGCTCGTGTCATCACAACAAACAATCTAGGCATTGTTTTGGGTAAACGTCAGCGAGTTAATTGCCAATTCGGCACACCTCGACCTGGTAGCCCATCGCACCAAGCCTTTGTGCAAATTGCCTGAAGTTCACCTTCGAGAAAAACGGCATGTGCAGTTCTGCATTGGGTTGCATGATGGCGAACACGATTTTGTTGCGCGGCTGTGTGCCTGGGTTGAAAGCGAATTGGAACCCTCCCAGATCTGCGAGGTGTGCGTTCACCTGGGTAACAACGTCCGGGGAGTTGATCAGAGCCTCAGCAGACACGTAAGCCTGAGAGAAGAGGTGGCTGAGCACGCTAGACGACGAGTACTTTTTGACGTGGATGATGTGGTGATCCGGTGTGAGCAAATCACAGAACTCGAACGGGCCGCCTGCGCCTGTAAGTCTTACCAGCTTCTGGTCGAGCAGATAGAAATTTACGTTATCGGCAATGCGCCTCAGGTAGGCGCCTTCGTGGTCAGTGCGATAGGAGGGGAACTCCAGGTTGCACGGAGTTGCAGCCTCAAAAAAGCGATTCACTTGCTCGGTATAGTCGCGATCGATCTGATACCAGTCACCTTCGCTGAGTAGGTAGATTTTGCCTTCGTGCTCAATTTCCGCCTCAAGACACATGTACAAAGGCCAGGTGGCAAGTCGTTGCTCGTCAGCCCCGTAGAGGTAGATGCGCTCAGAATCCAGCGCTGGGCGGGTGACGCCGCCCAGTAAGTGCTTGGCGAGCAGCGCTTGTCTAAGATCCAGGTCAAATGAGATCACTGGGCCATTGTGCGAACGCGCACTACGTTTGACATAGCTAAAGCCGCTGACATCATTTCCGAGCATTTCAGGTGCAGCTGCGCGGACGCAGTCAAACCGCTCGGCATTCATCGCTTCCACGAGCACACGATCTAAATGTCCTTCGAGTGCCGCATCTCGCACCGGGACGATGAAGTCCATCCAGGGATATTTTTCCTTGCAGTGATCATCTTCGTAAGCCGTCAACAAACGAAGCGCGATTTCTGGGAAGTCTTCAAGCTTGACGTCGGAATGTAAGGCCAATGAGTCCGAGCCGCTGACGTACTCGCCTTCATCTTGATCGTTCTCCACGATCCCGGTCAGCGACTTGAGGATCTCCGAATCGAACTTGAAGTCGAATG